>NZ_CM200278.1:12500-397500 GCF_051842955.2 Metabacillus sp. Hm71 | reverse complement strand
GTTCGCTCCCCACGCTTTCGCGCCTCAGCGTCAGTTACAGACCAGAGAGTCGCCTTCGCCACTGGTGTTCCTCCACATCTCTACGCATTTCACCGCTACACGTGGAATTCCACTCTCCTCTTCTGCACTCAAGTTCCCCAGTTTCCAATGACCCTCCACGGTTGAGCCGTGGGCTTTCACATCAGACTTAAGAAACCGCCTGCGCGCGCTTTACGCCCAATAATTCCGGACAACGCTTGCCACCTACGTATTACCGCGGCTGCTGGCACGTAGTTAGCCGTGGCTTTCTGGTTAGGTACCGTCAAGGTACCGCCCTATTTGAACGGTACTTGTTCTTCCCTAACAACAGAGCTTTACGACCCGAAGGCCTTCTTCGCTCACGCGGCGTTGCTCCGTCAGACTTTCGTCCATTGCGGAAGATTCCCTACTGCTGCCTCCCGTAGGAGTCTGGGCCGTGTCTCAGTCCCAGTGTGGCCGATCACCCTCTCAGGTCGGCTACGCATCGTTGCCTTGGTGAGCCGTTACCTCACCAACTAGCTAATGCGCCGCGGGTCCATCTGTAAGTGGTAGCAAAAGCCACCTTTCAACTTCGAACCATGCGGTTCGAAATGTTATCCGGTATTAGCTCCGGTTTCCCGGAGTTATCCCAATCTTACAGGCAGGTTACCCACGTGTTACTCACCCGTCCGCCGCTAATCATCGGGAGCAAGCTCCCTCAGATTCGCTCGACTTGCATGTATTAGGCACGCCGCCAGCGTTCGTCCTGAGCCAGGATCAAACTCTCCAATAAAGAGTTGATATAGCTCTTAAAAATGTCTATTTAATAGACTTAGAATTAACGTTGACGTTTCTGTTTTGTTTAGTTTTCAAAGAACTATTTTCGCTGTACATCAGCGACAAAAAATATTATAGCAAGTCATTTCTTTTTTGTCAACTTCCGCGAAAAATTTTTTAAAGAAAATTATCATTTGATTTTCTCACACTCATTAACAACAAATAATATATTATCACCGAACTTCGCAGAAGTCAATAACAATTATTTAATAAAATTTCTGAGCGGAATAATAATGTACCACTTTCATTTAGATGCTGTCAATCATTTTTTTAAAAGAGACAAAGCAGGGAGCTAACCTGCTTTGTCTTTCTTCTTTTGGCCATTTTATCTCTTTTGTATTTCTTCCATTAATAATTTATTTACCATCGGCGGATTTGCCTGTCCCTTTGTCGCTTTCATGATTTGGCCGACTAAGAAACCAATCGCCTTTTGCTTACCATTTTTAAAGTCTTCAATTGATTTTGGATTTGCATCCAATGCTTCATTAACAAACTTACGTAATGTTTCATCATCAGAAATTTGGACTAATCCTTTTTCTTTTACGATTATTTCCGCATCTCCGCCATTCTCGATTAGCTCTTTAAATACTTGCTTCGCTATTTTAGAAGAAATGGTTCCATTTTCGATTAGCTTGATCATACCTGCTAATCCTTCTGCTGTAAGAGCGATATCAGCTAATTCTTTGCCCTCAGCATTTAAATAAGCTGATACTTCTCCCATGATCCAGTTTGATGCCTGTTTTGCATCAGCTCCAGCAGCAAGAGTTTGTTCAAAGAAATCAGACATTTCTTTTGTCATAGTTAATACTTGTGCATCATATTCAGGTAAGCCAAGCTCATCTACATAACGTTTACGACGAGCGTCAGGAAGCTCTGGAATGGATGCACGTATTCTTTCTTTCCATTCATCATCAATATAAAGCTCAACAAGGTCCGGCTCAGGGAAGTAACGATAATCTTCTGAACCTTCTTTTACACGCATTAAGATCGTCTTTTTCGTTGCTTCATCATAGCGGCGTGTCTCTTGTTGAATTTCCCCGCCAGCACGTAGGATTTTCTCTTGGCGTTTTTCCTCATACTCTAATCCGTTTTTTACAAAAGCAAATGAGTTTAAGTTTTTAAGCTCTGTCTTCGTACCAAATTCTTTTTGACCTTCAGGACGTAAAGAAATGTTAGCATCACATCGCAATGAGCCTTCTTCCATTTTACAATCAGAAACACCTGTATATTGGATAATTGCTTTTAATTTTTCTAAATAAGCATATGCTTCTTCTGGTGTCCGGATATCCGGCTCTGATACGATTTCAATAAGCGGGGTACCTTGACGATTAAGGTCAACCAAGGAATAACCGTCATTGGAGTGGATAAGCTTTCCTGCATCCTCTTCCATGTGAATACGTGTAATCCCGATGCGTTTCGTTTCACCGTTTACTTCGATATCAATCCAGCCGTTTTCACCTATTGGCTTATCAAATTGTGAAATTTGGTAAGCTTTTGGATTGTCCGGATAAAAATAGTTTTTACGGTCAAATTTTGTTTCAGTTGCAACTTCACAATTAAGTGCCATGCATGCCTTCATTGCGAAATCGACAACCTTTTTATTTAGAACTGGCAATACTCCAGGATAACCTAGTTCGACAACTGTTGTATTTGTATTAGGCTCTGCGCCAAAGTGGTTTGGAGCACTTGAAAAGATTTTTGAATCTGTTTTTAATTCAACATGGACCTCTAGTCCAATTACCGTTTCATATTTCATTGATTTCTCACCCCTTACAATTCAGGTTTTGCTTTATGATGATCTGTTGCTTGCTCAAATGCGTAAGCAACGCGGTAAATTGTGCTTTCATCAAAATGCTTTCCGATAATTTGTAAACCGAGCGGCAATCCATGAGATAAACCACAAGGAACGGAAATACCAGGTACACCTGCAAGGTTTACTGGAATCGTTAAAATATCATTAGCATACATCGTTAACGGGTCTTTTACATTTTCACCAATTTTAAATGCTGGAGTCGGTGTTGTCGGCCCAATAATAACGTCGTATTTTTCAAATACGTCTTCAAAGTCTTTTTTGATTAAGGTACGTACCTTTTGCGCCTTTTTATAATAGGCATCATAATAACCTGAGCTTAACGCAAATGTTCCAAGCATTATTCTGCGTTTAACTTCATTTCCAAACCCTTCGGCACGAGTTTGTTTGTACATTTCGATTAAATTTTCTGCATTGTCAGTACGATAACCGTAGCGGACACCATCAAAACGAGCTAGATTTGCAGAAGCCTCTGATGAAGATAATAAATAGTATGTAGCAAGTGCATATTTTGAGTGCGGCAGTGATACCTCTTCCCAAGTTGCTCCTAATCCTTCTAACACTTTAAGTGAGTCAAGAACAGACTGCTTTACTTCCTCATTAACACCTTCACCTAAATATTCTTTCGGCACAGCAATCTTTAATCCTTTTACATCACCAGTTAAGGAAGATAGAAAGTCCGGTACTTCAACGTCCGCAGAAGTTGAATCCATTTCGTCTACACCTGAAATCGTTTGTAATAAATAGGCATTATCCTCGACATTGCGTGTGATTGGTCCAATTTGGTCTAATGAAGAGGCAAACGCAACTAACCCAAAACGTGATACACGGCCATAAGTTGGTTTTAGACCGACAACACCACAAAAAGCTGCTGGTTGACGAATAGAGCCTCCTGTATCAGAGCCTAATGAGAAAGGAACCTCTCCTGCTGCAACCGCCGCAGCTGACCCGCCGCTTGAACCGCCCGGTACTGTTTCAAGATTCCATGGGTTTTTCGTAGGCTTGTAACCGGAATTTTCAGTTGAAGAACCCATTGCAAACTCGTCCATATTTAACTTACCAATAGTAACAGCTTCTGCCTTTTGAAGGTGTTTTACAACTGTCGCATCATAAATCGGATCAAAGTTTTCCAGGATTTTACTTGCGCATGTCGTGCGCAATCCTTTTGTTACAATATTATCTTTAATCCCAATTGGCATACCAAATAATAGCCCAAACTCGTCACGGCTATCTAATGCCTCATCTAATTCCTTTGCATATGTACGTGCTTTCTCTTCATTTAATGTTAAAAACGCTCCGACTTTATCATCAACCTCTTGTATTCGTTTAAACGATTCTTCTACCAAGTCAGAAACGGTAATTTCTTTTTTATGTAAGAGTTCTTTTAATTCTGATAGTTTACGATCAAAAAGCGTCACGCTTGTCCCTCCCTTATTCTAAAATTGATGGTACACGAATATAACCATCCTCATGATCTGGGGCATTTTTAATTACTTCCTCGTTGTCCAACCCTTTTTTAGGGGTATCTTCTCTCATGATATTTTTCATATCTAATACATGTGATGTTGGTTTCACATTTTCGGTATCTACTTCATTTAGCTGCTCAGCAAACGTAATGATGGCATCTAATTGCTGGGTAAAAAGCTTCGCATCCTCTTCAGTTATAGCTAATCGCGCTAAATTCGCTACGTGTTTAACTTGTTCTACTGATATTCTTGACATATCATTTCACCTCCACAAAATCGTTCATCCACAATACTCTGATGATACCAAAACAAAGACTAATTAATCAATATCAGAAAAAGCGGAACCAACTTGCTTAGTCACGGCAGAACAAAAGCGCAAGCGCCTCGTTCAGCCCCGACAAGCATAAGACGATTTAGAATAGAAGGCGCTTTTTGCCTTCAATTCTAAATTGGCTTATGACCTCGAGGGGCTAGGCGCTGGAGCTGGATTTCAAAGCGCTTACCCACAGTTCAAGAATTTTATAATTCCTAAGCAAAAATAAAAACCGCTAGCAATCAAAACCAGCGGCTCCAATTATTCTATTTCAATTCTTGTTGGCTTCTTCTTTTCTAAACGAATCTCAAGCATCCCGTTTCTGTAAACTGCCTTCATCTTTTTGTTGTTGACATAATCCGGTATTTGGACAATGCGTGTACCGCCAATTTTTCGTATAGGATGCTTCTGTTCTTTTACTGTGATAACCACTTGATTTCCACGCAGCTCTACACTTATATCGTTTTTAGGGACACCCGGCAGTTCAGCGTTGATCATGAAATTCAAGTCATCTTCTGCAATCTCAGCCGTAAAGCTGGCTGCAGTCGTTTTTTTAAAAGCCTGATCTATAGAATCCAAAAGTGTTCGCTTTGGACGTTGTTGAAAGAAGTCATTTATCATCTTCATTGGATCACTCACAGCAAATCCTCCTCATTTTTTTAGTTATATTATCTATATGAAACAAAAAAGTTTTTTGCCTAGGCGAAAAAATAGCTGCTTTTATTTTTTGAATATTCAAAATTATTTTACTTTATTTTATTTTTGTAAACGCTTTCAAGTACGGTATGTTAGTCCCTAGTGTACATAGACAAGCCTTGGAAATTTGTTACTTTGCCTTGAAATATGGGTAATAGTTTGATAGCTTTATAAACCATAAGCAAAAGCTTGATAAGTTTGAATATTCAAACTTTAATAGCGAATAAATAATTAGGAGTGATTTGGTGGAAATAGGAATTCTTATTTCTTTAGGAATCTATATGGTTGGAATGCTGTTGATAGGTTGGTATGCTTATAAGAAAACTTCAGACCTATCAGACTATATGTTAGGTGGCCGCGGGTTAGGTCCAGCAGTAACCGCACTTTCAGCTGGGGCTTCAGATATGAGCGGCTGGATGCTAATGGGATTGCCAGGCGCCATGTATGTATCAGGACTTTCAAGCATATGGCTGGCTATCGGATTAACAATTGGAGCTTATCTTAATTACTTGCTGATTGCTCCACGTCTCCGAACGTATACTGAAGTTGCAAATGATTCCATTACGATTCCTGACTTTTTTGAAAATCGATTTAGTGATGATTCAAAAATTCTGCGAAGTTTTTCTGCTTTAGTTATCTTTATTTTCTTCACATTGTACACTTCTGCAGGTTTAGTTTCAGGCGGTACTTTGTTTGAGTCAGCATTTGACTTAGATTATAAATTTGGTTTGTTTTTAACAGCTGGCGTCGTTATGGCTTATACCTTATTTGGCGGTTTTCTGGCCGTAAGTTTAACTGATTTTGTTCAAGGCTTAATCATGTTTATTGCCCTTATTTTAGTGCCGATTGTAGCTTTGACGGATATCGGAGGTTTTACATCTACATTTAATGAAATTCGTCAAATCGATAGCAATATGCTTAATATTTTTACTGGAACATCTGTCATTAGTATTATTTCTTTACTTGCATGGGGGCTAGGTTATTTTGGGCAGCCGCATATTATTGTCCGCTTTATGGCCATTTCTTCGCTTAAAGAACTTAAGCCAGCTCGCCGGATTGGAATGGGCTGGATGATAATCTCAATTATCGGGGCAATGCTTACAGGACTTATTGGTGCAGCTTATATTTCGAAAACTGGAGCAACATTAGATGACCCTGAGACAATTTTTATTTATTTCTCTGAACTTTTGTTTCATCCGCTTATTACCGGATTCTTGCTTGCTGCGATTTTAGCCGCTATTATGAGTACCATTTCATCACAGCTTCTTGTTACGGCAAGTGCAATGACAGAGGATTTTTATAAAGCCTTTTTACGTAGGAATGCTACTGACAAAGAGCTTGTCCTTATAGGCAGACTATCCGTTTTACTCGTAGCGATTATCGCTATCTTCTTATCTATCAATCCTAATGACACAATATTGGGTCTTGTTGGATATGCATGGGCTGGATTTGGTTCAGCATTTGGTCCTGCGATTCTATTAAGCTTGTTCTGGAAACGTATGACCAAGTGGGGAGCATTATCAGGTATTATAGTTGGTGCATTAACTGTATTAATCTGGGTGAACATTCCAGCGGCGAAGAACTTTATGTATGAAATGATACCAGGCTTCGCTTTAAGTTTAATCTCAGTTATTGTTGTAAGCCTATTGACTAAAGCACCTTCAACTGAGGTTAAAAACACGTTTAATAAAATGGAAGAAAAACTTACTTTATAAATGGAACAATAAACGAACGGGAAAACCCATTTACAACTGAAATAAAATTCAAAGAAGGCATCACAAGTAACAATGATGCCTTCTTTCTTTTTCTTAATAATCTTTTACCTATATGGTCTTTAAGATGGTGTAATTTCCTTAGTCTCTTGCACATCTCTTTGTGCTTTTTTTGACCAATATGTCGCAACAAGCGGACCTGATATGTTATGCCAAACGCTGAAGATTGCACTCGGAACAGCTGTAACGGGAGAAAAATGAGCTGTAGCCAAGGCAGCAGCCAGCCCTGAATTCTGCATTCCGACTTCAATTGCGATCGCTTTTTGGTCAGCATATGGGAACCTGCATATTTTTGAAATAAGAAATCCTAACATCAACCCGACTAAATTATGCAGAATAACCACACCCAGCATTAAAAGCCCAGATTCTAGAATATGATCTTTATTCGCTGCAACAACGGCAGATATAACTCCCACAATCCCAATTACGGAAACCAAAGGAAGAACCTTTGCTCCCTCCTCGGCTTTATCTTTTAATAACCATTTAAAGATGATCCCTAAAATGATTGGAATAAGAACAATTTGTATAGTAGAGATTAGCATATCCTTTCCATCAACAGGGAGCCATTGACTCGCAAGTAAATAAATGAGTGCTGGTGTTAAAATCGGAGAAACCAAAGTTGCAACTGCTGAAACTGCTAGTGATAATGCAATATTTCCTTTTGCCAAATAAGTCATAACATTAGATGCAGTACCTCCTGGGCAGCATCCTACTAAAATGACCCCTACAGCTAATTCTGGCGGCAGATTAAGTCCCACTGCTAAAAGATACGCAATACCCGGCATAATGATGTATTGTGCTGCAACCCCGACAAAAACAGCTAGAGGCTGCTTAAAAACGGCTTTAAAATCATTTACTGATAATGTCAAACCCATACCAAACATGATGATTCCAAGTAAAATAGAAATGTAAGGGGCAATCCAAATAAACCCTCCTGGAAAAAACATAGCTAATGCAGTAAATACCAAAACCCAAATGATAAAGGTATTTCCTGCAGCTGTACTAATTCTTGCTAACGTATTCATGTTAAATCCACCTTTATCTTTTGATTAGACAATTATACATTATTTTCAGAAAATATCAATTAGTCAAAAATTAACAAGATCAGTTCTGCAATGAACTCTTTTATCAAACGAAATGTACCTAATGCACAATATCCCACCGATAAACACTTATTTTCCACCCTTTCGCCTAGTAAGATTTTCTAATACATGGTAAGATTGTACAAAATGAAACGGTATCAGGGGTGGAAGGTGTGAAGAAATTTTTAATTGGTTTTGGAGGCTTTTTAATCGTTCTCGGTGCAGGGGGCATCATCAATCATATCTCAATGACATTTAAGGCGGTACAGGAAGAACAAGAAATGTATGGCGGGTCCGTTCAATTTATGACGCTTCAGCTTATCGGATCATTAGAACCTTATCTTACATGTTTAATCGGCGGCGGGGTCATCATTTCCATCGCGTTGTTTCTTAATGAATACCAAAAGCGCAGCGAACTGACCTCTCAGCTAATACAAGTGCTTTCTGAGCAGCGTTCTGCACAAAAAGAGGACAAGGTACAAGAAACCACTTCAAAACAAGATGACTTCAATGAAGCAAAGACTGTACCCACACCCCCGGAAACAATTGAGGTAAAGAGCAATCAGGATGATGAGCGGTTTTATTGGAAAGGATAGAATAGAACAAAAGCTCTGAAGCTGGATACCGAAACGCTTATCCACAATTTAAACAATTTGATAATTTCTAATAAACAAATAAAAAGCGCAAGCGCCTTGATCAAACCTGGGGAAAATAAGACGATCATGAATAGAAGGCGCTTGCGCTTTTGATCTTATAACATTTCCGAGGTAGTTTTTGCCTGCAAATGCAAAAGCAAATAATCAGGACCACCTGCTTTTGAATCTGTTCCGGACATATTAAATCCTCCAAATGGCTGATATCCCACAATGGCTCCCGTACAGCCCCGATTAAAATAAAGATTACCTACATGAAAATCTTCTCTTGCTTTTTCAATATGTTCCCGATTGTTTGTTAACACAGCACCAGTAAGGCCATAATCTGTATTATTTGCAATATTGATAGCATGATCGAAATCCTTCGCTTTGCAGAATGCAACGACCGGGCCGAATATTTCTTCCTTCATAATACGGGCATCTTCATCAACATCGGCAAAAATAGTTGGCTCGATAAAATAGCCTTTTGTTTGATCTCCTTTTCCACCAACTAATAATTTCCCTTCTTCTTTTCCTATCTCAATATAGCTTAAGATTTTTTCATAGGCCGCTTGATCAATAACTGGACCTATATAAGTTGAAGAATCCTCTGGGTCACCTACTGCTAACTCTTTTGTGATCTCAACAACTCGATGTAACACTTGGTCGTAAACGTCTTCAAGAATGACAACCCGTGAGCAGGCAGAACATTTTTGTCCTGAAAAACCAAAAGCAGATGCGACAATGGATTGGGCTGCTAATTCCAAATCCGCTGACGAATCAACGATAATCGTGTCTTTTCCTCCCATCTCGGCAATGACCCTCTTTAACCAAATCTGACCCTCCTGTACCTTTGCAGCACGCTCATAGATTCTCACTCCGACTTCACGCGAGCCAGTAAAACTAATAAATCTTGTTCGGGGATGGTCTACTAAATAGTCCCCCACCTCTGAACCGCTTCCTGGAACATAATTGACCACACCTGACGGCAGTCCTGCTTCTTCTAATACGTCTAAAAATTTAGCGGCAATCACTGGTGTCGCACTAGCCGGTTTTAATAAGACGGTATTACCTGAAACAATAGCCGCTGCAGTCATCCCTGCCATTATCGCAAAAGCAAAGTTCCATGGTGAAATGATGATACCTACACCAAGCGGTATGTAAGTGTAACGATTATATTCAATTGGCCTTGATTCAACAGGGATTCCATCCTTTAATTTCAGCATTTGTCTTCCATAGTACTCCATAAAATCAATTGCCTCTGCTGTATCAGCATCCGCTTCTTTCCAAGGCTTACCTGCTTCCTTTACAAGTAAGGCAGAAAATTCATGCTTCCGACGCCGAACGATGGCAGCTGCACGAAACAAAATATCTGCTCTCATTTCAGGTTTAGTTTTACGCCACACCTGAAATGTTTCATCAGCAATTTGCATGGCTCTTTCGGCATGCTCCTTCGTTGCTTTTGATACAACCCCAACTACTACATCCTTGTTGGCAGGATTAATAGAGATGATTTTATCCTTTGTTTTGACGCGCTCTCCGCCTAATACCAAGTCATAATGTTGATGTATATAGGATTGAACAACCTTAAGTCCTTGAAGAAACGCTTGTTTATTTTCTTCAATTGAAAAGTCAGTAAATGGTTCGTGCTTGTAAGGTACTGTCATTCCCAAGTCCCTCCTTTAAAATCTAAAAAAATCATTTCCTCTACTTTCCTATCTCTAGCTTCTAATCTTGCAATTGAGCGCTTATGCTTCATTCGTATGCACAGCTATTGATAGAAATGAGTATCTTTTTCTCGACCTAGAAGGATAGGCTAAAATAAAAAGGAGCTGTCTCACACGAAAGCCGCCTTCATCACAAACCATAAATTGTAGATGAAGAGTTCCGGCTTCTTAGACAGCCCCTTTGATAGCTATTTATTTATAAATATGAACGGTTGGTTCTTCTTGATTTGGTTCTTTGATAATGACGGCTTCTTGACCTGTAGTTGACATCACATTCACTTCAAGTGAAATGTAATCAGGAAAATATTCCATGACCTTTCCTGTGACAAACTGTGTAAAGGCAATCACTTCAGCCTTCCCATAAAATTGCATTGGGATTTCGATATCCAAGTAATTCAATTCGCCATTTTTATAAAAGGCTTTTCCAATGACACCAGTATAGTTAGGGAAAAATTCTTCAACATCTTGTTTAAAGCGATTGAACATTTGCGCATCATCGCGATAATCATTTGTCGCTTCATCGGATGGGAAGAAATAATAATCCTCATCAATATCTTCCCATTTCTCTAAACTGTTGCTTCCCTCTTTTACAGTTGTCTTTGCAACGAAATTACCAGGAACAATCGATGACTTCTTCTCTTGTTTATATATAGCAAAAACAATCGGCACCTTTTCTAGTCCTTTTGTACTCCTTACACGCTTCAAAATAATTTCGGCCATTTGCTTCCCTTGTGCCAGAAGCTCTTCTGTACTTATTTCATGTTCTCTAGGATAGCCATGCTCTTCCTGATAATAATGAACAGAGTTCATCGCCAAGCCGATCACGACTCCGCCTAATTCAACGGTATCATCTTTGCGAATTAAATAATCATGTTCAAGTATATGGGAAAGATAGATTGGATATTTCGAATGTAATTCCGTAAGGCTTTGGCCGTCAGCCTCAGGCAATGCCGGGTTAAGACCAACCTCAACATACTTTTCATCCGCTCCAGTCGTATTTTTATCCTGACTCTTTGCTGCTTCTTGAGCTTCTTTTAGCTCATTGCCAACTTTTTTCCGTTGCAGCCAGCTGCTGATATCTTCCCCTTTTAAATATTGGCCTTCCTGGTATAAATAGTTATCAGGAGAAAAGGACTCTTGCGCAACTCGCATTAAGCCTGTTTCAAACTCGTCAATATCTAAGCGGGTGTTTAATTGCTCTGCAACAAGCCCCCTCGCTTCCCCCTGCTTAAACGGCAAGATCATCTTATAATACGAATCTGAAATATTGTATTTCGGGATAATCGCCTGTTCTTTTGATTCATCCTCAGTTTCCTGCACGATTTCTTCTTGCTCTCCAAAGTTCGGTGCACAAGCCGTTAAAACAAGAAAGCTTGCTGTTAACACCATTAATAGCTTTTTTTTCAAGTGAATTCACACCTCTTATTTATTTAGTTCCTCAAGGAGCCGAGCTTCATCCCATACTTCTATGTTTAATTCCTGGGCTTTCTTCAGCTTGCTGCCTGCTGCTTCACCTGCAACAACTAAATCTGTACTTTTACTTACACTTCCTGTCACTTTACCACCGAGCCGCTCTATCCCTTCTTTTGCTTCATTTCGAGTTAGCTGCTCAAGCTTACCGGTTAAAACAACCGTTTTTCCGGCTAAATAGGAATCACTTTCTTCAGGTCTTACTAGTTTTGGTCCTTTATAGAGCGTGTTCACTCCTAATGACTTAAGCTCATTCACTAAATGTTGGACATCCGGATTCTCAAAATATGTAACAACGGAATCAGCCATCTTATCTCCTATCTCATTGATCGCAATAAGATCATCTTTTGATGCCTGTTGAAGTTGGTCAATTGATTCAAATGCTTGGGCGATGGTTTTCGCTGCCTTTGCACCAACATGACGAATGCCTAAACCAAATAAAAGCCGTTCAAGTGAGTTTTCCTTTGATTGTTCGATCGCTTTTAATAGGTTATCAGTAGATTTTTCCCCCATTCTCTCAAGACCCAGCAGCTGTTCTCTCTTTAGGCGGTATAAATCCGCTACATCCTTAATTAACCCCTCTTGAAACAATTGGGCCACAACTCGTTCACCAAGACCATCAATATTCATCGCATTTCTTGATACAAAGTGGATGAGACCTTCCTTTATTTGTGCCGGACATTGCGGGTTGATGCAGCGGAGAGCTACTTCGCCCTCAATGCGAACGAGCTCGCTTTCACATGCAGGGCAATGTGTAGGCATGGTAAAGTCTTGTTCTTCACCAGATCGATGATCAACAAGCACATTAACAACCTCTGGGATAATGTCCCCTGCTTTTTTCACAACAACGGTATCACCAAGCTTGATGTCCTTTTCTCTAATTAAGTCCTCATTATGGAGTGAGGCACGTTGTACAGTTGTTCCGGCTACACGCACTGGTTCTAAAATGGCCGTTGGTGTAATCACACCTGTTCTTCCAACACTTAATTCAATGTCTATAAGCTTTGTCGTAACTTCCTCAGCAGGGAATTTATAAGCGATTGCCCACCGCGGACTTTTTGCTGTAAATCCAAGCTCTTCCTGTTGTGCGAGGGAATCAACTTTGATAACAATCCCATCAATATCATAAGATAAGGTTGCTCTTTTTTCCTGAATCCCTTCAATAAAGGAGAGGATTTCTTCAATATTTTCACATTTTCTGCGTTCTTTATTTGTTTTAAATCCGACTTCTTCTAATAAATCCAAGGCTTCACTATGTCTTTCAACACCTGTTCCGCCAAGATCAGCAATGCTGTAAACAAAAATATCAAGGTTCCGTTTTGCCGCGATTTTGGGATCAAGCTGTCTAATAGAGCCAGCTGCAGCATTCCGCGGGTTAGCAAATGGCTCTTCTTCATTTTGTAAACGAAGCTCATTTAATTTTTCAAATGATTTTTTTGGCATAAATGCCTCGCCTCGTACTTCAAAACTCAGTTCTTGTTTTAGCCTAAGCGGAATGGATCGTATTGTTTTGAGGTTTTCTGTAATATCCTCACCGGTTGTACCGTCTCCGCGTGTAGCACCTTGTACAAAATAACCATTTTCATAACGCAACGATACGGCTAAACCGTCAATTTTCAACTCAGCCACGTATTGAACATCATCACCTACCGCTTGTCTTACCCGGCGGTCAAAATCACGTAAATCCTGTTCATTAAATGCATTCCCTAAGCTTAGCATAGGTGTTCTGTGGACAACCTTTTGAAAGGCCTCTAAAATGGTCCCTCCAACCCTTTGAGTTGGAGAGTCCGGTGATTTCAATTCAGGGAAATCTTCTTCGAGCTTGATTAATTCTTGTAAAAGCCGATCATATTCAGAATCAGGTACGCTCGGTTGATCTAAAACATGGTATTCGTAATTATACGTGTTAAGCAGCTCATGCAGTTCCAAAGCTTTTTTAATTGCTGATTGTTTATCCATAGAGATTCCAATCCTTTCTTTCTAACGTCTTCTCTTTAGACCCGATTTATTGGGGCAAATTTTGCTAACAGCCGTTTAATTCCTACTGGGCTTGGAAAAGCAATATCTAATTCCTTTCCTTCTCCTGCCCCTTTTACACTTACGACTGTGCCAATTCCCCACTTTTTATGTTCAGCCTTATCACCAACTGCCCAGGAAATATCATCACCGCCTGTTGAGGCAACAACCGGTCTTGTAACTGGCGGACGTTTTTCTAAACGGCGCCCTTGATTAAACGATGCAGCTGGTTTCTTTGCTTCATGAAGACATTCAATCAATTCGCTTGGGATCTCTGCGATAAAGCGCGACTCAGGGTTCATGCTTGTTCTTCCAAAAAGAGTACGCATTTGTGCATTTGAAATAAACAGTTCTTTTTCAGCTCGTGTGATTCCCACATATGCTAAACGGCGCTCTTCCTCCATTTCATCCTCTTCCATTAAGGAGCGGCTATGCGGGAAAACACCTTCCTCAAGACCGATTAAGAACACAACTGGAAACTCTAATCCCTTTGCAGAGTGAAGGGTCATGAGGACAACTGCGTCATTTTGCTCTTGCTCATCCTCTTCAAGTTTATCAATATCAGATACAAGGGCTAAATCAGTTAAAAAGGCAACAAGACTTTTATCGTCATTTTGCTTTTCAAAGGTTTGCGTAACAGAAAGAAACTCATCGATATTCTCCAAACGGCTTTGTGCCTCGATTGTCTTTTCTTGTACAAGCATTTCCCGATACCCAGATTTCTCAATGATTTCCTCAGCAAGCTCTGTAACAGACAAGTAATCCTGCATATTGCCAAGATTGCGGATCATTTCGCGGAATTCCACTAATGCCTTAACAACCTTTGCACTAACACCGACTTGTTCAATTTCTTCTATTGCTTGAAATAAAGATAGGTCATTATCTAATGCATAGTTTGCAATTTTATCTACAGATGTAGAGCCGACACCCCGTTTCGGGACATTAATAATTCGGGCTAAGCTAATATCGTCATCCGGGTTGGCAATTAAGCGCAGGTATGCTAGCAAGTCCTTAATCTCTTTTCTGTCATAGAACTTGATTCCGCCGACAATGGTATAATTAATGTTGGATTTAAGCAAAACTTCCTCGATAATCCTTGATTGTGCATTTGTCCGATATAGAATCGCAATATCCGAAAGCTTCCGTTCCCCTGAATCAACCAATTGTTTAATTTTTCCCGCAACAAATTGGCCTTCTGCTGATTCGCTATCAGCACGATAATACATAATCTTCGCGCCTTGTTGATTCTCAGTCCATAGCTTTTTAGGTTTTCGATTTGAATTATGTTTAATAACCTCATTGGCAGCCTCTAATATTAGCTTTGTTGAACGATAGTTTTGTTCAAGCAAAATGACATTTGCATGAGGATAGTCCTTTTCAAACGATAGAATGTTGGCAATATCTGCACCGCGCCAGCGATAAATAGACTGATCAGAGTCCCCGACAACACATAAATTTTTAAAACGAGCAGCTAAAAGCTTTACTAGCATATATTGTGCTCTATTCGTATCTTGATACTCATCGACATGAATATATTGGAATTTACGCTGGTAGGTTTCAAGAACCTCTGGAACACGTTGAAATAATTGGATCGTTGTCATAATTAAGTCATCAAAATCAAGTGATTGATTTTTGCGCAGCTTCCTTTGATATTCCTTGTAAACATCACTTACAACTTGTTCATAATGGCTGCTTGCCGTCTTTTCATATTCATCAGGTGTTAACAATTCGTTTTTTGCACTGCTAATCGAACCAAGCAAGCTTCTTGGTTCGTACTTTTTCGGATCGAGATTTTTTTCTTTAAGCACAGTTTTAATAACCGACAATTGGTCTGTCGTATCAAGAATGGAAAAGTTACGATTGATTCCCATTCTGTCACTGTCTCGACGCAAAATACGGACACACATAGAGTGAAAAGTTGAAATCCAAATGTCATCCGCACCAGCCCCTAAGATACTTTGAATTCTCTCTTTCATTTCCCGAGCAGCTTTATTCGTAAAGGTAATCGCTAATATATTCCAAGGGGCAATTTGTTTTTCGATCATTAAGTAGGCGATCCGATGTGTTAACACACGAGTTTTCCCACTTCCCGCCCCAGCCATAATCAATAAGGGGCCATCTGTTGTTTTTACTGCTTCCTGTTGCTTGTCATTCAAACCAGCAAGTAATTGATTTGATAAAAATTGCAACTGCTTCACCACCCTAACAAACATATGTTCTATTTTAATAAAGATTGAGGCTAAATGCTAGTCCTCAGACAGCCTATTCCAACATTAAGATTTAACAGCAGCAACCGTTTGTAAAGCTGCTTTCAAATCTGTGTAAATAACATTTCCAACGACAACAACATCTGCATGCTTTGCAAAATCCTTTGCTTCTTCTGGTGACGAAATGCCTCCGCCGTAAAAAAGCTTCGTATCCTTTAATACCTGCTTGGTTTGCTCGACAACCGGGAGATCACCTAATTTTCCACTGTATTCTAAATAAAAAATCGGAAGTTGAAACATATTCTCCGCAACACGGGCATATGCTACGACATCATCAACTGAGATGTCTGTTTTTGCTTCTGTTAAACTAGCTGCCTTACAATCAGGATTTAATATACAATATCCTTCCACGATCACTTCTTCCCAGTTCATGATTTCTCCATATTCCTTCACCGCTTCCTGGTGCAAATCAATCATCCATTTTGTACTTCTACTATTTAAAACCGTTGGGATAAAATATAGATCAAACCCGGGAATGATGGCTTCAGGTGTTGAAACCTCTAAAATGCATGGGACCAGATATCTGCGGATTCTGGACATGAGATTTAACACATTATCTTCCGTAATATGATTACTGCCTCCTACGATAATCCCATCGGTGCCAGATTCACAAATTCTTTCTAAGTCCTCATCACTTATTTCTTTATCAGGATCGAGTTTAAACACATGCTTCCACTCGCTAATATCATACATGCAGGAATTCCTCCATTCAAAACATCCATTTCACTATTATAACAAAGAACACGTAGGCAAAAAACTTAACTCTTTATGAAGATGGTAAAATCCAATAACGATAACTTCAGTAATGGATTTTACCATGTTTAGATAAGGAACAGAAGTCCAAAAGGGATGGTGCCTTATGTTGGAAGGTTATCTTTTTTTCCCATTAAAAAAGCACCGAAAATTCGGCGCTTTTACGATTCAGATTCCTCTTTCTTTCCATGTACCCGTTCCAATGCCATTGTATAAGCATCATTTCCATAATTTAAGCAACGCTTAACACGTGAAATGGTTGCAGTGCTTGCACCTGTTTCCGTTTCAATCTTATGGTAAGTAAATCCTTCTCTCAGCATTCTTGCCACTTCAAGTCTTTGTGCCAAAGATTGGATTTCATTCACAGTACATAAGTCATCAAAAAATCGATAACATTCTTCTAAATCTCTTAATGACAAAATTGAATTAAAAAGCTGGTCTAGTTCTTTACCGCGTAGCTTTTCGATTTGCATAGACATTCTCCTTTTGCTATTGCGTTTGAATTACAAATGCATCGTCAATGTTTGGTACAATATTGACCCATGTTTTCCCCGGGACAAGCTTTAATACCTCCCCGTCTTTTACAGGGAGAATTCTGCCATTCCGGTTTTCCCATTTTACCTCTTGCATTTGTCCATTTTGGAACAGAATTGCTTTACCGCCTGATGTTAAATCAATCGCCCTTCTTCCATAAGAATCAATGAAAGTATGTTCCATTTCCACAACAAACACATTGGGTAGTTGTATAGGCTCTTCACTCTCTAAATCAACAGTTTGCTCATTATCACTAAAGCGGCTGTAACTTTGTTTAGTTTGATTATACTCATATGTTACATTCCATGTTTCTGATTTGTCATATTTAATGACAAACTTGCTTGCAGGTTCTCCTTTTAAATTTACCACTTCTTCCTCAGAAAGAAACGCCAAAGGCTCTACATCTGCAGTTGTTTCGTACTTATTTGACTTTGCGCCTTTTAAAATATTTTCATATGATATATAGGAATTATGTGGTGCTTTACGGTGATCTGCCCTCCAAAATAATGTTCCATCATAAAATAAACCATTTAAATAATCAGCTTCTCCAGATTCCAGCTTTTCTTGTGCATCAGGGCTCCAGCCATGACTTATAAAAAGCGCGTCAAAGCCTTCACTAAGATCAATGTAATAATCCCTTGCACTACGAACTGGCCCGATTGTATCCGGTATTTCACTCTGGAAGACAGCTAAAAATCTGGTGATACTTCCCTCTGCAAGAACTTCATATACAATATCCGCTTTATGAAGGCCTGATTGAGGTCTTGCCTTTGGATGATTATTAATCATGACGGCAACTGGACGCTGATTCAGTTCACCCTCTGCCTCTAATCCTGTGAGGGGATAAACAGAAACTTCTTCTTCCTCAGCGGTCACAGGCTTTTCCTCTTGTTGAACAGTCTCTTCATTTTTAACAGGACGGGCTTCTTCTTTATTACTGCAAGCGCTTATAACCATAAGCATTGTTATAAGTGCATATGAAAATGTTTTCTTATCCAAGCTAACACAACCTATCTTTTTCCCTTTTATATTTTAACGCATTATAGTCGGAAAGAGTACCGTTTTTTTCATGACATCAAAAATCCCTATAGGAGTTATTCTAATATAAGGCAAATGTGTCGATGACAAGAATAACAGAGAATAGACTGGGTCATCAAAACCATAACCTCTTTCCTTTAAAAGAGTGTTGAGTTGATTCTGTTTAAACATAACACTTTCAAGACCCTCTTTTGAAGCGCTTCCATTTAACTGAAGTGGCATTTCAAATAAGACATTTCCATTCTCAGTTAACACAATCCCTCCGCCGATTTCCTTCATCCTCTTATAAGCAGCCAGCATTTCCGGTTTCTTTTTTCCAATGATAATAATGTCCCCTGTTGTCGAGTATGAGCTTGCAAAGCCTTGAACATGGTTAGCAAAGCCTTTAATGACCGTATTTATTCTCCATTTGCCATTGCGATCAATTAAAGCTAAAAAGCTTTCATCATGCTGCTCGGAAAGCTCACTTACTGAGCTGTCAATTGTAACCGAATAAGGCTCCATAATCACGGCATTTCGCATCTTCATCCCCAGCGGCATAGAAAATTGCAAATCATCTGTCGTTAAATCCCAAGCAATATCTGCAGATTGAACCCCATAATCAGACCATTCAACAACATCGCCTGTCTCTTGTCGTTTTCCTTCTTTAAGGAGCCAAATCCCTTTTGCCATAACAGACGATGGATCTGGTTGATCAATGCTGTCTAATATGTTTAATGTAGCGATCCGCCCTGGTGCGATAACACCGATCTGTTCTTCTAATTGGTAATACTTTGCGATATTAAAGGTCGCCATATTATATGCATCAATGGCGGGAACATTGCATTCTAACGCGATATCGATACAACGATTGATCATGCCTGCTTCATAAAAAGTCGGCGTCGCTCCATCAGTAGTATAGTATAAATGATCATATGTTGTTAATCCCTCAAGTTGCAGCTCCTGCAAAAGCTTTGAAAGATCCGGGCGAATCGAGGAATGTCTTAAAGCAGCAGTGTATCCTAATTTCAGACGATTCATGACATCTTTACCTGTCATCGATTCATGATCACTATCAACCCCAAATAGCTTCATTTTTGTTAACGTGTTTTCTGAAGCACCTGGAAAATGACCCTCAATTCTTTTTCCTCTTCGTTTTGTTTCACGCAGCCAATATAAGATCCAGTCATCCCCATCAAGGAGCTTTGGCCAGCTTGTCAATTCTCCTCCTTGAATAACCGATTTATGTTCTAACCATTGTTTCAAAAAGTCATGTGAAAAAATTTGTTCCTCACTTTGTACCTCTGTTTGCAAATCAAATCTTGCCCACCAATAAAAGTGGTATGGCAATTTAGCCATATCATCCAAAAACGTAAGCGCTTTCTTTTTCTCGTATTGTAAAAGGAAAAAAAGGTTATCACCGATAAAAGTTGTTGTTCCTGTCCGTGACACATACTTTGCTAACGTATGGGGATTATATAATTGAAATGGATGTGCATGTGGTTCAATATATCCAGGTACAATAACTTTATTTGTACAATCAATCACTTCAGTTTGAGCTGAATGCTCGGGTAAATTGTCACCAACATAGACAATTCGGTCATCCACGATCCAAATATTTGCTTTGATCCATTGACGCAAATAGGAATTTAAGTAGGAGGCATTTTTTAATAAAACGGTAGGTGCACATTTGTTTGATACAACCTCTATTTGTTTTCTAATTTGACTGATTTTCCATTGAAATTTTTTCTCGGGCATAAAAGACCCTCCATTTTTAGTTACTAACATAATTCTATGTTAACATATGGAATTTATTAACGCATTAACGTTTTATTTCATTTTTATGACAATTTTAGGGGGTGAATGGAAAGATGCGACCAAATATCGGAATCATTAACGCGTTAGTACGCATTACTTGCGGGCTAACCTTCGTAGCTTGGGCTACATCTAAATATTGTAAAAGACCTTGGAGAGATTCATATTTAATTGCCATTGTGCTTGGATCCATGAAGGTAGGAGAAGGCATTTTGCGTTACTGCCCGATCACCTATTTGTTCCAAAATGCTAATTTACCGTTTTTTGATGAGGAAGATGGTTATGAAGAAGATGACGAAAAAATCGTGATTAACCCTACTTAATAAGAAAAGCGCAAGGCGCTAAGCATTCGGCGACAAGCATAAGGCGAATAGGAATAGAAGGTGTTCTTTCCTTCAATTCCTATTTGACTAGACCCTAGAGCCGATGGCGCCTGGAGCTAGACACAAATTTATACTTTCTTTCTCTTAAAAAATGGAGGGTGTCTCAAAAAGGGTCTGACCCTTTCGTTTAAGACACCCTCCTTATTACATTGGAGGTGTTTACATGTTCTTAGAATATTTAACAGATATGTCGTTTATATGGATTGCATTAATCGGTGCCATTATCGCATTATTATTTGTCTATGTTAAGAAACGCCGTGCTTAATTGCTTTGTTTCCAATATCTTTTCGATAGAACAGAGCAGGTGCAGCTATTTTTTTTACTAGCTCATACGCCTGTTCTTGTGCCTTGCTTATGGTATCACCATATCCAGACACAACAAGGACACGACCGCCGTTATTGACAAATTGATCCTCGACTTTTTTTGTTCCAGCATGGAAAATAACCGCTTCCTCATGCTTTTCGGTTAACTGGCCAATTGGCTGTCCTTTTTCATACTCGTTTGGATAGCCTTTTGACGCTAGTACCACTCCTAAAACGGCTTTTGATGACCAAGCAAGCTCAACAGGTTTCTCTTCAAGTATAGCTAGCAGTGTTTCAATTAAATCTGATTCAAGTCTTGGAAGGACAACCTGTGTTTCAGGATCACCAAAGCGAGCATTAAATTCAATCACTTTAGGCCCCTCTTCTGTAAGGATGAGTCCAGCATATAAAATACCTGTAAACGAACGACCTTCGCTGACAAGTGCTTTTGCTGCCGGCTTTAAAATGGTTTCAATCGCGGTTTCCACAACATGATCCGGAATTTGCGGTACTGGTGAGTATGCACCCATTCCACCTGTATTTGGACCTTCATCATTGTCATATGCTCGCTTATGATCTTGGGCAATCACCATAGGAAATACCTTTTCGCCTTTTACAAAAGCCATTAACGAAAATTCTTCCCCTGCAAGAAATTCTTCAACGACAACTGATTGAGAGGCATCACCAAATTTTCCGCCTTCAAGCATATCCGTTACACTTTCAAGCGCAGTATCAAGTGTTTCGGCAACCGTTACTCCTTTTCCGGCAGCTAAGCCATCTGCTTTGATAACAATTGGAGCTCCTTTTTCTTGAATATAGGCTTTTGCCTTCTCAACATCTGAAAAAGTTTGATAGTGTGCTGTTGGAATGTTGTATTTGACCATAAGCTCTTTTGCAAAGTTTTTACTTCCTTCGATTAAAGCAGCTTCTTTCGTTGGGCCAAAAATCTTTAAGCCCGCCTGTTCAAATGCATTTACAACCCCATTTAATAATGGAACTTCCGGACCAACAATTGTTAAATCAATCTTGTTTTCTTTGGCAAACTCCAATAAGCCTGCGGTATCAGTTTCACTAATTGAAACCCTTGTAGCAAGCACATTCATCCCGTCATTACCTGGTGCAACAAAGACTTCCTCTACAAGGTTACTTTGTGCGGCTTTCCATACAAGTGCATGTTCACGTCCACCTTGTCCGATGATTAGAACTTTCATTGGTTTACACCTCTTTTTTATTTGATTTCAAAAAAACATATTGCTTTTACCCATTACACTTGAAGTGAGACTAGAAGCAATTGGCGAACAACCAATTGCTTCTACTATCATGTTCCTTCATTATTAAAGTAACCATCTATTTAGAAAAACATCTTAATGTTTAAAGTGGCGTACACCTGTGAATACCATGGCAATGCCATATTCATCAGCCATACGAATCGATTCTTCATCACGAATGGAGCCGCCTGGTTGAATAATCGCTGTTACACCAGCTTTTGCAGCAGCTTCAACTGTATCTGACATTGGGAAAAAGGCATCTGAACCAAGTGCACTTCCTTTTGCTTTTTCACCCGCTTGCTCAATCGCAATCTTCGCTGCGCCAACACGGTTCATTTGTCCTGCTCCAACACCAATTGTCATTTCATCCTTAGCTAGAACAATCGCATTTGATTTAACATGCTTTACTACTTTCCAAGCTAATTTTAGGTCTTTCCACTCTTCTTCAGAAGGCTCGCGCTTTGTTGGAATGGTTACTTCCACATCGTCTAATGAAAGCGTGTCTTCATCCTGAACAAGTAAACCGCCATGTACAGATTGAAGCTGCTTTTCAGGTTTTGATGCAGCAGAGACATCGATTGTTAATAAACGCAGATTTTTCTTGCCTGTCAACACATCTAATGCTTCTTGGCTAAACGAAGGAGCGATGACAATCTCTAAGAAGATTTCATGCAGTTTTTCAGCTGTTGCTTTATCCACTTCATGGTTTAAGGCAACAATCCCGCCAAAAATAGATGTTGGATCTGCTTCAAAACATCTTGTGAATGCTTCTAATGTTGAAGTTCCAACACCAACACCGCATGGGTTCATATGCTTAACAGCAACTGCAGCAGGTTCAGTAAACTCGCGTACAATTTGCAGTGCAGCATCCGCATCTTTAATATTATTAAATGATAACTCTTTCCCATGAAGCTGTTTCGCATTTGCGATTGAAGCAACTGGTACGAAAGGCTTTTGATAGAATGTTGCTTTTTGATGAGGGTTTTCACCGTAACGAAGAGATTGTTTTTTCTCAAATGTATAGGTGACGGATTCCGGGTCTTCTTCACCAATTGTCTTCGTTAAAAATTCTGCAATCAAGGCATCGTAAGCAGCTGTATGTCTAAATACTTTAGCGGCCAGACGTTGTTTTTGTACCAAAGAGACTTCTCCAGAAGCTTTTAATTCTTCTAAAACTGCTTGATAATCTTGAGGGTCAACTAGAACTGTTACATCTTCATGGTTTTTCGCTGCAGAGCGTAACATTGAAGGACCGCCGATATCGATGTTTTCAATCGCATCCTGGAACTGCACATCCGGTTTTGAAATGGTTTCTTTAAACGGATACAGATTCACAACAACCATATCGATTGTTTCAATGTTATTTTCCTTTAATTGATCCATATGGCTTGGATTGCTGCGAACAGCTAATAAACCACCATGGATATTCGGGTGAAGTGTTTTAACACGTCCATCCATGATTTCTGGAAATCCAGTAACTTCTGAAATCCCAATAACATTTAGACCGTTTTCCTCTAATAATGATTTCGTTCCGCCTGTTGAAATGACTTCAACACCTAGCTCAATTAACTCTTTTACAAAAGGAACAAGATTTTCTTTATTTGACACACTGACAAGCGCGCGTTTGACTGTCATGTTATTCACCTCTGCCATTATTTTGAGACTAATTCTTTAATCACCTTTGGGTATAGAGCATGTTCAACTTTATGGACTTTTTCTGCGATTGTTTCAACCGTATCATCATTTGTAATATCAATCGCCTGCTGTGCAATAATTGGACCTGTATCCATTCCTGCATCGACATAATGAACCGTCACACCTGTCACCTTTACACCCGCATGAAAAGCTTGTCCGATCGCATCTTTTCCTGGAAAGGCAGGTAATAGAGAAGGATGGATATTGACGATTTTGTTTGCGTACGCATCTAATAATGTTGGCCCAATTAAGCGCATATAGCCTGCAAGAATTACATAATCAATCTGATGCTGATGTAAAGCAGCCAATATGTCCCCTTCAAAATGTGCTTTTGAATCATATTCCTTAGGAACAAATGAAAACACCGGGATTTCTGCTTTTTTAGCACGTTCAATTACACCGGCTTCAGGCTTGTCACAAACCACAAGAGCGATTTCGGCATCTAACGCACCTTTTTTGATTTGATCAAAAATTGCCTGAAAATTACTCCCATTCCCTGAAGCAAAAACCGCAAGTCTTTTCATCGAAGAGCTCCTCCGCCGAACGTAACACCAGAACCTTCGATCACACGACCAATGATATACGCCTTTTCACCATTTGCTTCTAGTTGGTTAATTACATCATGTAAAAGCTCATTTTTTACAGCTAAAACAAACCCGATTCCCATATTAAAGACGTTAAACATATCTTCGCTGCTTAACTCACCTTTTTCCTTAAGAAAATCGAAAATATCCGGGATTGGCCAAGAACCATTATCAATTTCCACACCGGTACCTTCAGGCAGCATACGTGGAATATTCTCGATAAAACCGCCGCCTGTAATATGTGCCATTCCATCGACTTGAAACTTATTCACCACATCAAGCACAGGTTTCACATAGATTCGCGTTGGTGTTAATAAAACCTCGCCTAAATTTTTGGTGAATGGTTCGTACACAGCTTGCAAATCAAGCTTTTGATCTTCAAGGAGAATTTTACGAACTAATGAAAATCCGTTGCTGTGAAGTCCACTGGAAGAAAGGCCAATTAACACATGCCCTGGTTTAATGTTTTCCCCAGTCACAATGTTTTCCTTTTCCACTACTCCGACTGAAAATCCGGCTACATCATATTCATCATCATCATATAACCCTGGCATTTCAGCAGTTTCTCCGCCGACTAATGCACAGCCGGATTCTTCACATCCATCAGCAATCCCTTTTACGATTTGCTCAATTTTTTCCGGAATGGCTTTGCCTAATGCTAAATAATCCAGGAAAAACAATGGTTCAGCACCTTGAGCTAAAATATCATTCACACACATGGCAACTGCGTCAATTCCAATTGTGTCATGCTTATCAGCCATAAATGCAAGCTTTAATTTTGTCCCTACGCCATCTGTACCAGACACGAGAACAGGTTGTTTGTAATTTAATTCGCTTAAATCAAACATTCCACCAAAACCGCCAAGTCCACCCATAACTCCTGTACGCATTGTCTTAGCGACATGCTTTTTCATTCTTGATACAGCTTCATAGCCAGCTTCGATATCCACGCCTGCTTGTTTATAAATGTCGGACATGCCTGATTCCTCCTTAGCATTGAAAGTAAGACGAGGATGTCTCAAAAGGGTCTGACCCCTGCAACAAACACCGATATATTGTGTTCGCGGGGTCTGACATTTTGGTTTTGAGACAACCTCATCACGTTTTTCTTCGTTTCATTTTATGCCTTCTCATGTGGAAGTACTGTATCTGGATAAATATCAGTCGGATAACGCCCAGTAAAGCATGCTAAGCATTGTCCTTTGTACTCACCTTCATATGGTCGGCCGATGGCTTCAAGCATGCCTTCAACACTTAAAAAGGCCAAGCTATCTGCACCAATAATTTGACGAATATCTTCTACAGAATGATTTGATGCAATTAGTTCTTCATGTGTTGATGTATCAATCCCGTAAAAACAAGGATTTGAAATTGGCGGAGAACTGATTCGTACATGCACCTCTGTAGCACCTGCTTCACGAAGCATTGTCACAATTCGTTTACTTGTTGTTCCACGTACAATCGAGTCATCAACCATAACAACACGTTTCCCTTCGACAACTCCGCGTACAGCTGATAATTTCATTTTAACCCCTTGCTCACGCAATGACTGTGAAGGCTGAATAAACGTACGACCTACATATCGGTTTTTGATTAATCCAAGCTCATAAGGAATTCCTGTCAGCTCTGCAAAGCCGATCGCTGCAGAAATACTTGAATCCGGCACACCTGTCACAACATCTGCATCGACCTCTGACTCTACAGCCAAACGTTTTCCGAGGTTTTTACGGGCAGTATGCACGTTGATTCCATCGATATTGCTATCAGGGCGTGAGAAATAAATATACTCCATGCTGCAAATCGAACGATTAATATTCATCGAGAAACGCTCAGAACGAATTCCTTCATCATTGATGATTAATAATTCGCCTGGCTGAACATCTCTTTCATATTTCGCTCCTACGACATCAAATGCACATGTTTCTGACGCCACGACATAAGCGTCCCCCATTACACCGATCGACAATGGACGTAAGCCATTAGGATCAAGAGCAACCATCATTTCATTTTCAGTCATAATTAAGAAGGCGTAAGCACCCTTAATCATCGTTAACGCATTTTTTACAGCTTCCTTAAGATCTTGAAAGCCGCTTCTTCTGATCAGATGAGCAAGTACTTCTGTATCTGAAGTTGTTTGAAAAATGCTTCCTTGGCTCTCAAGCTGATGTTTAACCTGATTAGCATTCACAAGATTTCCGTTATGTGCTAACGCCAAGCTTCCGCTATGTGATTTAAACAGCAAAGGCTGGACATTTTCATATCCGCCCCCGCCTGCAGTTGCATAACGAACATGCCCGATTGCCGCTTTACCAGATAGTTCATTTAATTTGCCGTTCCCGAACACTTCTGAAATTAAGCCAAGCCCTTTCATGGCCGTTAGCTTCTTACCATCAGATGTAACAATCCCAGCGCCTTCTTGCCCTCTATGCTGGAGACTGTGTAAACCATAATATGTTATTTGAGCTGCTTCCGGATGACCCCATATTCCGAAGACGCCACACTCTTCGTTTAATCCCTTGAGTTCAGCAAGCATGGGATAGCTCCTTTCCATGCATCCTTTAATTCTTCAACAGATGCATCGACAAGTGATTCATCGTTTTCGTCATTTATAATAAGTTTCCCGTTATCTGTTACTTCTCCGATACAAACTGCATCGACAAGTTGTTCAAACGCTTGTTGATTTTCTTTTTTCACTGAAACAACAAATCTAGTTTGTGATTCACTGAATAATGCGGCAGTTGCATCACCTTTAAGGGTTACCCTTGCTCCCAGACCTTTTCCGCCAAATAAAGGCTCAGCTAATGCCACAGCAACTCCGCCTTCAGATACATCATGTGCAGAGGCAACTGTTTTTTCACGGATCGCTTTTGAAAGCTGTTCTAATGTTTTACTTTCTTTCTCTAAATCTAACTCTGGTGATTTACCAAAGATTTTTCCGTAAGTTAGCTTTTGCAGCTCACTTCCGCCAAATTCAGGTTTTGTTTCCCCGATTAAGTAAATAAGGTCTCCTGCTGCTTTAAAATCTTGCGTTGTAATATAGTCAGTATCTTCGATTAAACCGACCATACCTATAACAGGTGTTGGATAGATCGCAGTTCCATTCGTTTCATTATATAACGAAACGTTACCGCCGATGACAGGAGTATTTAGCACGCGACAAGCTTCACTAATACCGTCTGCAGCTTTTTCAATTTGCCAGAAAATTTCCGGCTTTTCCGGATTACCGAAGTTTAAGTTGTCTGTAATCGCTAATGGTGTTGCACCTGAACATACGATATTACGGGCTGCTTCAGCAACAGCAATTTTTCCGCCTACTTCAGGATCTAAATAGAGATAACGAGAGTTACAGTCAGTTGTCATCGCTAAGGCTTTTTTCGTATCACGAATACGAACAACTGCTGCGTCAGATCCTGGAGCAACAACTGTATTTGTACGAACCATGTAGTCATATTGATCATAAACCCACTCTTTGCTTGCAATCGTAGGTTGTTTTAATAATTGAAGAAGTGTTTCTTTATAGTTTTCAACCTGAATTGGTTCAACGTCCATTTTTTGAAATTCTTCAAAGTACGAAGGTACGGCAGATGGTTTGTGATAAACCGGTGCTTCTTCAGCTAACGCATCGACTGGAAGCTCACAAACGACTTCACCTTTATGGAATAGACGAAGCATTTTATCATCTGTCACTTTACCAACTGTAACTGCTTCTAGGTCATATTTTTTAAACAGATCAATGATTTCCTGCTCTCTTCCCTTTTCAATAACAAGCAGCATTCTTTCTTGTGATTCAGATAGCATCATTTCATATGGTGTCATGCCTGTTTCGCGCTGAGGGATAAGGTCAAGATTCATTTCAATACCTGAACCAGCTTTACTAGCCATTTCTGCAGAAGAGCTTGTTAAACCAGCCGCACCCATATCTTGAATACCAACTAAGGCATCGTTTTTCACGACTTCAAGGCAAGCTTCTAGTAAAAGCTTTTCCATGAATGGGTCCCCTACTTGAACAGCTGGGCGGTTTTCACCAGAATCCTCTGTCAATTCTTCAGAAGCAAATGTTGCACCATGAATTCCGTCACGTCCTGTTTTCGCGCCAACATACATAACCGTATTGCCAACACCTTTTGCTTGGCCCTTCTTAATATCTTCATGGTTAATTAACCCAACGCACATGGCATTAACTAATGGGTTGCCCTCATATGAGTTGTCAAATTGGATTTCCCCGCCTACTGTCGGAATTCCAATACAGTTCCCGTAGCCAGCAATACCAGCAACAACCTCTTCAAATAAATATTTGACACGAGGAGATTGTAATTCACCAAAGCGTAAAGAGTTTAAGATGGCAATTGGTCTTGCACCCATTGAGAAAACATCGCGAATGATTCCACCTACACCAGTGGCTGCACCTTGGTATGGCTCGATTGCTGAAGGGTGGTTATGACTTTCAATTTTAAATACGACCGCTTGATTGTCACCGATATCAACAATCCCCGCTCCTTCACCAGGACCTTGCAGTACCTTTTCACCTGTTACAGGGAATTTCTTTAAGATCGGCTTAGAGTTTTTATAACTGCAGTGCTCAGACCACATAACAGAGAAAATACCGATCTCTGTGTAATTTGGAAGACGACCGATGATTTTTTCAATAAGGGCAAACTCATCATCACTTACACCCATTTGTCTGTAGATTTTTTCATCTTTTATCATCTGGTTTGTTGGTTCAAGCTGTAGTGACATGAGATTCCCTCCAGTTTTTCACGATTGATTGAAATAATTTTAATCCATCCGCACTTCCTAATAATTCGTCAACCGCACGTTCAGGATGCGGCATCATCCCTAATACATTGCCGCGCTCATTTGTAATACCGGCGATATCTACTAGGCTGCCATTTGGATTCGTTTCATACGTAAACACAATTTGATTGTTTTCTTTAAGCTTTTGCAGCGTTTCTTCATCACAATAATAGTTCCCTTCTCCATGGGCGATCGGAACAGAAATAACCTCATTTTGTTTATATTCTGATGTAAATGCCGTCTCATTGTTTACGACCTTTAAATTTACAGGTCGGCACATAAACTTTAAGTTTTCGTTGCGTTTCATCGCACCTGGAAGTAATCCAGCTTCTAATAAAATTTGGAATCCGTTACATACGCCAAGAACAGGCTTTCCTGCTTCAGCTGCTTTTACAACTTCCTTCATAACGTTTGAGAAACGGGCAATGGCACCTGAACGTAAATAATCTCCATATGAGAAGCCGCCTGGTAATAAAATACCGTCATAGCCGCTTAAATCTGTTTGGTCATGCCAAACATACTCTACTTCTTCACCTAGCTCATCTTTAATAGCATGGTACATATCAACATCACAGTTAGATCCTGGAAAAACGATCACAGCGAATTTCACTTTGTGACAACCTCCTGTACCTCATATCTATAGTCTTCGATAACTGTATTTGCTAGTAATTTTTCACACATTTCTTTTACAACAACATCTAAGTCACGATCTGATTTTTCAATTGCCAACTCCATATATTTCCCGATACGAACATCTTGAACTTCATTGTATGACATGCTGTGCAATGCACTTTTTACTGCGCTTCCTTGTGGATCTAATACACTTTCTCTTAACGTGACATAAACTTTTACTTTGTACATGATCATTGGCCTCCAAGTCTTGTTAAAATTTCTTCATAAGCTTCAGTTAAGCTGCCGATATCGCGGCGAAATACATCTTTATCAAATTTTTCATTTGTTTCGATATCCCAAAGACGGCAAGTATCTGGTGAAACCTCATCAGCTAAAATGATGTTTCCTTCCTCTGTCAAACCAAATTCAAGTTTAAAATCAATGAGGCGGACACCACATGATAGAAAATGTTCTTTCAGTACTTCATTTACTTGTTTAGCAAGTGTTTTTAATGTTTCAACTTGCTCATTTGTGGCAACCTCTAAAAGTGCAATGTGATCTTCAGTAATAAGCGGATCACCTAGCTCATCATCCTTATAGTAAAACTCAACAAGTGGTTCTTTGATCTCTGTTCCTTCTTCAATACCTATCCGTTTAGAAAGACTTCCTGCAACAACATTTCTCACAACAACTTCCAGCGGAATGATCGTTACTTTTCTTACAAGCTGCTCTGTTTCAGATAATCTTTTCACAAAGTGGTTTTCGATATTATTTGCTGTCAGCTTTTCAAAAAGCAGGGTTGAAATTTCATTGTTTAAACGACCTTTGCCTGTAATCTCTTCCTTTTTCACACCATTAAAGGCTGTAGCGGAATCTTTGTAAGATACTAGCAAAATATTAGGTTCATTTGTTTTATAAATACGTTTTGCTTTACCTTCATATAGTAACTCAAGCTTTTCAATGCTCATGATGGCCCTCCTAAACAGAATATTGGGAACTTTCAGGCTAGTACGTATGATTTGTCATATTTTCTAACCTAATTTATCAATCAAAGAGATAGCAAGGGACGTTTTTATCCCTTGCTATTTCATATTTTAAAGACCAAGTCGTTCGAAGATGGTATCTACACCTTTTAAGTGATAGTTATAATCGAAGCAATCTGCAATGGTTTCGGCAGACAAACGTTCTGTGATTTTTGGTTCTGCTTCAACTAGCCCGCGGAATGGTACTTGTTTCTCCCAAGCTTCCATTGCTTTTGGTTGAACAAGGTCATAAGCTTCTTCTCTTGTCATACCTGTATCAATTAAAGCTAGTAACACTCGTTGAGAGTAGATTAACCCTTGTGTACGGTCCATATTACGCTTCATGTTTTCAGGGAAGACTGTTAGATTTTTCACGATGTTGCCAAAGCGATTTAACATATAGTTTAAGGCAATCGTTGCATCTGGTAAGATAATCCGTTCAGCAGATGAGTGAGAAATATCTCTTTCATGCCATAATGGAACATTTTCATAAGCTGTTAGCATATAGCCGCGAATCACACGTGCAAGACCTGTCATATTTTCAGAACCGATCGGGTTACGTTTATGCGGCATTGCAGAAGATCCTTTTTGACCTTTAGCAAAAGATTCTTCAACTTCACGTGTTTCACTCTTTTGCAAACCGCGGATTTCAACAGCAAACTTTTCAATTGAAGTGGCTACTAATGCTAATGATGCCATATAATCTGCATGACGATCACGTTGAAGTGTTTGCGTTGAGATAGGTGCAGGTTTTGTACCTAATTTTTCACACACATATTTTTCTACAAATGGATCGATGTTTGCGTAAGTTCCAACCGCTCCAGAGATTTTTCCGTATTCAACGCCTTCAGCAGCACGTTTAAAACGATCCAGGTTACGTTTCATTTCCTCATACCATAGAGCAAGCTTTAATCCAAATGTTGTTGGTTCAGCATGAACACCATGAGTACGTCCCATCATAACTGTATATTTATGTTCTTGTGCTTTTTCTTTTAAAATTTGGATGAAGTTTTCAATATCTTTTAAAAGAATATCGTTAGCTTGTTTAAGCAAGTAAGAAAGAGCTGTGTCTACGACATCTGTTGAAGTTAAGCCGTAATGAACCCATTTGCGTTCCTCACCTAACGTTTCGGAAACTGCTCTTGTAAAAGCAACGACATCATGACGTGTTTCTAGTTCGATTTCATTAATACGATTGATATCAAATGATGCGTTTTTACGAAGAAGTGCAACATCTTCCTTTGGAATGACACCTAATTCTGCCCAAGCTTCACATGCAAGGATTTCAACCTCTAACCATGCTTTAAATTTGTTTTCTTCCGTCCAAATTGCGCCCATTTCTGGTCTTGTGTAACGTTCGATCATCTTTTTGCCTCCGTCCTAGTTTTTACCCCAAATATGGTTGATCTTTTCGATATCTTTCTCGATTGATTCACTAATAAACGTAATATGTCCCATTTTCCGTTTCGCAACCGGCTCCTTCTTTCCATAAAGGTGAAGCTTAGCCGTTTCAAGAAATGAGATATGATCATTGATTATAGTTAAATCTTCTCCCAAGAGATTTACCATCATACCACTTTGTAATAAAGTTGTACGTCCTAAAGGAAGATTACAAACCGCACGAATATGCTGTTCAAATTGATCTGTCTCACATAAGTCAATCGTATAATGACCTGAATTATGCGGACGCGGAGCTAATTCATTAATATAAATCTCTCCATCTTTTGTTAGAAACATTTCTACAGCAAGTGTCCCAACAAGTCCAAAGCTATTTGAAAGCTTAATGGCTAATTGCTGCGCTTTTATTTTAATTTCTTCAGGCACTCTTGCTGGTACAATACTTTGATATAAAATATTATCTTTATGAATATTTTCAGCTACTGGGAACGTTTTTGTTTCACCGTTTACAGATCTTGTCACTATAACTGAAATTTCTTTTTCAAAAGGAACCCATTTCTCAAGGATGCATGTACCATGCTTTAATAGTTTCTTAGCTTCAGCAAAATCATCTTCTATGCGGAGGACAACTTGTCCCTTTCCGTCATAACCGCCTCTGCATGTCTTTAACACACTCGGGAACTGTATAGCCTCTATCGCTTCTGACAGCTCTTCCTCGTTATGAATAATCCGATAGGTGGCTACTTCACAGCCGGCCTTTTCAATTGCCGCTTTTTCTGTTTCACGATCTTGAGTAAGCAGCAGCAATGAACTTTTTTGAGGTAAATTTGCATTCTCCTCCAGCCAACGCAAAGCTGTATAATCGATATTTTCAAATTCATATGTGATGATATCACTGACTTCAGCCAGTTTTTTTATTGCTTCTAAATCATCGTAAGCTGCTGTTATCTCGATATCTGCAAGCTGGCCGCATGGGCAATCTTCTGTCGGATCTAAAACAGCAATGCGATAGCCAAGTTGTCTGGCAGCAATCGCCATCATCCGGCCAAGCTGCCCTCCTCCAATTATTCCGATTGTCGATCCAGGGAGAATTCTCTTATTATTCAAGTTCATCACTGCTTTCTAGTACCTTTAAACGAAGCTCTTCTCTTCTAGCGTCCAATTTGTTCGCCAAGTCCTGATCACTTGTAGAAAGGATTTCCGCTGCAAGCAATCCTGCATTCGTAGCACCTGCTTTACCGATCGCAACGGTTGCTACCGGGACACCTCCTGGCATTTGGACAATAGATAGTAATGAGTCAAGACCGTTTAACGCCTTTGATTGAACAGGGACACCAATCACTGGAAGAGTGGTTTTTGCTGCAACCATTCCTGGAAGATGTGCTGCACCGCCTGCTCCCGCGATAATGACCTTTAGACCTCTATTTCTTGCATTCTCTGCATACTCAAACATGTAATCTGGAGTACGGTGTGCAGATACTACCTTCTTTTCATAGGGAACCTCTAATTCATCCAAGATTTCACATGCATGCTTCATAGTTTCCCAGTCAGATGTACTTCCCATTATAACCCCAACAAACGGCTTCATTTTTTTCCCACCTTTTGTATTACTTATACACAAAAGGCTCGATATCTATACTTTCTCACCTTATAGAGAAAGTACAGTATACCGAGCCCGGACATTCAAACTTTCCATCCGAATCGTTTATACGTACACTTTCCCTCATAGTCCGTTGATTTACGGTCAACGGGTAGAAACTTCTGGGCCATATTCCCAATTATATATGAGGTTTAACGTTAATCACTTATTTACATGTCTATATTAACAATGAAGATAATCGATGTCAACGTAAAATCGAACGATTTATTTTTTTGCTTTGTTAATGTTCGGTTTTTACAGCAGTTTTCCTTCAAAAACAATTTCTCTGCCACATGGTACATGTTCAACAATGTGATCTCTGATTTCTTCTTTAAAAATAGGCTGTTCCATTCTTCTAACAGGGAAATAACCTTCTTCACGCATACGATTGAGACAATCATCAATGGATTCATGCTCTTCCACAATAAATTTTTTCTTTTTCGGCTTCGATGTCATACCTTAATTCTCCCTTTCCGAACAGCCTTAACCCAGAACCCGCCATGAATGGTTTTCGGCTCATAGGCAATAATAAATGCCTTTGGATCAAGTTCCTTAATGGTTTGATAAAGCTTTAGCTCATATTTTCTTGGCGTTAAAATTTGCATTGACAAACGATCTCCCTCTAATCCGTTTGCCATCCAATTGGTTACCCCAAAACCTTTCTCACGTAATTGCTTCGGCAAATCCTTTTCATGTTCAGTTGAAATAACATTAACCGTAATATACCCAAGCGCTAGCTTCTCTTCTATTTTCATCCCTACTATGACGCCAAGTCCATAACCCATCGCGTAGGCAATTAAATTTTGAATTTCATTTAAATTATCGAGTACTAACCCGAGACCAACTACATAAATGATAACCTCAAACATACTTATAAATGCAGCTAAATAACGTTGTCCTTTTAACGTTAATATCATTCTGATCGTAAAAAATGAGACATAAACAATATTAATGAGCAAAATGATGATTACCATTGTAATACTGTTGTGAAGCAACAAAACTCCTCCTTAGGTTAAACAATAAATTAGGCTATATTTTACTAAAATTTTTTTACGGATACAATGGTAAAAGTTATTCATTTATAAGCTGCTCTTTACCTTATAGATATTGTTATCGTCTCCTAATGTTTATTGACTATTCAGATATAAGGAAATCAAAAAGCTATATCTGAATAATTTTCATCTTTTTAAATGGACTTTGTAAAACTTCCCCTGTCCTGTTGTCCCGCAGGAATCACAAGCCTTTTGATCATTCAGCATAGTGACAAGAACAACAATGAACTTTAAATAATACAAAAAAGACCAGTATCTCTACTGATCTTTTCATCTTCTTACCTGGCAACGTCCTACTCTCACAGGGGGAGACCCCCAACTACCATCGGCGCTGAAGAGCTTAACTTCCGTGTTCGGCATGGGAACGGGTGTGACCTCTTCGCCATCGTCACCAGATAAATATGAAGTTTGAAGGCATGTTCCTTCAAAACTAGATAACGATTATACAATTCATTTACTGAGTTTACGCTTTTCTACGTTGTCCAGCTCCAGAAGCCAAATCCTACGGTAATTTCACTCTCTCGGGCGAAGTCAAAGTACGACTTCTGCTCGATCGCTCCAATTCCCTATGGATTTGAACGGGCTTCTTCCGCTTTTCTAAATAGGTTAAGTCCTCGATCGATTAGTATCAGTCAGCTCCACACGTCACCGCGCTTCCACCTCTGACCTATCAACCTGATCATCTTTCAGGGATCTTACGTTACAAAGTAACAGGGAAATCTCATCTTGAGGGGGGCTTCATGCTTAGATGCTTTCAGCACTTATCCCTTCCGCACATAGCTACCCAGCTATGCCTTTGGCAAGACAACTGGTACACCAGCGGTGCGTCCATCCCGGTCCTCTCGTACTAAGGACAGCTCCTCTCAAATTTCCTGCGCCCACGACGGATAGGGACCGAACTGTCTCACGACGTTCTGAACCCAGCTCGCGTACCGCTTTAATGGGCGAACAGCCCAACCCTTGGGACCGACTACAGCCCCAGGATGCGATGAGCCGACATCGAGGTGCCAAACCTCCCCGTCGATGTGGACTCTTGGGGGAGATAAGCCTGTTATCCCCGGGGTAGCTTTTATCCGTTGAGCGATGGCCCTTCCATGCGGAACCACCGGATCACTAAGCCCGACTTTCGTCCCTGCTCGACTTGTAGGTCTCGCAGTCAAGCTCCCTTGTGCCTTTACACTCTGCGAATGATTTCCAACCATTCTGAGGGAACCTTTGGGCGCCTCCGTTACATTTTAGGAGGCGACCGCCCCAGTCAAACTGCCCACCTGACACTGTCTCCCGGCCCGATAAGGGCCGCGGGTTAGAATTTCAATACAGCCAGGGTAGTATCCCACCGACGCCTCCACCGAAGCTGGCGCTCCGGCTTCTCAGGCTCCTACCTATCCTGTACAAGCTGTACCAAAATTCAATATCAGGCTACAGTAAAGCTCCACGGGGTCTTTCCGTCCTGTCGCGGGTAACCTGCATCTTCACAGGTACTATAATTTCACCGAGTCTCTCGTTGAGACAGTGCCCAGATCGTTACGCCTTTCGTGCGGGTCGGAACTTACCCGACAAGGAATTTCGCTACCTTAGGACCGTTATAGTTACGGCCGCCGTTTACTGGGGCTTCAGTTCAAAGCTTCGCTTGCGCTAACCTCTCCCCTTAACCTTCCAGCACCGGGCAGGCGTCAGCCCCTATACTTCGCCTTGCGGCTTCGCAGAGACCTGTGTTTTTGCTAAACAGTCGCCTGGGCCTATTCACTGCGGCTTTTCCGGGCTATTCACCCTAAAAAGCACCCCTTCTCCCGAAGTTACGGGGTCATTTTGCCGAGTTCCTTAACGAGAGTTCTCTCGCTCACCTTAGGATTCTCTCCTCGCCTACCTGTGTCGGTTTGCGGTACGGGCACCTCACACCTCGCTAGAGGCTTTTCTTGGCAGTGTGGAATCAGGAACTTCGGTACTATAGTTCCCTCGCCATCACAGCTCAGCTTATGTGACAACGGGATTTGCCTCGTTGTCAGCCTAACTGCTTGGACGCGCTAATCCAACAGCGCGCTTACCCTATCCTTCTGCGTCCCCCCATTGCTCAAACGGTGAGGAGGTGGTACAGGAATTTCAACCTGTTGGCCATCGCCTACGCCTTTCGGCCTCGGCTTAGGTCCCGACTAACCCTGAGCGGACGAGCCTTCCTCAGGAAACCTTAGGCATTCGGTGGAGGGGATTCTCACCCCTCTTTCGCTACTCATACCGGCATTCTCACTTCTAAGCGCTCCACTAGTCCTTACGGTCTAGCTTCACAGCCCTTAGAACGCTCTCCTACCACTGTTCTAAAAGAACAGTCCACAGCTTCGGTGATACGTTTAGCCCCGGTACATTTTCGGCGCAGAGTCACTCGACCAGTGAGCTATTACGCACTCTTTAAATGGTGGCTGCTTCTAAGCCAACATCCTGGTTGTCTAAGCAACTCCACATCCTTTTCCACTTAACGTATACTTTGGGACCTTAGCTGGTGGTCTGGGCTGTTTCCCTCTTGACTACGGATCTTATCACTCGCAGTCTGACTCCTGAACATAAGTCTTTGGCATTCGGAGTTTGACTGAATTCGGTAACCCGATGGGGGCCCCTAGTCCAATCAGTGCTCTACCTCCAAGACTCTTAATTCAAGGCTAGCCCTAAAGCTATTTCGGAGAGAACCAGCTATCTCCAAGTTCGATTGGAATTTCTCCGCTACCCACACCTCATCCCCGCACTTTTCAACGTGCGTGGGTTCGGGCCTCCATTCAGTGTTACCTGAACTTCACCCTGGACATGGGTAGATCACCTGGTTTCGGGTCTACGACCACGTACTCATTCGCCCTATTTAAGACTCGCTTTCGCTGCGGCTCCGTCTCTTCAACTTAACCTTGCACGGGATCGTAACTCGCCGGTTCATTCTACAAAAGGCACGCCATTACCCATTAACGGGCTTTGACTACTTGTAGGCACACGGTTTCAGGATCTCTTTCACTCCCCTTCCGGGGTGCTTTTCACCTTTCCCTCACGGTACTGGTTCACTATCGGTCACTAGGGAGTATTTAGCCTTGGGAGATGGTCCTCCCTGCTTCCGACGGGATTTCACGTGTCCCGCCGTACTCAGGATCCACTCTGGAGGGAACGAAGTTTCAACTACAGGGTTGTTACCTTCTATGACGGGCCTTTCCAGACCGCTTCATTTACCCCGTTCCTTTGTAACTCCTAATAGAGTGTCCTACAACCCCAAGAGGCAAGCCTCTTGGTTTGGGCTTCTTCCGTTTCGCTCGCCGCTACTCAGGAAATCGCGTTTGCTTTCTCTTCCTCCGGGTACTTAGATGTTTCAGTTCCCCGGGTCTGCCTTCATTACCCTATGGATTCAGGTAAAGATACTGTTCCATTACGAACAGCGGGTTTCCCCATTCGGAAATCTCCGGATCAAAGCTTACTTACAGCTCCCCGAAGCATATCGGTGTTAGTACCGTCCTTCATCGGCTCCTAGTGCCAAGGCATCCACCGTGCGCCCTTAACAACTTAACCTTTGACATCGAAGATGTCATTTACTAATTATTAAGAGAATCACTAAAAATAAGCGTTTAAACTCAGTGAATTACTTGAATTGTTATCGTTATCTAGTTTTCAAGGAACATAAAGCACAGGATGCACAAATGCTATAAGCATTTAAACTCCTATGTCTTTTTCTTACATATAATGAAAGATCGTAAATGATCTCTCAAAACTAAACAAAAACCAAGCGAGCCTCATTTTCCTTAGAAAGGAGGTGATCCAGCCGCACCTTCCGATACGGCTACCTTGTTACGACTTCACCCCAATCATCTGTCCCACCTTAGGCGGCTGGCTCCTTGCGGTTACCCCACCGACTTCGGGTGTTACAAACTCTCGTGGTGTGACGGGCGGTGTGTACAAGGCCCGGGAACGTATTCACCGCGGCATGCTGATCCGCGATTACTAGCGATTCCGGCTTCATGCAGGCGAGTTGCAGCCTGCAATCCGAACTGAGAATGGTTTTATGGGATTGGCTTGACCTCGCGGTCTTGCAGCCCTTTGTACCATCCATTGTAGCACGTGTGTAGCCCAGGTCATAAGGGGCATGATGATTTGACGTCATCCCCACCTTCCTCCGGTTTGTCACCGGCAGTCACCTTAGAGTGCCCAACTGAATGCTGGCAACTAAGATCAAGGGTTGCGCTCGTTGCGGGACTTAACCCAACATCTCACGACACGAGCTGACGACAACCATGCACCACCTGTCACTTCGTCCCCCGAAGGGGAACCTTCTATCTCTAGAAGTAGCGAAGGATGTCAAGACCTGGTAAGGTTCTTCGCGTTGCTTCGAATTAAACCACATGCTCCACCGCTTGTGCGGGCCCCCGTCAATTCCTTTGAGTTTCAGTCTTGCGACCGTACTCCCCAGGCGGAGTGCTTAATGCGTTTGCTGCAGCACTAAAGGGCGGAAACCCTCTAACACTTAGCACTCATCGTTTACGGCGTGGACTACCAGGGTATCTAATCCTGTTCGCTCCCCACGCTTTCGCGCCTCAGCGTCAGTTACAGACCAGAGAGTCGCCTTCGCCACTGGTGTTCCTCCACATCTCTACGCATTTCACCGCTACACGTGGAATTCCACTCTCCTCTTCTGCACTCAAGTTCCCCAGTTTCCAATGACCCTCCACGGTTGAGCCGTGGGCTTTCACATCAGACTTAAGAAACCGCCTGCGCGCGCTTTACGCCCAATAATTCCGGACAACGCTTGCCACCTACGTATTACCGCGGCTGCTGGCACGTAGTTAGCCGTGGCTTTCTGGTTAGGTACCGTCAAGGTACCGCCCTATTTGAACGGTACTTGTTCTTCCCTAACAACAGAGCTTTACGACCCGAAGGCCTTCTTCGCTCACGCGGCGTTGCTCCGTCAGACTTTCGTCCATTGCGGAAGATTCCCTACTGCTGCCTCCCGTAGGAGTCTGGGCCGTGTCTCAGTCCCAGTGTGGCCGATCACCCTCTCAGGTCGGCTACGCATCGTTGCCTTGGTGAGCCGTTACCTCACCAACTAGCTAATGCGCCGCGGGTCCATCTGTAAGTGGTAGCAAAAGCCACCTTTCAACTTCGAACCATGCGGTTCGAAATGTTATCCGGTATTAGCTCCGGTTTCCCGGAGTTATCCCAATCTTACAGGCAGGTTACCCACGTGTTACTCACCCGTCCGCCGCTAATCATCGGGAGCAAGCTCCCTCAGATTCGCTCGACTTGCATGTATTAGGCACGCCGCCAGCGTTCGTCCTGAGCCAGGATCAAACTCTCCAATAAAGAGTTGATATAGCTCATAATAATGTACTATTTTAGTACGTTGTTAATCGAAATTAACGTTGGCACGCTTGGTTTTGTTTAGTTTTCAAAGATCATTGTCTCTTGCCCAGCCCCTCATAAGGCCGGAATTTAATAATACTATTTTCTCAATAACATGTCAACAACTTTTTTACAATAAATTATTTCAACTTTAAAAACGACAGATACTAATCTTAACAATAATAAAATAAATTGTCAAACGTTATTGCATAAGTGTTATTGACTGTTAACTATCATAACAATTAATTCATCATTTTACAACTGGTATTTTATAGAAGAAGTTTTAAATGCTAATGCAACTCTCTATTACCTTGAACATCTGAAATAGTTTGCATGTCCCTTTCAATCAACTGTTGGGTAAGACTATACGTATTAATATCTACAGAATATTTGGGGCGACGCTTTGATTCTTTATATATTTTGCCTATATACTCTCCGATCAGGCCGATTGCAATTAATTGTAATCCGCCAATTAACCAGATTGATGTGATTAATGAGGTCCATCCTGTTTCCGTTTCTCCAATAAACTTTAATGTAATAAAATAAGAGCCAAATAATAAACTTGTAAAAAATGATAAGAATCCAAGCAATAAGACAAAACGAATTGGAGTAACCGAAAATGAGGTAATACCTTCAAATGCAAAGGACATCATTTTTTTCAAAGGATATTTTGAATCTCCAGCAAAGCGCTCTTTACGGTCATAATATACTGACGTTGAAGCAAATCCTATTAATGGTACGATTCCTCTTAAAAACAAATTCACTTCTTCAAACCGTTCCAATTCCTCAATTGCTCTCTTGCTCATTAAACGGTAATCAGCATGGTTATAGATTAGATTAACACCCATTTTTTGCATTAGTTTATAAAAAGATTCCGCTGTGGTCCTTTTGAATAGACCATCAGTATCCCGCTTTTTCCGAACCCCATAAACAATATCAAATCCTTCTTTGTACTTTAAAATAAACTCTCTGATACTATTTACATCATCTTGAAGATCAGCATCTATAGAAACTACACAATCAGATGTGTTTTTTGCAGTTACCAGTCCAGCAAATAGGGCATTTTGATGTCCGACATTTCTTGCCAGCTTAAGTCCATGTACTTTCTGATTGTTTAAACTTTCTTTATAAATAATTGACCAAGTTCTATCTTTGCTTCCATCATCAACAAATAAGATTTTACTCTGGGCAGAAATCAACTTTTCATCAATTAAATAGTCTATTTTCTCATTAAGCTGATGTATTGTCTCTGTTAAAACATCCTCTTCGTTATAACACGGAACTACAATTGTAAGAATAGGTTCAACCATTACATAACCTCCAGGATCACAAGACTTTATATAAATAGATTTTCCATACCGATAAATCGGATTGAAACGTTCGTTCTAATAGGAGCTGATTTTCCTTTGCATTTTCGATTGGAACTGCTGAAAAAATGTATATACCGCCCAACTCTTTGAAGGTATCCATATTCAACTCTAGATTTTTTAACGTTTTTTTGGAATTTTTCTTAAACATATAATGCTTTCCCAACTCATCAGTAAAAATATAACAACGTCCTCCCCACTCATCAAAGTAAGTTCTAATCGTTTTGTTTTTAAATAGCTCTTTTTCAATAATTTTTCTAAACTTATACTTGTATGTGAGAGGGTAAAAATTGTTATATGTATCAAGGGTGTAAAATCCATTATATTGAGCAATAGCAGGATGGATCCCAATACTGGCAACACGATAATCCTCTATAGACAAACCAATATATGACTTAATATCCTCAAAAAGCTCTACTGAATAAAATTCAGCTACAGAAGGTTTCTTTCGATAGATGACCTCATCATTAAAACAAAATAATAAAAGAATCTGAGCAATTAATAGACTAATCGCATAATGTTTCCATCCTTTTCGATGATCCCATATAATTTTTAATCCTAATGCAAAACCAACATAAATAACTAACGGACGAAGAAAATGAAACCTTGCAAAATTAAACGTATCCAAAAAATGAAATTTCTGAGTTAGTGGAAGCCAACCTTTATAAAACCAAAATGCATACCACGCAGACAATATAAAGTTAAAAACTAAAAGGAAAGTAAATGCTTTTTCCTGTTTCCATAATTTTTTTGTTATGACCAGATAAAGTCCCAATAAAAGCACCGTCATAATAAAAAGACTGTGAACTGTCATCACATGGTTATGACCTAAAATGAAATTTTTAAATGTTAAACGAATGACCCTCCATAAAGGAAGTCTCGCATGGAAGTATTCATCTCTACTATTAGGTTCATCATCAAACAAAAAAGAATAAAATAATCGATACTCAACAACTACATATAACAGTGACATATAGATAAGAGCTAATAAAAAGTGCCAGTTCCGCTTCCCTCTTAAAAAGTCAACTAACCAAAATACCCCTATAGCAAATAAGAAAAAGAAAAAGCCCAATACAATACTCGAATAAAAAGGCAGTAATGTTAAAACAAGATATTGTTTCCACGTTCTTTGTCCATTTCTAATATGTAAGAATGCCCATAGAGCTAATGGCATCCCTAAAGTACTCAGCATTCCGGATGGCCAAAATGGTGTCAAAGAAAAAGCTAATGCAACTCCAACATTGATGACAATATAATCTTTATTTTGTATAAAATGATCCCTAAGTAGAATGTACATGCCAATAAAGGCAAAAACTCTAGTAATTGTTTGACTTAATGCATAAGCAAACATAGTTGGAAAAATAGCATATAACCAAACAATCAGGCTAAATTCTGTCCCGTATGCATTTCTGGGCAGCCCATTAATTATTTGAGGAACTGTTGAATCAACAGGGGCAAGTAATTTCCCACTTTCACTTAGCACCTTATACCAAGCTATATTTGAATCAAGATTATCATGGACTCTAATGTGAGCATTTTCCCCTAAAATATAAAGTGGTGATAAGTATATACCGATCATGATAAATGCTAAAATAAATAACTTCTTTTCAGTCATAACATATCTAAAAGACACTATTTACACCTCAAAATAAAGAGCATTACATGTAATTTACTATTAACATTTGCATAAACAGGAGAAAAATACCTGAAAGTTCGTTTATTCTAGAAATAAAAAAAGCGCAAGGCGCCTGCCTATCGGCGACAAGCATAAGGTGAACAGGAAGAGAAGGTGTTCTTTACCTTCAATTCCTGTTCACCTTATGACCTCGAGCCGATGGCGCTTGGAGCTAGATTCAGAAACGCAAGCTATGTTAAGAAAATATATAAATTCTGGTATTATAAAAAAGACCAGTATCTTTCTACTGATCTTTTTTGTCCTTTTCCAGATATTATCCATGCTAGTAGTGTTCACTTTGATTTCTGCTTTTTCTAAATAAACCTTACGGTTTTTATTACTCTAAATATCAAAAAAGACCAGTATCTCTACTGTTCTTTTTTCCTCTTACCTGGCAACGTCCTACTCTCACAGGGGGAAACCCCCAACTACCATCGGCGCCGAGAGCTTAACTTCCGTGTTCGGATTCGGCTTGCGATAAGCGGCGAATCTCTTCGTCAGCTTGTTCGTTCAGATCCTCATGTGCCCGAAGAACGCACATTCCGGTCTTCTCTCTCTGCACTTCCTCGACCTTCTTGCTTCTCCCAAGCCTCAGGCTAGAAGGGTTACTTTGATTTCTGCTTTTTCTAATAAATCTTACGGTTTTTATTACTCTAAATATCAAAAAAGACCAGTATCTCTACTGATCTTTTCATCTTCTTACCTGGCAACGTCCTACCCTCACAGGGGGAGACCCCCAACTACCATCGGCGCCGAGAGCTTAACTTCCGTGTTCGGATTCGGCTTGCGATAAGCGGCGAATCTCTTCGTCAGCTTGTTCGTTCAGATCCTCATGTGCCCGAAGAACGCACATTCCGGTCTTCTCTCTCTGCACTTCCTCGACCTTCTTGCTTCTCCCAAGCCTCAGGCTAGAAGGGTTACTTTGATTTCTGCTTTTTCTAATAAACCTTACGGTTTTTATTACTCTAAATATCAAAAAAGACCAGTATCTCTACTGATCTTTTCATCTTCTTACCTGGCAACGTCCTACTCTCACAGGGGGAGACCCCCAACTACCATCGGCGCTGAAGAGCTTAACTTCCGTGTTCGGCATGGGAACGGGTGTGACCTCTTCGCCATCGTCACCAGATAAATATGAAGTTTGAAGGCATGTTCCTTCAAAACTAGATAACGATTATACAATTCATTTACTGAGTTTACGCTTTTCTACGTTGTCCAGCTCCAGAAGCCAAATCCTACGGTAATTTCACTCTCTCGGGCGAAGTCAAAGTACGACTTCTGCTCGATCGCTCCAATTCCCTATGGATTTGAACGGGCTTCTTCCGCTTTTCTAAATAGGTTAAGTCCTCGATCGATTAGTATCAGTCAGCTCCACACGTCACCGCGCTTCCACCTCTGACCTATCAACCTGATCATCTTTCAGGGATCTTACGTTACAAAGTAACAGGGAAATCTCATCTTGAGGGGGGCTTCATGCTTAGATGCTTTCAGCACTTATCCCTTCCGCACATAGCTACCCAGCTATGCCTTTGGCAAGACAACTGGTACACCAGCGGTGCGTCCATCCCGGTCCTCTCGTACTAAGGACAGCTCCTCTCAAATTTCCTGCGCCCACGACGGATAGGGACCGAACTGTCTCACGACGTTCTGAACCCAGCTCGCGTACCGCTTTAATGGGCGAACAGCCCAACCCTTGGGACCGACTACAGCCCCAGGATGCGATGAGCCGACATCGAGGTGCCAAACCTCCCCGTCGATGTGGACTCTTGGGGGAGATAAGCCTGTTATCCCCGGGGTAGCTTTTATCCGTTGAGCGATGGCCCTTCCATGCGGAACCACCGGATCACTAAGCCCGACTTTCGTCCCTGCTCGACTTGTAGGTCTCGCAGTCAAGCTCCCTTGTGCCTTTACACTCTGCGAATGATTTCCAACCATTCTGAGGGAACCTTTGGGCGCCTCCGTTACATTTTAGGAGGCGACCGCCCCAGTCAAACTGCCCACCTGACACTGTCTCCCGGCCCGATAAGGGCCGCGGGTTAGAATTTCAATACAGCCAGGGTAGTATCCCACCGACGCCTCCACCGAAGCTGGCGCTCCGGCTTCTCAGGCTCCTACCTATCCTGTACAAGCTGTACCAAAATTCAATATCAGGCTACAGTAAAGCTCCACGGGGTCTTTCCGTCCTGTCGCGGGTAACCTGCATCTTCACAGGTACTATAATTTCACCGAGTCTCTCGTTGAGACAGTGCCCAGATCGTTACGCCTTTCGTGCGGGTCGGAACTTACCCGACAAGGAATTTCGCTACCTTAGGACCGTTATAGTTACGGCCGCCGTTTACTGGGGCTTCAGTTCAAAGCTTCGCTTGCGCTAACCTCTCCCCTTAACCTTCCAGCACCGGGCAGGCGTCAGCCCCTATACTTCGCCTTGCGGCTTCGCAGAGACCTGTGTTTTTGCTAAACAGTCGCCTGGGCCTATTCACTGCGGCTTTTCCGGGCTATTCACCCTAAAAAGCACCCCTTCTCCCGAAGTTACGGGGTCATTTTGCCGAGTTCCTTAACGAGAGTTCTCTCGCTCACCTTAGGATTCTCTCCTCGCCTACCTGTGTCGGTTTGCGGTACGGGCACCTCACACCTCGCTAGAGGCTTTTCTTGGCAGTGTGGAATCAGGAACTTCGGTACTATAGTTCCCTCGCCATCACAGCTCAGCTTATGTGACAACGGGATTTGCCTCGTTGTCAGCCTAACTGCTTGGACGCGCTAATCCAACAGCGCGCTTACCCTATCCTTCTGCGTCCCCCCATTGCTCAAACGGTGAGGAGGTGGTACAGGAATTTCAACCTGTTGGCCATCGCCTACGCCTTTCGGCCTCGGCTTAGGTCCCGACTAACCCTGAGCGGACGAGCCTTCCTCAGGAAACCTTAGGCATTCGGTGGAGGGGATTCTCACCCCTCTTTCGCTACTCATACCGGCATTCTCACTTCTAAGCGCTCCACTAGTCCTTACGGTCTAGCTTCACAGCCCTTAGAACGCTCTCCTACCACTGTTCTAAAAGAACAGTCCACAGCTTCGGTGATACGTTTAGCCCCGGTACATTTTCGGCGCAGAGTCACTCGACCAGTGAGCTATTACGCACTCTTTAAATGGTGGCTGCTTCTAAGCCAACATCCTGGTTGTCTAAGCAACTCCACATCCTTTTCCACTTAACGTATACTTTGGGACCTTAGCTGGTGGTCTGGGCTGTTTCCCTCTTGACTACGGATCTTATCACTCGCAGTCTGACTCCTGAACATAAGTCTTTGGCATTCGGAGTTTGACTGAATTCGGTAACCCGATGGGGGCCCCTAGTCCAATCAGTGCTCTACCTCCAAGACTCTTAATTCAAGGCTAGCCCTAAAGCTATTTCGGAGAGAACCAGCTATCTCCAAGTTCGATTGGAATTTCTCCGCTACCCACACCTCATCCCCGCACTTTTCAACGTGCGTGGGTTCGGGCCTCCATTCAGTGTTACCTGAACTTCACCCTGGACATGGGTAGATCACCTGGTTTCGGGTCTACGACCACGTACTCATTCGCCCTATTTAAGACTCGCTTTCGCTGCGGCTCCGTCTCTTCAACTTAACCTTGCACGGGATCGTAACTCGCCGGTTCATTCTACAAAAGGCACGCCATTACCCATTAACGGGCTTTGACTACTTGTAGGCACACGGTTTCAGGATCTCTTTCACTCCCCTTCCGGGGTGCTTTTCACCTTTCCCTCACGGTACTGGTTCACTATCGGTCACTAGGGAGTATTTAGCCTTGGGAGATGGTCCTCCCTGCTTCCGACGGGATTTCACGTGTCCCGCCGTACTCAGGATCCACTCTGGAGGGAACGAAGTTTCAACTACAGGGTTGTTACCTTCTATGACGGGCCTTTCCAGACCGCTTCATTTACCCCGTTCCTTTGTAACTCCTAATAGAGTGTCCTACAACCCCAAGAGGCAAGCCTCTTGGTTTGGGCTTCTTCCGTTTCGCTCGCCGCTACTCAGGAAATCGCGTTTGCTTTCTCTTCCTCCGGGTACTTAGATGTTTCAGTTCCCCGGGTCTGCCTTCATTACCCTATGGATTCAGGTAAAGATACTGTTCCATTACGAACAGCGGGTTTCCCCATTCGGAAATCTCCGGATCAAAGCTTACTTACAGCTCCCCGAAGCATATCGGTGTTAGTACCGTCCTTCATCGGCTCCTAGTGCCAAGGCATCCACCGTGCGCCCTTAACAACTTAACCTTTGACATCGAAGATGTCATTTACTAATTATTAAGAGAATCACTAAAAATAAGCGTTTAAACTCAGTGAATTACTTGAATTGTTATCGTTATCTAGTTTTCAAGGAACATAAAGCACAGGATGCACAAATGCTATAAGCATTTAAACTCCTATGTCTTTTTCTTACATATAATGAAAGATCGTAAATGATCTCTCAAAACTAAACAAAAACCAAGCGAGCCTCATTTTCCTTAGAAAGGAGGTGATCCAGCCGCACCTTCCGATACGGCTACCTTGTTACGACTTCACCCCAATCATCTGTCCCACCTTAGGCGGCTGGCTCCTTGCGGTTACCCCACCGACTTCGGGTGTTACAAACTCTCGTGGTGTGACGGGCGGTGTGTACAAGGCCCGGGAACGTATTCACCGCGGCATGCTGATCCGCGATTACTAGCGATTCCGGCTTCATGCAGGCGAGTTGCAGCCTGCAATCCGAACTGAGAATGGTTTTATGGGATTGGCTTGACCTCGCGGTCTTGCAGCCCTTTGTACCATCCATTGTAGCACGTGTGTAGCCCAGGTCATAAGGGGCATGATGATTTGACGTCATCCCCACCTTCCTCCGGTTTGTCACCGGCAGTCACCTTAGAGTGCCCAACTGAATGCTGGCAACTAAGATCAAGGGTTGCGCTCGTTGCGGGACTTAACCCAACATCTCACGACACGAGCTGACGACAACCATGCACCACCTGTCACTTCGTCCCCCGAAGGGGAACCTTCTATCTCTAGAAGTAGCGAAGGATGTCAAGACCTGGTAAGGTTCTTCGCGTTGCTTCGAATTAAACCACATGCTCCACCGCTTGTGCGGGCCCCCGTCAATTCCTTTGAGTTTCAGTCTTGCGACCGTACTCCCCAGGCGGAGTGCTTAATGCGTTTGCTGCAGCACTAAAGGGCGGAAACCCTCTAACACTTAGCACTCATCGTTTACGGCGTGGACTACCAGGGTATCTAATCCTGTTCGCTCCCCACGCTTTCGCGCCTCAGCGTCAGTTACAGACCAGAGAGTCGCCTTCGCCACTGGTGTTCCTCCACATCTCTACGCATTTCACCGCTACACGTGGAATTCCACTCTCCTCTTCTGCACTCAAGTTCCCCAGTTTCCAATGACCCTCCACGGTTGAGCCGTGGGCTTTCACATCAGACTTAAGAAACCGCCTGCGCGCGCTTTACGCCCAATAATTCCGGACAACGCTTGCCACCTACGTATTACCGCGGCTGCTGGCACGTAGTTAGCCGTGGCTTTCTGGTTAGGTACCGTCAAGGTACCGCCCTATTTGAACGGTACTTGTTCTTCCCTAACAACAGAGCTTTACGACCCGAAGGCCTTCTTCGCTCACGCGGCGTTGCTCCGTCAGACTTTCGTCCATTGCGGAAGATTCCCTACTGCTGCCTCCCGTAGGAGTCTGGGCCGTGTCTCAGTCCCAGTGTGGCCGATCACCCTCTCAGGTCGGCTACGCATCGTTGCCTTGGTGAGCCGTTACCTCACCAACTAGCTAATGCGCCGCGGGTCCATCTGTAAGTGGTAGCAAAAGCCACCTTTCAATTTCGAACCATGCGGTTCGAAATATTATCCGGTATTAGCTCCGGTTTCCCGGAGTTATCCCAATCTTACAGGCAGGTTACCCACGTGTTACTCACCCGTCCGCCGCTAATCATCGGGAGCAAGCTCCCTCAGATTCGCTCGACTTGCATGTATTAGGCACGCCGCCAGCGTTCGTCCTGAGCCAGGATCAAACTCTCCAATAAAGAGTTGATATAGCTCATAAAAAATGTACTAGTTAGTACGTTGTTTGTTAATCGAAATTAACGTTGGCACGCTTGGTTTTGTTTAGTTTTCAAAGATCATGTTCAGTTGCATCTCTCAGAAGCAACCTCTTTATAATAACAAACCTCATTAATCGAGTCAAGTTATTTTTTGTTTTTTTATTTCATTTATTACTGCATTGTTTCAGCAGCAACGTTTTATACTATATCACGCCCTTTACCTGTTAGCAAGTGTTTTTTATAAGAAAAGCGCAAGCGCCTTGATCAGCCTAGGGCAAATAAGACGCTCATGAATAGAAGGCGTTCTTTGCCTTCTATTCATGAGCGTCTAGACCCTAGAGGGGCTAGGCGCTAGAGCTAGACACTAAAACTAAGTACAAAATTTTATACTTTCTTACCTTATAAAAAAATAGAAGCTCCTTTTTCATCTATCATTTTTGAAAAAGGAGCTTCTATCATTTATCAAAAAAATGATATTCCCCAATACCTCTATTATTCTTTACTTATTACCTTAAGCGATAAAAATAAAATATAGAACAAATACCACAAACAAAAAGTACATAATAGGATGAATTTCTTTACCCTTTCCTTTTAAAAGCATTGTTATCGGATAGAAAACAAACCCACAAGCAATGCCAGTAGCGATACTATAAGAAAGAGGCATCATGATAATGGTAAAGAATGCTGGAACTGCAATCTCCAAACGATTCCAATCAATATCTTTTAATGTAGAAACCATTAAAATACCTACTATAATTAGTGCAGGTGCTGTTACTGAAGGAGTGATAACTCCTAATAATGGTGAAAAGAAAAGCGCTAGTAAAAATAAAACAGCCGTTACCACAGAAGCAAAGCCAGATCTTGCACCTGCCGCTACACCTGCAGATGACTCTACATACGCGGTCGTTGTTGAAGTACCTAGAATAGAACCAATAGTTGTTGCCGTCGCATCAGCAAATAACGCCCTTCCTGCACGAGGCAATTTATTATCCTTCATTAATCCAGCTTGGTTTGCAACTGCTACAAGTGTTCCAGCAGTATCGAAAAAGTCAACAAATAGGAAAGTTAAAATAACCACCAACATCTGAAGAGTAAAAATTTGATCAAAATTTATAAAAGCTTGGCCAAATGTTGGCGCAATACTCGGTACGGCACCTACTATTTGCTTAGGAACATCAATTAACCCAAAGATCATTCCTGCAATTGCCGTAAGAAGCATCCCATAGAAGATTGCTGCTTTTACTCCGCGAATCATTAGGATAATCGTAATGATTACTCCGAAAATGGCTAATAATGTTGTTCCTTCGTGGAAATCACCTAAACCAACTAATGTTGCATCGTTATTTACAATAATTCCAGCATTTTGAAACCCAATAAACGTGATAAACAAGCCAATACCTGCTCCCACTGCATATTTAAGTTCAGCTGGAATAGAATTTATGATTGTTTCTCTAAGTCCTGTAAAAGTCAATATAATAAAAATCAATCCAGATACAAGCACACCAGAAAGCGCCGTTTGCCACGGTATACCGTATGTAAGTACAACTGTAAAAGCAAAAAATGCATTTAATCCCATTCCTGGAGCCAATGCTATTGGATACTTCCCTACAACGCCCATAATCAGCGAACCGATAGCAGCTGCTATAGCTGTTGCAACAAAGACTGCTCCTTGATCCATTCTCATGGCATCCGGAAGGTCAGGTACAGCTTGTAAGGAAAGTGTAGTAGGATTAACAAATAAAATATAGGCCATAGAAAGAAACGTAGTTAACCCACCGATCATTTCACGACGGTAATTTGTTCCCAATTCGTCAAATTGAAAATACTTTCTCATAATGTTAATATCCTCCTTTTTTTGTAGCTTGCGCTAATGCAGACAAAATAAACGAGTCTAGGCAAAACAAACTCTTATAAACGCACAGAAAAAGCGCTCCATGCCTTGGAGCGCTTAACTTACAAAATAGTTAATTAAGAGAGTTTTCACCTATATTAACACTTCGTAGTCAAGCTATTTACGGCAGCTTGGTAGAGACTTTTGGGCCATATCCCCAATATTATACGACGCATTTCGACTTATTTAATTCTATTTTATTCTATCAGCATCACATCTCTTCGTCAATAAAAAACGAACATTATTTTAAATAATGTTCGTTTTGTTCGTGTTTTATTCCCACTCAATCGTTGCAGGTGGCTTGCTTGTAATATCATACACAACACGATTTATATGTTTTACTTCATTAACAATTCTTGTAGAAATAACTTCTAATACATCCCACGGAATTCTCGCCCAATCAGAAGTCATGCCATCAATCGATGTTACAGCACGGATACCGATTGTATAATCATATGTTCTTGCATCTCCCATTACCCCAACGCTGCGAATGTCAGGAAGTACCGTGAAGTATTGCCAAATATCACGATCCAGACCGGCCTTTTTAATTTCCTCACGTAAAATATAATCAGATTCACGAACAATCTCCAGTTTTTCCTCTGAAATTTCACCAAGTACCCGAATTCCAAGACCTGGACCAGGGAATGGTTGTCTCCACACAATTTCATCTGGAATTCCCAATTCTGTTCCTAATGCACGAACCTCATCTTTAAATAAAGTGTTTAATGGCTCAATTAATTCGAACTCCATATCCTCTGGAAGACCGCCAACATTGTGGTGGGATTTAATTGTTTGAGCTGTTGCAGTACCGCTCTCAATAATGTCTGTATAAAGCGTTCCTTGTGCTAGAAAATCAATGCCTTCCAGCTTAGCAGATTCATCATCAAACACATAAATAAATTCATTACCGATGATTTTACGTTTTTGCTCAGGATCTGAAACACCTTTTAATTTATTTAAGAAACGATCCTTCGCATCAACCTTAATGACGTTCATATTGAAGCCTTCGCTAAATGTCTTCATAACACTTTCAGCTTCATTTTTGCGCAGTAGTCCATGATCGACAAAAATACATGTCAATTGATCGCCAATGGCTTTATGAATTAAGACCGCAACAACGGAAGAGTCAACACCGCCGCTTAATGCACAAAGCACCTTTTTATCGCCGACTTTTTCCTTAATTTTAGCTGATTCCATTTCAATGAAATTCTCCATTGACCAATTACCAGCACATTCACAAATTGAAAATACAAAGTTTTTCAACAAATCATTTCCATATTCACTGTGGCGTACTTCTGGATGGAATTGTACACCATAAAATTTACGTTCTTCATTACTCATTGCTGCGTATGGACATGATGTACTTGTTGCAGCAACTTCAAACCCTTGTGGAATCTCTTTAACTAAGTCGCCATGACTCATCCAGACAACTTGCTGCTCAGGCAGATCAGCAAATAACGCAGATTTTGCTTTAAGATCAATTGTCGCTTTACCATATTCTCGATGATTCGCTGGTTCAACCTTTCCGCCAAGAGTATGTGTCATAAGCTGCATTCCGTAGCAAATACCTAAAACAGGGATACCTAAATCAAAAATTGCTTCATCACATTTGAATGCATTTTCTCCATAAACACTATTCGGACCGCCAGATAAAATGACTCCTTTAGGATTCATTTGTTTAATCTCTTCCGCCGTTAATGTATGTGGATGCAATTCACTATAAACACCAAATTCACGAATGCGTCGAGTAATTAATTGATTGTACTGACTACCAAAGTCTAAAACAACTACCATTTCTTGAATGTTTGCCAATGTCGTCACCTCATACGTATTATCACTGCAAAATAATGCATTTATTCAAAGCTACTTTAGCGTAGGAACAAAAACTCGGGAGGCGCCTTTATTAGCCTAGGGTAAATAAGACATCCCAAGCTACCCCTCCTAGCGTTGCAACAACCGAAACTACACTAAAAAAAACTAGACTCCTGTCCTTCAAATAAAAAGAAGGCAGAATTCTAGTTATACGTACAAACTTATTCTGCCTTCATAGTCAGGTAATTTCGGCTACCCGGTAGAGACTCTCGGGACCATCCCACCCGAGGATATATGAAGGAATAACTATTAATTTTTTCTATTCTATCAATCTTCTTATGCAATGGTCAAGATGATGTCTTTTTTATTAAATTTTCCCACAATTCTGCAGACCTCATCCATTCCTCTTTTGCATTATCACGGCGGTACAATGCCCGTTCATAGTTTTTCGTTAACACAGTCATATGCTCCATTTGGAAGTAATCGTCAATAGACTGAGCATATTCCCGTAAGGTTTGGCTATCCTTCCTTTTCATACCGAAGCGATCAAATTGCTTTAACAAGGAATCATAAGCCAGGAAGAATACTTGATCATCGGTGCGTTTTCTGTATTTGCGAATGATTAGCAATGGCAGCCATTTCATTCTTGTTTTATAAATGGCCAGTCCGATTAAAAGCATAACGGCTATTGTAATATATACAGCAGTACTATCCAAGCGAATGTTTAAAAAGTTTCTGCCGGCTTGTTCATTTTCAGACTCTGAATTCATTTCTTGTTTTTCTTGCTCAGGTTTTTCAGGTGTTTGCGGCTGTTCTTGTTCTTCTTGAACAGTTGGTTCCTCTTGTTCAATTTCCTGCTCTTGTTCCTCTACTGCCTTATAATCAAATGTCAGATCATATGGATTAACAAAGCCTTTAGTCGGTTCAAATGGAACCCAGCCAACACCATCAAAATAAACCTCTACCCAAGAGTGGGCATTGTTATTTGTAACCCGATATTCTTTCTCGGTATTCGTTACATTTTTAACAAATTCTCCTTCAGTGTAACCCTTTACCCATCTAGCAGGAATATCAATTGAACGTAAAAGGACAATCATAGACGTTGAGAAATTATCACAATACCCTCTTAGAGTATCAAAAAGGAATTGATCAACATAATCCTGATTTCCCTCAGGAATGGCAACATCTTCTTTATCATATGAAAATTCATCTGATCCCAGGTAACTCTCAATTGCTTTTACTTTATCAAATTGATTATCTTCATTTGCAGTAATCCTGATAGCAAGCTCTCTTACTCGGCTAGGCAGAGAATCTGGCAGCTGGGTATACCTTTCAATAAAGCCTTCCGGGACACTTGCAAAACTTTGTTCCTTTCTCATTTCATTGAGCGGATAAGAAGGAAGATCATAGCTAATCTCATACGACATAAACTCCTGCCTTGAGCCCTCATTCTCCCTAAACGGAGTAATCAGCTCCGTATTTTGATTGAAATAAAAAGATAATTGATTCTCTGTTTCAATCGCTGATAATCCCAAAGGATACATCACATGAAGGTGGCGATAGCTATTATTTATCATGATCGTCGACTTCAAGCTTTTCGTCTCTACACGTTCATCCGTCCAGTTTAATTCGTTAAAATTCGTTATTTCCTCTAGCTCAGCCTCAGGATCGGATGCTTCCCAACCTTTCCCTGTATAGACATCCTTTGTTTCAATCCGCCAATATTGTGTATCAGATGAAACATGTATAAATACCTCCGTATCATCCTCAACAAATCCGCCGCCCAACTGCTCATCATTTTGGCTATAGCCAATTCTCTGCATCCCGCCTTCCCCACCTTCCCGGCCAATTGCGGTAATATAAGGAACCGGATCTGGCCATTGAGGTGAAGCCTTTGGTGCAAAAATGGCGAGAACAATTGAGAGTGAGATAAACGCAAATAACGGCAAAATCCATCGAAAAGAGGTTAACCGCTTCATGTTTAAGTTTTCGACCTTTTTTAATCGATCAAGATAAAGCATACCAAGCATAAAAAATCCGATTATTACAGTCCTAACGATGGCTAGTGATGCGTCATACGGGGTAAAAGTATCTAACACGGTTATATAAATAAGTGTCAATACAAAAAATAACAAGATCCTCTTTTGATAAAGAATCCAATAATGAATTAAATAAACAAGTAACCATAAAAGAATAAAAAACAACAACGTCCTAAACGATGAAGTCATGTTTACCCAATCTGCATTTGGCATTAAGCGAAAATTAAACATAAGATCCTGGAATAGATCTTTCAACCAAAGGAAGCTAAAAAAAACTCCATCAAAAAAGAGTCCGTGCAGCATAAATAAAATGATTATGATCTTAACCGGGAAGGTCATATACCAGCGAACTCTTAAGAAAGCTAACAAAAAGCTTATTCCAATAAAGAAAACGAATATAAATGTATTTGCCGTATCGGTAAATGCTTGAAGAGGTCTTAACCATTCCCACAGCAACATAAACGTAAACAAAAAATAAACAAAGGCAAATGTTGTTTTGCTATCAGGCGAGATTTGAATTTTCATGATCCGCTCACCTCTTTGAACTCTTTATCCGATTTTTGAATGCTTAGTACTTTAATGACAATATCAAGCTTTTTTAATCTTTCAATAAGTACCGTTTCTTCTTTCGTGATTCTATCATGATTATTCTTTATCACAAACAGCATGAAGGTTTGTTGCTGTCTTAAAAGAGATTCCAGCTTCCGAACCAAATCCACTGATAGATGACTAGTAACAATCATGCTTGTGATATGCTTCAAATCAGCACCTACCAAGTCTTTGCTTATTATCGACGATATAGGCTCTTGACTATCACAGTCAACCTTCGCAAGGTGATAATAGAGACTTCGAACATGCTGCTCATCAGACTGAAGGGAAAAGATCTGTTTGCTGCTTCCAATTGAGACAAGTCCAACACGGGCGCCGCTCTTGATAATCGCCTGTATTAAAGAAGCCGTATACGTAACCATTGCTTCAAACATCGGGGACTTGACCCGATCCAATAAGATGACGACATCATGACTTTGCATTTGCTCAAATTCCTTTGTCATTATGGAGTCGCTTCTAGCTGTAGCCTTCCAATCAATCCAAGCAAATTTATCACCTGGCTGATACTCCCTCACACCAACGGCCATTGTTGAATCCTGCCAATACTTTGCTAAACTTGATGAAGAACCTTGCTCAAATTGTTTCCGTCTTGGATGATAGACTAAATCAACAACTAAAGGATAAACGAGAAAATAATTTTCAACTTCAAAGAATGTTTCTTTTTCAATTAAACCAAAGAGGTCTCCCGTTTTCAGACGAATTGACGTAAAGTGATGTTCACCTCTCGGCATTTGATTTAAAACATAGCTAAAGGAAAGTGTTTTTTTAAACCATGGGAAAAAGAGTTTCTTTGGTTCCTCTATCTTTTCGCTTGCATGAAGCCGTTCAGAAAGAACATCCTCTACTAAGAGATAACATAAAGGAAATGGGAATTTTCGTTTAATCGTTACTGTTGCAACAAGTTTTTGACCTACAGTAAATTGCTCTTGGTTGACCGTTCTAGTAATCTTAAATGAACGAATCGGATAGATCACTAGCATAAGTGAGTAAATAGCAAAAGGAAAAAAGCTATAAAAGAGAAACCAGCTGACAAAGCCGCCTTGAAACATGGCATAACTGAATGACGCTAACGTGAGTATTAAGAGGAAAACCAGCTTCCAACCTACATGAAATCTCTTAAAAAGGTTCTTCATTAACGACTTAGCGACCTTTGCACAGGCACAGGTGTCCTATCTATGATTTCACCAACAAGTTGTTCAGCGCTTTTCCCCTCAAACTTTGCTTCAGACCGTAAGATTAATCGATGTGGAAGTGCATATAAGGCTAAATATTGAATATCATCAGGAATAATATAGTCGCGGCCGGTAATAAAGGCATAGGCTTGAGCCGCTTTCATTAAGGCAATCGAAGCACGCGGACTGGCACCTAAATAAATAGAAGGATGCCTCCTCGTTTTGCTTGTGATATCAATAATGTAGTGTTTAATCGTTTCATCTACATAAACGTTTTGGATTTCGTATTGAAGTTCAACTAACTCCTCTTTCGTGATGACACTGTCAATTTTATGAATCGGCCTTTCTTTTTCTGCAAGGGATAGCACCTCATATTCCTCAGCCTTTGATGGATAACCCATTCTTAGCTTGAATAAAAAGCGATCAAGCTGTGCCTCAGGCAATGGATAGGTACCCTCGTAATCTACTGGATTTTGGGTGGCCATCACAAAGAAAGGCTTAGAAAGTACCCGAGTTACACCATCTACTGTAATGCTCCCCTCTTCCATCCCTTCCAGCAATGCTGATTGTGTTTTTGGAGACGTCCGATTGATTTCATCTGCAAGGATCACATTCCCAAAAATCGGTCCCTCGCGAAATTCAAATCTCAGCTCCTTAGGATTGTATATAGAAACACCTGTTACATCAGAAGGTAGTAAATCAGGTGTAAACTGAATTCGTTTAAATTCGACCCCGACTGATTTTGCCAGAGCACGTACCATCATCGTTTTCCCAACACCCGGGACATCTTCCAGTAAAACATGACCATTTGCTAATAGCGCAACAAGACTTAAGATGCTTACATCTCTTTTCCCTACAATAACATGTTCAATATTTTTAATAACTCGACCGAGTTTTGGATGCATTTCTTCAGTATGGGACATGATTTTCCTCCTAGAATGAGTTTCGACCTTACTTCCTATTATAGTATTCTAAAAAACTTATCAAAACCCTTTTGCATTTACATTTTTTGTTACTTTTCAATGGTATTGTCGATTTTTTGTCATCGAAAATGAGCATAGAAAGGGTACTGCAAACATTATCCGGAAATTTTGTATACTAAGAGGATTTTCAAACTAAAAAAGCCTATTCCCTAAATATCGCTATAAGGAAATGGACTTGCTTCAAATTTTTATTTAAATACCCCTCTGGAAATATAGAAAGTGGTAATTGCTATTGAAATAAATAAGTTTCATAACTAATTCCTAGAAAAAAAGTTCTCAGGTGCTTTTTGAGTCTTGATAACCCTTTTTGTATCATTTCGCCCCAGCACTAGTAAGTATATCTTTTATTTCTGTAAACCCTCTTGATTTTGCATGTTGAAGGGGTGTTATACCCTCTCCGTCAGGAATATTTACATCAGCACCATGTTGAATTAACAGTTTAATCGTTTCCTGTTGCTTTTTCCCGCCATCACTTAGAATGATAGATTCCAATAAAGCAGTCCAACCGAGATTGTTAACATGATTCACGTCAATATCGGTATTCTCTAGAAGCTCTTTGACAACATTGACGTAGCCATGCTCGGATGCCGGGATTAATGCAGTGCCTCCGTATCTGTTTAACAGCTTGGGATTTGCACCATCTTCAATTGTTAGCTTCAAAATTTCCAAATACCCTTCTGCTCCTGCATAAAGGAAAGGATTATTTTTCATGTTATCCTGAATATTGATGTCCGCTCGCTCCATTTTCGATTAGGAATTTGACTGTTTCTGGTTGATTACTGTAAGTCGCAAGCATCGATGCAGTTCTGCCTTCAATGACCAACAACATTGATGTCTATTCCTTCGTCTATGATTTTTTTAAATTTCAGTGATATTCCCATTTTCAGCAGCAATAAATAGTTTTTCCCTCATTTGCTCCTCCTTTGATTCTGCTATTTGATCTACTTTCATTTCATTAACGTTTTGACATCCCATTAAAAATATTGCCGTTAGTTATAAAAAAGAGTAATAGTTTCCTCAATAAAACATTTGTCTCCTCTCCTATTAGCATATTTTAGATTTATACTGAAAATCGATAACCTGCTCCCCATACGGTTTCAATAAATTGCGGATTTGCTGGATCAATTTCGATTTTCCCGCGAATTTTTCGGATATGGACCGTTACAGTTGTGATATCTCCCGCTAAGTCCTGTCCCCATATTATGTCAAATAGCTCCTCCTTACTAAAAACACGATTAGGATGCTTGGCAAGAAAAGTTAGCAGCTCGAACTCTTTCGCAGTTAGATTCACTTCTTTATCATTTACGTAAACCCTGCGTGATGTTTCTGCTATCGTTAATCCTCTGATACTTATTTCTTTTTTATCTACTTGCTTATTTCCACTCAATCGCTCGTAACGAGCTAAATGTGCTTTAACCCTTGCAACAAGCTCACTTGGACTAAAAGGCTTAATGACATAGTCATCTGCTCCAAGTCCAAGACCTCTGATCTTGTCGATATCCTCTTTCTTCGCTGATACGATTAAAATCGGAATGTCTTTTACAGCACGAACCTGGCGACAAATCTCAAATCCATCCACGTGAGGTAACATTAGGTCAACTATTATCAAATCGTATTCAATGGTAAGAGCTTGTTCAAGACCCTCTTTTCCTGATTCAACTAATTCGACGTCAAAGCCGTTTATAACAAGATAGTCCCTTTGTAGTTCACCAATACTGGGATCATCCTCAATAATTAAAATCTTTTTCAATATATACACCTCACTTTTTTGCATATCTTAACGTGAAGAATATACTCGTTCCTTTCCCTATTTCACTCGCTGCCCAAATTTCTCCACCATGCTCACTAATAATTTGTTTGGCAATAGCCAGCCCTAGACCACTCCCGCCTGTTACGGTATTTCTAGCACTATCTGCGCGATAAAAGCGATCAAATATATACGGGAGAGATGCCGGGTCAATTCCATCACCATTATCGTTTATTTCAATCTCGATATTATGTCCTCTCTCGACTACAGAAAATCGAATAATCTTTTCGTCCTTCTTCATATGCTTTAAGGAATTTTGAATAATATTAACTAGTACCCGCTTTAATTTTTCGCGATCAACGATCACCAACTCATTGGTATCAACATCTACCTTACATTGTACTTTAATATCTTGTTCTTCAAAATCCCAGCTTAGCTCATCAATAAAATACTTAATGTAATGGACAATATCGATTGCCTCAAAGTTAAATTGTATTTTTTTTAAATCCAGCTTTGAAAAAAGAAATAAATCATCAATAAGAGAATCCATATCGGTTGCTCTTCGATAAATCGTTGAAAGATATTTATCCATTTTTTCGGGAGTGTCAGCCACTCCATCTCTAATCCCTTCTACATATCCTTTAATAGCTGTAATAGGAGTTCTTAAATCATGAGAAATATTAGAAATAAGTTCTTTTCGATTTTCTTCATATTTTAGCTGCAAATCGATTGATTCCTTTAACCTTTGACGCATTTCTTCATATGCCATGCTTAGTTGTCCAATTTCATCCTTTGTTCTTGCTTTCACTTTAAAATTTAAATTCCCATCCCTGATTTTTTCTGTCGCAAGTTTCAAGGAATGCAAGGGTTTGACAATACTTCTTGTAACTAAGTAATTAAGAATACCATTTGTTGCAATTAATAAAATAATCAACACTCCTATTAAAATAGGAAATAGATTCTTCGATAATGCTGCATATGGACTAACCTTTTTTATAACATAAATACTTCCTATTTCTTGGTCATCAAAATAAAAATCAAACTTCACATATGAGAAATAATATTTTCCATAGCTAACAGTATCCCTAACATGTATATTTGACGGCTCAAAAGATGGGAGGTCGTCTGCACTCTTGATAGAGATTAGAGCGTTAGTTTTATAAATAATTGAGTCCCCTTTTCGGATAACGAGGGCAGAAGGTACATTTTTTAACTTCTCATCAAATAATTTTAGTTTACGCTTATCTAATAATTGATCTTGCTGTTTTTTCGCTAAATATTTCAAATCTAAAAATACATTCTCTTCCTGAGCGGTAATGGGTTTGTGTGAATAATGATTTGCATATAAATGTTTGATACTGCTTATATCTCCTGTAATAGCTAAAATCATTAACAATCCACAAAGAATAAAAAGACCGATTGTAACAACCAACATAGCTGTATAGGATAACAACATTCTCAAACGAATTGACATCACAACACCTCCTATACAGAAAGCAAATTTTCCAGTACATCTTTGTATAGAACAGAACGAGGCTCATCATATACTAAAAAGGGAACGGAGACTCCGTTCCTCTTTGACTTTCTTCACAGTCCTATTATTTGGTAAATTTTAACTTAAAATCACCATTATAAGGTATATGTTCAACGGTTATGATGATTTCTTTTCCATCTTGATCTTTACCCTTTCTTTTATAGGTAAATTTATTTTCATTAAGCTCTGTAAGTTCAAGAACTGCACCATACTTCATTCCTTGTGAAACGTGAGCCCTTATTTTATTCCCATTAACAACATCGAAATATCCATAATCACCGCGGCTTTGACCTGTTTTGGCATCAAAAAATTCATACTTATTTGTTTTATCGTCATATTTTGCCAAACCTAAAAAATTCGAATTATAGCTCGATACATCGTTCCCATTTTCATCAAGCACGACTGTTCCTTGCCATAAGGTGCTAGATAAAATTTTGTCGCCATCAACATCTGTAACGATTTCTCCTGTGCTGGTTTCCAATGTTTTTTCAGGATCAGTAAAGGAAAGTTCTGTTTCATGATAAGGAATATGATCAACGTATACCTCTACATCGTTACCATTAGCATCTTTCCCCATTCTTTTATAGGTAAACATATTTACATTAAGCTCTGTTATTTCGACTATAGCCTGGTATCCTTTTGATTCTGATATTAATACGCGAATTTTCCCATCATTCGTAATAAAGAATGTTCCATAATCCCCACGGCTTTCTTTTGTCGTTTTATCAAAAAATTCATATCTCGCTGTTTCATCGTCATATTTCGCAAGACCAATAAAATTTGCATTTTCTTTGGTTAAATCATTATTATTTTTATCATAAACCTTTGTTCCTTGCCAATTTGTACTGCTAAGAATATTAGCCAATTCCTGCCCTTTCGTTAACTCACCCTCTTTCTTTTCTAACTCTAGAGTTTTATTTTTACTAATTTCCGTTTTTTTCCCGTTTGCATTAATTTCTTTTGCCTGTGATTCTGCTTGACAGGCTGAAATGATTAAAGCCATGCTAGCAATACATAATAACATGATTAGTTTTTTCATCGTATTTCCTCCATATTTTGCATTACTTCTACTGCTATCAATACTTTTAAAATGATCGTCGACGTAATTATATTGTAACTTTAAATGCTTAAATTCCTGTAAACAAACTCTTAACAAAGTCTTAAATGTTAATTAAATAAAAAATACACTTTATAGCGTGAATTTTCCCCTGTGCTGCAAATTTATACCTTCTTAACGTATAAAAAAGCCGCCTGAATGATGTTCCAGGCAGCGAATGTATTTATATGATTAAGGTTTCATTTCCCTCTCAGCGTCTTTTTTATTACGATAGTAAATAAAATCAATTTTTCTCATTGTACGTATCCCCTGATTTACAATAACGGCAGAATAAACAGTGGTTAGAAATAAGCCGAATATGGCAATCCAAAACAGGGTTGTGATTTTTATGTCTCTTTGACGATCAAATTGCACGAACATCCCCCTTCCTAACAACTCTCTATTTATATTTTGCCAGAAGAAAGGAATTATTCATGAAGACACCTTTTATTTTTCTTATATTAGGAAAAAATAATAATGCCCTTACGGTGTCAGAGGCAGATCCGGTGTCTGCACACCAGTAATAAGCGTACTCTGATGTTTCTCGACATTTTCAAAAATATATAATGGAACATTCGGATACCTACCGTAATCACTTTTTACCGTTTCAACCCATCTGAAAAATTTTGCTTTCCTAAAAGCATGGGCTTTGGGATTAGGAGTTGTACACGGATTTCCATATGGGATAACTAACGGAAGCAACAATGTCACAAACATAATGAAAAACACCTCTGGTTATGATTTGCCTTATAGATTGTAAAAAAGAGCCACAAGTTAAATATGGAATGCTCTTTTAGTGTATTTTATGAAAAAGTGTAAAGAAGGTACTTCAATCGTTTCTGTCAGATAGATGGTAAGAAAAGCGCAAGCGCCTTGATCAGCCTAGGGCAAATAAGCCACTCATGAATAGAAGGTGATCTTTGCCTTCAATTCATGAGTGGCTAGAACATAGAGGGGCTAGGCGCTGGAGCTAGACACAAAAACCAGGTAACACATTAAACAAACGTTTAAATAAGCATAGTGTCTATTGCGAAATCAAGATCTAATACTATTGTTCTTAAAAATATCCTCTATCTGCTCTAATGATAATCCTCTTGTCTCTGGTAAGTTTTTTGCTACAAAGATGACCCCAATAATCGCAAAGAAAGCGAATAAGAAAAATGTCCCTGAAATTCCGATCCCATCCATAAGAACAGGGAAGAATAATCCTACTAAAAAATTGCAAAGCCATAAAAACAAAACGGCCATTCCCATCCCAATGCCCTTTAAACGAACAGGGAAGATTTCAGCAAGGATGAGCCATACCATCGGACCAATCGCACCTTGGAAAAAGGCTAAATATAGGACAGTCATTAATAAAACGACATATGGCAATATTGGAGATCCTGCAAGCATCATTGCAGACGTACCAATTGAAATCAACGCAATTGTTACACCTACTAAGCCTGTAAGCAGCATTGTCCTTCTATTCACTTTATTTAAAAGAGACATCCCGACAATGACGGCAATTACGGCAATTAATCCGTTTGCTACGTTTGCGATTAATGCTGTTTTTGTTCCAAATCCAGAAGTTTCAAGTATTTGTGTACCATAGTACATAATTGAGTTTATTCCTACCAATTGCGATATTGACCCAATGACAATACCGAGAATGACTATACGTCGAATCCAAGGTATCCCTAAGTCTCTAAATTTCATTTTTTCTGTTTTCTGCTCTTCTGAAAGATGTGATTTTATTTCCTTCAATTCTTGTTGTGCAATACTTTCACTGCGAATCTGTTGCAGGATGTTCAATGCTTCAGCCATTTTTCCTTTTGATGCTAACCATCTAGGGCTTTCAGGTAAAATGAGGACACCAATCCAAAGCGCCACGGCTGGAAGTGTCGCAATGACTAACATATAACGCCATACATGTCCTGCATCACCAAAAACATTTCCAATAACTGCATTGAATATAAAAGCAAGAAACTGCCCAGTAACAATCATCAATTCATTTTGCGTAACCAATACACCACGCCTGTCTGAAGGAGCTATTTCAGCTAAATACGATGGAATAACGACAGAGGAACCGCCAACCGCTAGACCCAATAGAAAACGGAAAATAGCCATAATCGTTGTATTAGGAGCAATAACGCAGCCAGCTGCAGAAAAGAAAAATAACATCGCAAGATACAAAATAACCTTCCTGCGTCCTTTTGTATCCGATAACCGTCCGCCAAAGATGGAACCAAAAGCAGCACCTAATACTAAAGAACTTGCTACTAACCCCTCTGTGAAAGGATTTAAGTTTAATTGATCAGGTTGAGCCATAAATGGAAGTGCACCATTAATTACCCCTGTATCATATCCGAATAATAGTCCCCCAAAAGTTGATACAATTGTTACTAATTTCAAAAACTTTTGCGGGTTCTTTTTCTTGGCATGTTCTGGTTCAACTGGATTTTCAGAAACCTTTATATTTTCCATGTTCAATTTCCCCCTTTTCAAATGGTGTTTCTCAAATTTCTTAGACTTGTTGACTTAGAAGTGTTGGCCCTAAAGCTTCTTTCCCTAATAAAGATTGACGGAGAAGTGGTTTTTCACTAAATTTAAAGCGCTATCATATTTGCTTTTTTGATTTTTTCCGGAAATTACAGCTAAAACATTTAAGCAAACTGGTGGCTTTAATAGGAGTTAAGAGTCTTTTATAATTCCTAATTGTATTGGTATAAAACGTTTCACTCTGGATGTAATGACTTTTTAGAGGTAAAAACCGGGGATCAGTCTCAGCTAACTGCTCCCACGGTGTTTTATATAAAGTTTGTTAAAGTTATTGTTTTGAACTATTAAAGCTGCATCCCCATACTAGATGGCTACTATTTTGCCATTCTGCAACTTTACAGATTAACCGCAAGTTTTTTATGATGATCAAACTCTACCCAAACAGCTCCATTTTCAGCAGAACGAACACAATTTTCAATCCAGCGAATGCCATCAATGCCTGCATCAATGTCGGGATAAACAAGATTCTTTAATGTTTCCTCATCGTTTCGATTCTTCGCATCGATTGCAACGGCAAATTTAAGATAAATATTTGCCCATGACTCTGACAACCCTTCTTGATGTAATGCTCCTAAGCGCTCATCGGCATTGCAGGATTCGTCTAAGTAAGGCATTGCACGAATAAGCGTTTGAATCGGCTCTCCCTGAACTTCAAACCTGAGTTCATTTGGTTTGCTATCCCACCATTCTAAGCTTGCTTTAGATCCAACAATGCGAATTCGATGCCCGTCCATGCAGCCTGCATTGATCGAGGAAGTCCAAAGTCTTCCTACCGCTCCGTTTTCATATTTCATAAGGACAAAAGCATTGTCCTCTAAAGGGGCACGGCTTCCAACAAAGCTCTGCCGGTCACATAACAATTCTTTAATTTTCATATGCGGCATAATCAGCTGGGACATATAATACGTATGGGTGGACAGATCTCCTAAAACATAGCTTGGTCCCGCAACCTTAGGATCAACACGCCACTTTTGGGCATCATTTGTTTTATCTCCTTGATCAGTTGCATTAAAGCCATGAGTATACTGCAGTTCAACCACACGAATTTCACCGATTTTTCCTTGTTCAATCATGGCGCGCATTTGAAGGAGCATCTGATTTCCGGAGAAACCATACGTCACCCCAACAATTTTCCCTTTTTTCTCTGCAAGAGCTTTTATTTCTTCACCCTCCTCAGAGGTAAAAAACAATGGTTTTTCACAGATAACATGCAAACCGGCTTCTAATGCGGCCTTACATATTTCATAATGAGTCCCGTTAGGAGTGGCAATCGAGACAACCTCAACCCCATCCTCCCTTAACGCTTCTTCTGCAAACATCGTTTTATAATCAGGATAGCAGCGATTTTCAGCTACCCCAATATTCATTCCAAAATCCTTTCCTCTTTCAGGATCGATATCAAATGCTCCTGCTACTAATTGAAAAGCCGTATTATCTCTTAGTGCACCTGTACGGTGTTTATATCCAACCTGTCCAAGCCGGCCGCCCCCGACCATAGCCCAACGTAGTGGTCTTGCAATAATTTTTTCACCATTTAACATGTTCATCGCCTCTTTCTTGAATTATATTCTGAATTTTCAGATACTTAAGAGCGGAAATAGTCAACTTTACATATCAGATTAATAACTAAGTGTTTGTTGTAATGCATCAATAGATGTTCTTATTCCCGCCTCTACTGACATCGTCAAATCTTCCATTTCCAACGAAACTTCTTCATCATATCCCATCATCTTCACGACAGAGAAGAACTCTTTCCACCATTGCAAATCTTGTCCACAGCCTACTGCTACATAATTCCAGGCTCTATTCGCTACATCTGTCACTTCTTTTGTTTCCAATATTCCATTCACAGCGGATAGATGTCTCTCAAGTCGAACATCTTTACCATGAACATGATGAATCGCTCCTCCTAATTTTCTTGCAGCTAAAATTGGATCAGCTCCCATCCAAATCAGGTGGCTTGGATCTAAGTTTAAGCCAACGATTGGTCCAACCGCATTACGTAATCTAAATAGCGTTTCTGGATTATAAACTAATTGGGAGCTGAAATTTTCAAGGGCAATCTTTTCCACTCCACATGCTTCAGCTTTCCTCACTAAGTCTTTCCAATATGGAATCGCTACCTCATTCCACTGGTAATCAAAAATTTCTTTTAGAACCGGCGGCCAACTAACCGTATAAGTAATCCAGTTAGGTATTTTATCTTCAGGGCTTCCTGCAGGCAGCCCGCTCATCATAATGACTTTTTTTACCCCTAACAATTTAGCTAACTCCATTGTTTTCTCTGTTATTTCCCGATGCTGTTTACCAAGCTCACCTGGATCTAAAGGATTTCCCGAACAATTTAACGCACAAAGTTTTATATGGCGTTTATCTAAGCTAGTTAAAAAATCTCTTCTTTTTTGCTCACTTTCTAATAGCTCATCTAACCTTAAATGAGGTGCAGGAGACCAGCCCCCTGTAGTCATTTCAATTGTATCGATACCTAAATCCGCTACAAAATCCAACATCTCTTCAAATGGCAAATGGCCTAAGCTATCTGTTACATAAGATAGTTTCATCGATTGTTCCTCCTTGTCTTAGCAGTAACATTTCAACTTTTGATTTTACATTTAGAGACATCTTGAAATTTTCACCCCCCAAAAGAATACGCTTCCAATTAAAAGTGACGATTCCCCCTAAATGAAATCACCTTCTTGTTACTGTCATTTCCTTGTTTACGTAGTTAATTATATAAAACCCTTTCATAATAGTAATTAAATTTTGAAGACATGTTTTTATACTTTAAGGACATCTTTAAACGCAAAAAAGATCAGGCTCCTTGAACACAATCGTGTTGATTAGGGTTTCCTGATCCTTATCTCAGCTATCAGAATATGTCGTTGTATTTTTGTCTACATACATAGACCGAAACCGCCCAGGTGATGATTGCATCATAGAAGTAAAAACACGGGTAAAATATTGAACATTCATAAATCCCGTTTCCTCAGCAATTTCTTTTATCGATAAATTCGTTTTTTTGAGCAATTTTATTGCCTTTTTGATCCGTTCGTCTTGCACATATTTAGAGAAACTTACTCCTAATTCAGATACAAAAATCCGCGACAAATGCCTGCCGGATATATGCAAGTGCCTTGCGACTTCTGTTAGTTTTAACGAATTTGATAAATTGTCATTTATATACAATTGCGCTTGAGTCAGGAGTGCAGAAAACTGTTCAGGAACATGTTTTTGATGACTCTTATTCAAGGCAGGGACAAAATCTTGAAGGATTGAAAAAATAAGGGAATAGGCAATAGTCGAAAGCATATCTTCAAAAAACTCATTTTTAGGCTTTGTTGCTTGGATAAGAAGCGATTTCCATAATAATGCTGTTTCCATGTCATGCGTATCATGTAAGATGATTTCATTGCATTGCTTTGCATTCTCCATAATTCTAATCCAGTTCTCACTTGACTCTGATTCGATTAGTTGAAAGGCAACATATAAGAGAGATAACCCTTCCTCGCTTTTTATTTGATGGATAACCCCTGGTCTTGATAAAAAGAGTGTGTTTTTCTGAAGCATGTAGGAACAATCACCATCTATATAAGTCCCTTCTCCCTCAACTACATAACATACTTCAAAAAAGGAATGTTTATGTAATAGATTGTCATAATGCTTTGGCATGACTCCCCAATAATGAACTTGAAACGAAGCGCCATTTTGATTGATACGATGTACATAATCATTCAAAGAAGTTTTTCCTGGTAGATATTTCGTTAAATCCAACAAAATCACTCCCTTTCAACCACGTGCATCGCACTCGTTTTCTCTTTCAGTCTTCAATCCGCTGCAAAAAGCTTAAGAGCTTTTCCATCCAGCGAATATTCTCGTCTGATTGGCTAAAGGCATGTTCACTAATAAATTGTACGGCTTTCTGCTGTTTTTCATCCAGTAATTCAAGTTGTCTTTTGAATTCTTCCTTATTTTTAGCCTCTCTATATTTGGCCCAACGTTTCTTTTCTTGTTTTATCGCATCCTCCAGGAAAAAAGCTGCTTTAACTGGATCAATATATTTCAACAGATAGATCGATATATAAAGATCTTCTATCTTTGAAGCCTTTTTGAAATTGTTGTAGACCTCTTGTTCAAGAAATTGTCTTCCAGCCCTAGTAATCGCGTACATCGTTTTGTTTGGGCGATTCTCTTTCTGAATGGTTTCGACAGGCTCAATAAGACCTTTTTTCTGTAATGCTTCAAAATTATAGTAAAATTTCCCTTCACTCATTTTGTCTATAGGAAGTGAATCTAATAATCGTTTCTTTAATTTATAAGGGTGGCTATTTTCTTCAGCTAAACTCCCGAGTATAAATAACGAAAGAGACAAGAGGACTCCTCCTTTCTAAAAATCAGTTATTTAAACCCTTAAATTTTATCATATTAAGTCTCACAACATGACATCGATCTCTGCAAATGTAAACAAAATGTAGGCTTCATGTCCTATACCACTATGTTGGTTTTAGACTTAGACTAAAAAATCTATATTACTTTTTACTCTTTATAAATTACTCTGATTAGAGTAAGGTAAAACTGAAGGTTAGAATACCGAAGGAGGAATATGCAGAATCATGATTAAAGAAGTCATTCCTGTTAACGAAATCACCAATTTCCAATCACGTTCAGAAGAATTTTTCCCTATTGAATGGTATAAAGAAATGCTGCATCATCACCCTGTTTATTATCATGAAAAAACAGATACTTGGAATGTGTTTAAATATGAGGATGTTAAACAGGTGTTAAGCAATTATGAAGTCTTTTCAAGTGAAGGGTCTAGAACAACGATTTTTGTTGGCGCTAATCACAAACAAGAAGGACATTCTCCTATAAACCTTACAAATTTGGACCCTCCTCAACATAGGAAAAGTCGCTCTTTGTTAGCAGCAGCCTTCACTCCCCGCAGTTTAAAAAACTGGGAACCGCGTATTCAACAAATTGCATTCGAACTTGTAGAAGACATCCAGGAAAACTCTACCGTAAATATTGTAGAAGCCTTGGCAGCTCCTTTGCCTAGTCTAGTGATCGCTGATTTATTTGGAGTACCCATACAAGACAGGGATCAGTTCAAAAAATGGGTGGATATCCTTTTCCAACCTTATGACAAAGAAAGACTGGAGGACATTGAACGTCAAAAACAGCTTGCTGCAAAGGAATATTTCCAATATCTCTACCCTATTGTGCTTCAAAAACGTTTAAATCTATCTGATGATATTATTTCCGACTTAATCAGAGCTGAGGTAGATGGTGAACGATTTACAGATGATGAGATTGTGCAGGTGACAATGCTGCTTTTAGGTGCAGGTGTCGAAACAACCAGCCATGCAATCGCCAATACATTCTATTCATTGCTTTATGATGATGAGTCTATATACGGAGAACTAAGAAATAATCTGGAACTCGTGCCAAACGCAGTCGAAGAAATGCTTCGATATCGTTTCCATATGTCAAGAAGAGATCGTACGGTTAAACAAGACAATGATTTATTAGGCATTGAGTTGAAAAAGGGAGCTGTCGTCATTGCGTGGATGAGTGCATGTAATATGGATGGAACGATGTTTGATGATCCTTTCTCTTTAGACATCCATCGTTCAAACAATAAAAAGCATCTGACATTCGGAAATGGTCCGCATTTCTGTTTAGGTGCACCACTTGCACGATTAGAAATGAACATTGCACTGGAAGCATTCTTAAAAAGGTTTTCCCGCATCGAACCAGTTGAAGGTTTTGAATTAGAAAACCATTTAACTGCTTCAGCTACTGGACAGTCTTTAACTGACCTGCCGATGAAGGTTTATAAATAAGATGAATAGAGAAGGACAAAATGGTCACAACGATATGCCGTGACCATTTTGTCCTTTATTTAAAGCCTAAGAGACTAGCTAAAGCCTATTCTATTGTTTTACAATCATGACTCCATAAGCTTCTAATGACGTTTTCCCGTTTAATTCTTTGCCTGTTAACAGGTCTGTGCCTTCACTGATCTCGACTTCTACTGTTGATGCATTGTGGTTCATGACAAACAAGTAAGAGAAGCCATCCTTTCTTCTCTCTGTCACTTCCACCCCTTTTGGAACATCAAGTACCGGTTTAATTTTCTTTTCCTCACAAACCGTTTTGACAAAGTCTGTTAAAAACGCTGTGTCAGGGCATGTTCCTACGTAATACGCTTTTCCTTTCCCATAGGAATTACATGTAATCACCGGGGTACCGGCATAAAAATCAGAGCCATATTCAGCCAGCACTTCTGCACCCTCGGAATGGATAATATCAAACAACAATCTGCACTCATAGCTGCCGGTTAGATTGCCTGTTTCTTTTTTGACAACAATTTGATTCTTTTCTTCAGGCGGCAGGGCATCGATTTCCTCAACCCAAATACCAAGAAGATCCCGCAATTCTCCTGGATAACCGCCAACGGTGACAAGATCATGCTCATTCACGATTCCGCTAAAGAACGTTGTCACAAACGTTCCTCCATTTTGCACAAATTCTTTAATCCTTTTGGCATACCCTGATTTCACCATATATAACACTGGGGCAAACACGATTTCATACTTGCATAAATCCTCATCAACACCAATCATGTCAACCGCGATATTATCTCCAAATAAGGCGGCGTAGTATTTGTGAACTTCATTGACATAATCCAATGCCTTTGATGGACCGCTTGATAATTCCGTTGCCCAGCGGTTTTCCCAGTCAAACACGATCGCTACTTTAGCTTGTACCCGTGAATCAAGCAAAGTATCGGAAAGGTTCGCCAGCTCCTTGCCGAGTGCGGCTGTTTCCCTAAACACTCTTGTATGCTCATGGCCAACATGTTCGATCACGGCTCCATGGTATTTTTCACAGGCACCTACTGATCTTCTTAATTGGAAAAACATGACCGTATCCGCACCACGAGCCACTGCTTGATAGCTCCATAAGCGCATCACACCGGGGCGTTTCAACGAATTATATGGCTGCCAATTTTGCTGGCTCGGCGTCTGCTCCATTAGCATAAAGGGCTGGCCGCTTTTCAAGCCCCTCATAAGATCATGCCTCATCGCCGTAAAGCTCTCAGGCGTGTCATACGCAGGATAGTTATCCCATGAAACAACATCCATTTCTTTGCCCCATTTAAAATAATCGAGCTCTTTATAAGTACCCATTAAATTCGTTGTTATTGGGATATCAGGCGTATGCTTTTTCAAGACATCCCGCTCAAGCTTAAAGCATTCTAGTAAGCTATCAGACTGAAAAATTCGATAATCTAACGAGATTCCTTGAAAACTAGTCGAATCCCCATTCCACTCTTCACTTAATGTATTTGGAGGAACAATTTCATCCCACTCATAAAACGTATGGCCCCAAAAGCACGTGTTCCATGCTTTATTCAAGCTCTCTAAGCTTCCGTATTTCTCTTGAAGCCATTTTCTAAAACTCTCAGCACAGTTCTCACAATAACAGTATCCGCCATATTCATTGGACACATGCCAAATTAATACTCCTGGATGATCCTTATACCTTTCACCTAATCGGTCTGCCATCCGTTCCGCATACTTTCGATAAGTTGGGCTGTTCGGACAGGAATTATGTCTCCCGCCAAACTTACGCTTTCTGCCTTGGTAATCAACTCTCAGTACGTCTGGATATTTTTTGGCCATCCAAGCGGGATGTGCTGCAGTGCTAGTTGCCAGACAAGTATAAATTCCATTTTGATATAAACGGTTAATTTGCTCATCCAGCCATGTAAGATCGTATGTTTCTTCATCAGGCTGATTTAATGCCCAAGAAAAAACATTTAATGTTGCCACATCAATCCCTGCAAGTTTAAACATTCGGACATCCTCATCCCAGTCCTCTTTTTCCCACTGCTCTGGATTATAATCTCCGCCATACCAAATTGTTGGAAGTTTTTCGTTAATCATATCCCATCACCTTTTTCCTTTATATCATTATAATCCCATTGTATACGATTACAAAGTGTGATTATATATAATATAATGGAAACCGATATAAGAAAAAGGAACTCTTTGAATGAAGATTCCTGGAAGGAAGCGAATCAATGAAAAAGCATTTTCTTATCCCGTTAAATGAAAGCAAACTGCCGCTTTTAGCTGAAACAATCGGTTTCAATCCTGCCCAAGAAAATATCACACGCCCAACTGGTTATCCTTATTACCATTGGATTCAAACTGTGAGCGGACAAGGTTCTATCATGTTTCAAAATAAACAGATCAACCTCACGGCCAATAACGGAGTCCTCCTCCTGCCGAACATGGCACATTCATATAAAAATGAACAAAGTGATTCCACTCCATGGAAAACTCTCTATCTAACATTTGGCGGGCTGATGGTAAAAGAGATGTTAATTACACTTGGTCTCTATCAATCGGCTGTTTTTCACTGGGAACAGGAAGCACCGATTTCCACCTTCATTACGAACGTGTTAAAACAAAATGGCGAGGCAACAGATAGCTTTAGTATAAGTGCCTCCTCTAATGTCTATGAATTTCTTCTGCTTTTAAAAAAGTATGGGAAAACCAATAAAAGCAGCTTTAAAGAAACCAATCACTTAGTGACGTTATATTCACTTATTGACTGGATGAAATCCCAACTTTCCAATCCAGATATCGGTCTTGATGAAATGGCTCTCTTTATCCATACATCAAAGCGCCATTTGAATTCATTGTTTCAAAAAAATTTTCATATAACTCCCTATGCCTATTTTGTCAATTTACGAATCCAGCAAGCTAAAAAACTCCTTTTAGAAAACAATTCCGTAACGATCGGCGAAATTGCTCTGCAAGTAGGCTTTCGTTCCACAAGCCATTTTGTCGCGACTTTCAGAAAAATGGTCGGGATTCCTCCTGAAAAGTACCGCCGCCTGAATGGAATATTTTAACAAGAAAAGCTCGTAGCCCATTGAACAATTTACAAGTCTATAAACGATTGGAAGATAACTGTTGTTATGATGACTATTATCATTTAAGGCAAAATGTGTCGTTGACTATGAATATTGTCCATTCTATCAATTGCTCTCTTGAATATAGTGATAGTAAAAAGCAAGGGGGTGAACAGGATGTTTTTTTTGAAAAAAAACAACTCAGAAAATGAAAATGCGAAAGCAAAAGCAGATAGCAAGACAAATGTCGAGAATGATTTAGATAATGAATTAGATAACGATAATGATATTGACGTAAAGGATAAAAACGTTAATAATGCAAAAATCATAAAAAGCGGTAATTCGAAATTGGATCTTAACATTAAAGTAGATAGTGACTCGCGTGCAAGAGTAAAAGCCAAAGCAGATTCAGATCAGGAACAGGACCAAGATCAGGAGCAGGATCAGAATCAGGGAAATCAGGGGATCTTAGGAAATCAGGAAGAGAATTTAGGCCAGCAAAATCAGGGCAGAAACCGTGGTCAAAATCATGGTCAGAAACATGGCAAAGGTAAATTTCGCTGGTTTTAAAAGATAAATAAACTAAGGAATTAAAACTTCTTTTGTTATAAAGGATATTAGCTTTTCGCTAATATCCTTTAAATTAAAATCACTTCATAAGGATAAGAAAAGCGCAAGGCGCTTAGCATTCGGCGACAAGCATAAGGCGAATAGAAATAGAAGGTGTTTTTTACGTTCAATTCCTATTTGACTAGACCCTAGAGCCGATGGCGCCTGGAGCTAGACACTAAAACTAAGTACAAAATTTTATGCTTTCTTAAACATTGAAAAAACGACACCCCAGGTTTATTTACACCTAACAAAAGAAAGAATAATATCTTTCTCTAATCTCTCATAACGCGGCTTATTGCCTTGTCAACTTTTTATTTTATGAACATGTTACATATTCCCGATACACTTAAGTTACTTAATACCTGTAAAACAATTATGTTAAAATAAAGGAATGACTAAAAGTTAAAGAAATACATTATTAGTCTCGTAAAAATGCCATCCAAGTAGTTTAGGAGTGTAATAAATCATGAACAAAAAAGATATTGCACAAATTCGAAAACAATTCAAAATAAATAATGATTTACTCAAAATCACTGACATTTTTAATGTCTATATTATGAAAGAATCTAGTGAGATTTATCATCACCAAAGCCAGCCTTTTGAAATGCTTGACCAGGATCAACAAGAATTATTTATGAATAACTTCAAAAAATTACTTGCCGGCCAATTGGATGAGAAGCTTTTTGAATTAAAGTTTCAACGCGATGTTGCAGGTAGCAGCCAGCTTATTTTGCATCAGGGATTACTTAGCAGTGATGTGGAAGGCTGGAAAGAGCAAATGCTTCAAATTGTAGGTAAAATGCTTAAAGACCGACAATATGAGATGGATATTGTTGTCACATTCATTCGCGGAGAGTATTTAAAGCCAACGAAACGCAAAAATGACGAGGCTGAGGAAAGTGAACGAGATACTGTTTACTCCCATCCCTATATTTTATGTAGTATTAATAATACACAAGAGCCAAAAAAAGAACTGCTTTTTGACTATGTTGAGAAAGAGTTCAAGTATAATTTTGTTGTTGACCCTATCATTAACCTCAATGCTCCAATCGCGGGGTTTCTATTTCCTTGTTTTACGGACAATGCAGCAGATGTTAACCACATTCTCTATTCATCAGGTAAGGTGCATGAGCCTGATCATCAATTTATAGAGGAAGTGTTAAATGGCGAAGAAACGATGACCGCCAAAGATGATAAAATCGTTTTTGAGGAAATTATTAAAGATGTAACAGGAGATCAATTAAATACATCTACTCTCTCCAATGTGTATGAAGAAATTAATCGTATTATCGAAGAAAATGAAGAGGAGGAACAACCAACATTAGACTCCAAGGACGTTGAACGTGTTTTAAAGGTGAGCGGCCTTGAAGAGATAAGTACAGAAAAGATAGAATCAGCCTTCCAAAAAATAATTGATGATGACAAATATGAAATAAAAGCAAGCAGCGTCTTACCAAAATTCACGTCAAAATCGATTAAAATTAACACGAAAATAGCAAACATTTCGATTAGTCCACAGGATTTAAGGTACGTTAAACAAGTTCAATTAAGCGGTAAACGTTACCTAATGATTGAAGTGGAAGAAGATACTGTCATCGAAGGTTTTACGATGATTCCAGAAGCCTTTGGTGTGAACAGAGAGGAATAATTTAAGAAATTTTTACCTACTTTAATGTTTCGATTAACGTTATATAAATATCTTTTAAATATCCTACAAATGAAGAAACGCTTATCTTTGGCGGAATACTTACTAACATATGTACGTAATCTTTACATGCTGTTGCTTCATTTATCTCAATACCTTTTCTTTCACATAAGGTTCGGAGTATTTCTCCGATATCTTTTTTGATTTTTCCATATATGACTTTTCTTCTTTACTTTGGGGCAAATACGATGTGATCCTTACAATTCCAAGTTATGTGTGCTAAACTATTAGTATCTTTATTAGACATAAGAACTCCTCCGTATGCTGATATGTTGGTTGGCGAACCAAAAATATTTTAGCACCACGGGGGAGTTTTTTTAATAGCACACTGTAAGCTTTTTGGAACCCTAGGCCAAGCCTAGGGTTTCTTGACTATAATAAAACAAGCTTCATAACTTGTTAGTATGCTCTACCTATTACAATGTGGAGAAAAAAAACGATGTAAGAACTTTATGAACCTACATTTTCAAAAACCATTGGACCATTATCATGTAGACAATCGTTCCCCATGTTGTTGAAAGGAGCATGTTTTTATCCTATTTATACTCCTAAAACCTTTATTTTTTGACACACATATTAGAAATTGCTAATATGATAACAACAAAAAATATTAGTACTTTCTAATATGTAAGGAGGAAATTTATGAGAAATGCTGATATTGATATGAAAGTTAAACTGATTCATGGGTTTTCTAATAAAACAAGGATTCAAATTCTCGAAAGTATTAAAGAGAAAGAAAAAACTGTTTCCCAAATTGTTGAAGAAATCAATGGGAATCAATCAAATATCTCTCAACACCTTGCATGCTTAAAGGGGTGTGGAATTATTGTGGGAAGAAATGAAGGTAAATACTGCTATTACAGATTACGAAATCAAAATATACGGGATTTATTAGCAATGTTTGATGCCGTTCTTGAAGATGTTCAAAATGAAATAGATTGTTGTGAACGTCACATCGATTAGGAGTTGAGGTCAATGGCAGACAAATGCTGTAGTTCAAAAGAAAAAGAACAAATTCCTGTTCAAGATCATAAAAGCTGTTGTAGTAGGAAGGTAGGAAAAACGGAATGGAAAGATGTTAAAGAAACTGAAGGTTGTTGTAGTACTAAATCTTCAATGGTTCCATTAGATAATAAGTCTACGATATCCTCTTGTTGTAGAAGCAAAAGTGAAGAAAATAATACAAGTACGGATAAATCAAGCTGCTGTAGTAGTGAAGTTGAAACAATACCACTGAAAAATATCCCATCTCCTATAGGAGAAAAGGCAGAATATCGAATCCAAGGAATGGATTGTCCTTCTTGTGCTTTAACTATTGAAAAAGGCTTGAATGGATTAACAGGTATTCAAGATGTAAAAGTAAATTACAATACCGCCAAACTTCAAGTAGTAGGTAAGGATATTTCTTCATTAGACCAAATAGAGAGGGTCGTTCAAAACCTTGGTTATGAAATTGAACCGCTTAAACAAAATAAACATATAAAAACATACACGATCGAAGGAATGGACTGTGGAAGTTGTGCTAAAAGCATTGAAAATCATCTTAGTTCCCATCCATCAGTTAAAAACATTAGTGTTAATTTTTCTACTGGAAAAATGAAAATCGAACATTCCAATAGTGTTGAAGATATTATATCTGAAGTTTCTAAAATCGGTTATAAAGCTTCATTACATTCAAAAAAACAGTCGATACAGTCTCACAAAAGTAAAAACGAAAATGGCTTAATTATTGTTTCGGGTGTGTTAATTGCATTTGGCTTTATCGGTTCTTTTACTGGAATTTCTCCCTTTATGTCCACTTTACTATATTCGATAACAATGGTGATAAGTGGTTATAAGCCTGTAAAAAGTGCTTACTATGCTATCAAAAGTCGTTCACTAGATATGAATGTTTTAATGTCTGCTGCAGCTATTGGTGCTGCATTAATAGGGGAATGGCTTGAAGGAGCTACCGTTGTTTGGTTATTTGCCTTGGGTAATTTATTACAAAATAAGTCCATTGAGAAAACAAGGGATTCTATTCGTAATCTAATGGATTTAGCACCTCAAGAAGCTTGGGTAAAAGTTGATTCGGGGATTATTAAGAGACCAGTTGAAGAAATTTCTGTTGGTGATACCATCATTATTAAAGCAGGAGATAAAATACCATTAGACGGTGAAATCACTCAAGGAGAATCAAGCGTCAATCAAGCACCTATTACTGGAGAATCCATACCTGTGGATAAGGAAATCGGTGATACAGTTTATGCAGGTACAATAAATGAAAGTGGTTCGCTTGAGATAAGGGTTACGAAATTAGTTCAAAATACAACATTATCCAAAATCATTCACTTAGTTGAAGAAGCACAAGAACAAAAAGCACCAACAGAAGCATTCGTTGATAAATTTGCTAGTATTTATACACCAATTGTATTTATTTTAGCCTTAATACTAATGATTCTGCCTCCCTTAATTGGGTTTGGTACTTGGGGAGAGTGGTTTTATAAGGGTCTAGAACTACTTGTAGTAGCTTGTCCCTGTGCTTTAGTTATTTCGACTCCTGTTGCAATAGTATCTGCCATAGGAAATGCTGCGAAAAATGGTGTTTTAATTAAAGGTGGAACGTTCTTAGAAACAGCAGGTGCCATTACTGCCTTAGCATTCGATAAAACAGGTACTTTGACTGAAGGAAAGCCAAAGGTATCAGAAATCACCCCATTAAATGGAACAGAAGAAGAATTACTTTCGATAGCATTAACGTTAGAAGATTACTCAACACATCCTATTGCTAAATCAATTGTTGGATACGCTAACGAAAAAGGAATTCAACCTAAAAATGGTGAGTTATTTAAAAGTATTATAGGAAAAGGTGTTCAAGCAACAATTCAAGGAAATATTTTTTACGCAGGTAATCTTAAGCTATTCGAAGAAATGAATGCCTCTTTAGCGGAAGTGAAAAACCATGTTCAAGAATTACAGAACAAGGGTAAAACAGTAGTTATAATCGGGACACAAAATCAAATTTACGGCATTATTGCTGTTTCGGATACAATACGGGTAAATTCAGCATCAGCTTTAAAAGCCTTAAAGCAAAGTGGAGTTAGTCAAACTATCATGTTGACCGGAGATAATGAAGGTACAGCCAAAATGATTGCTTCAGAAGCAAATGTTAAGCGTTATTACGCAGAGTTATTGCCAGAGGATAAAGTAGATTCCATAAAGAAATTGCAAAATGAAGGTCATAAGGTGGCAATGGTTGGAGACGGTATTAATGATGCTCCTGCACTGGCAACAGCAGATTTAGGAATTGCTATGGGTGGTGTTGGAACAGACACTGCAATGGAGACAGCAGATATTGTTTTAATGGCTGATAATCTTGATAAACTGCCTTATACAATGAAATTAAGCAGAAAAGCATTAACAATTATTAAACAAAATATTTGGTTTTCGATTATCATAAAAATCATTGCACTAGTTTTAATCTTCCCTAACTGGCTTACACTTTGGATGGCTGTATTAAGTGATACAGGTGCAGCATTAATTGTTATCTTAAATGCCATTAGGTTATTAAAGTATAAAGAATAGTTACTGATAAATGGAAGGAGGTAAGCAAGCGTATTGGCTTACCTCCTTGTTGTCACATCATTATTAAAATCACCGTTTTATTCATAAAATTGATGCTCATCAATTTTCTTCTTCATTAATACCTCTTCCCCTTTGATTTATTCATACATTGGCATTGTAATGTAATTAAAAAACCAATTGCACTAAAATCATGTAGACAATCGTTCCCCCTGCTATAGAGAGAAGCATGTTTTTCTTCCAAAAATGAAGCATTGCAACTACAGCCACTGCAATAAATTCTGGTATACCATGACTTCCAGATAGTAAACTCACATCCTTAAAACAATAAATGACCAAAAGTCCAATCACCGCTGATGGCAGTACTTTACCGAGATACTGGACATAATTCGGTGTAGGTTTACCTGATGGGAAAATCATGAATGGAAGAAACCTTGTAAGCATTGTCCCTAATACAACCATAGCAATCGTAATAATTTGCTGCGTTATATTCATTGTCATATGGCGCTAACCTCAACTTTCTCCAATGGCTTTCTTAATAAGGTTAGTAACCCCAAAATTGCAATCATAGCAGGGATAATGAAATTGTTTCCGCCAAAAATCATAAGACTGACAATAGAAAGTCCAAGACCTGCAAGAGCACTATGATGCTTTTTCTCTTTCATCCACTGTTCAATAAAAATAACAACAAAGAGCGCAGTCATAACAAAATCAAGCCCTTCTGTGTTGAACTTAACAAGGGAGCCAAAAATCCCGCCAATTGCTGATCCAATGACCCAATAGGAATGATTAAGCAGTGTCACAAAGAACATAAACCAGCCCTTATCCACATTTTGCGGAATATTAACGGTACAGTTGATGGAAAAAGACTCATCGCAAAGTCCAAATATCAGATACAACTTTTTCTTCCCAACCCCCTTATACTTATCCAGCATAGATATACCGTAAAACAAATGCCGTGCATTCACCATTAAAGTTAGAAATAGAGCGTTTATCGGATTAAAAGCAACAAGCAATAAATTGGCTGCCACAAACTCCATTGATCCTGCAAATATTAATAGACTCATCAGTATTGGGTAAATTGCACCAAAACCTAAGGAATTCATAAAGATCCCATAAGCAATTCCCAAGAAGACAAATCCTGCCAAAATCGGCATTGTATATGGAAAGGCCGAACGAAATGCAATCCATATTTGATTTTTGTTTTTCATATGATTCACATCCTGATGTTTTACTTTATATTATTTTTAACACACAAAATCCATACAATAAACAATATAATTGTATGGATTACAATTATTTCTTTTTAATAAAATACCCCCACAATGTTGAAATGGGGCTGATTGATGTGTTTTTTTCTTTAATAACACGGACTCTATTAAATATATTCTTTCAAATCATACAATTTTCGATTAGAATACATACAATAAGGGACATGATTATATGGAATACAAGATTTGAGGTGAAGTATGCCAGTAAATTCATTTGATCATTATCCAATGTCATGGAAACCTGACAAGAAAGCATTAAAACGTCCTTTTTATCAATCTCTTGCCTCATTACTTGAAAAGGATATAATAAATGGATTTTTAGCCCCTAGAACAAAGTTACCTCCGCAAAGAGAATTAGCGGATTTTCTAGACTTAAATTTTACTACTATTACCCGTGCCTACAAAATATGTGAGGTAAAGGGATTAATTTATGCGATTACGGGAAGTGGAACCTTTGTATCTCCAAATGCCGCCCGTTCTATCACCATTTCCACGGATAAAACGGCAAACCTCATTGAACTTGGATTTGCGGCATCTTTTGAGCAAACCAATACACTTGTAAAAGATAGCATTCAAAAGGTTGTGGACAAACGATATTTGGAACAGCTGCTAAATTACAATGATCCGACTGGTATTCCGCATCAAAAAACAGCTGCTCTTAACTGGATGGAATCTTTCGGGATTCACACAGACCAAGAGCATTTAGCCATTGTTTCTGGTGCCCAAAATGCGTTGGCTATTGCCATGGCTGCTTTGTTTGAGCCTGGTAATAGAATTGCAACTGATTTATACACATATTCAAATTTTATTGAGTTGGCAAAAACGTTCCATATTCAGTTAGTCCCCATTCTCGGAGATCAGTATGGGATGTTGCCGGACGAACTTGAAAAGCAGTGTTGTCAAATAAATATTCACGGCATTTTCCTTATGCCCTCTTGTAACAATCCAACCACAGTTATGATTTCAGATTTTCGAAAGCAAGAATTAGCTGAGGTTATTCGTAAGCATCGTTTAATTTTGATTGAGGATGATATACATGCATTCCTGACGGCAGGTATGATCTCTGATTACAAGCAGCCAATGTTCAATTTACTTCCAGAACAGAGCGTTTATATTTGTGGCACCTCTAAATCAATATGTTCTGGATTAAGAGTTGCCTATATGGTCTATGGGGATGCATTACGCGAGAAAATTTTGCAGGCTATTTTTAATATCAATGTAAAAACCTCTTCTTTTGATGCAGAGGTGATCACTGAGCTTATCTTATCAGGGAAGGCTCATGAAATTGTTTCTAAAAAGAAACAGCTTGCACAATCTGCAAATGATATTTATTCAGATTTTTTCCCTTTAAGCAAGAATGTTGGACATCCTCTTAGTTTTTATCGTTGGCTTCCAATACAAGGGATGATCGATTCATTACAGTTAGAAATGGATTTAAAAAGGCAAGGTGTTCGGGTTTTTCATTCCGATCGTTTTCTAAGCGGACAGACTACCCCTGATAAATATTTGCGTATTGCACTTGCTTCTACAAACTCATTAGATGAGTTAAAAATAGGATTAAACATAGTAAAACAGTATCTTGGCTATTGATTAAAAAACCAGATAAAGAACGAAAAGATGCTCTCAAAAAGGGAAACAACCAAAAAACGCTAAGGAAGCCTTTTTGCTTTTAGTCTTGTTCTTGAAACGTCTGTCATCCTTAATACGCAAATGTTAACAACATAAAAACCACTCCCATTTTTTATAGGAAGTGGTTTTTACTATCGATATAAGTTTTTCACATGACGACTTCACTACTCAAGTGAAATTTTTATGATATTACTTTCCCAGTCATGTCCTCATAATCTTTACACATGATTTCCCATGATTTTTCGATATCTTCATCTAATCCAAATAAACCGCTACGACCTACGATATAAATATCAGGACCGGCTGCATCAATTCTTTTAAATGTTTTCCGACTAGATGATCCATCCATTTCAATGACATATTGGTATCCTTTTTCTTCTCGTAATCCTCTTAATGCTACTATTTTATCTAGGGTGCTTTCGATAAAACGTTGCCCAGCAAACCCTGGATCCACTGTCATAATTGTAATTTTATCTACTAATTCAATATAAGGAAAAATCGTTTCAATAGGCGTTTCTGGATTTAATACTACCCCTGCTTTTAATCCAGCATCATGTATTTGATCAATTAATCGAAAAGCCAACCCATCAAGTACTTCTGCATGCATGCAAATCCATTCGCACTTTATATCAACTAATTGTTGAACCCAGAAACTTGGATTCGTTACCATAAGATGGGCGGACAGAGGTAAATCACTTATTTTTCGCACTTCTTGGATAAACCATGGGGATAATGTAATATTGGGAACATAATGCCCATCCATAATATCAATATGATAAGAATCTACATGATTGTTTAAAAAAGTGATTTGTTCTTTAAACTTATCTAAGTCCATTGTCATCAATGATGGCGAAAATTCTACTTTTTTCATACTCTATAAATCCTCCACAAAATCTCGATTTTCTTTAGAAATAATGGTAGGGTTTATCTTCACCCCATCCACTAGCCCTAAAGTATCTATACGTTTAACACTTTCAACATTTGCTGTCTCTTAATAAACCTTATTTAATGCACTAACATTTTTATTAAAAAATTTGAATATCATCTAAATCAATATCCTCTTCTTCAATTTCTACTTGCTCGTCTTCTTTCACATTTTTCTTAATCAAAGCCAAGGCCAACCCTGTTACAAGAACATTCACTAAAATGGCTACAGCTCCTGTCCATGGCTGCGACATAGTAGGTAACATCAATACGCCGCCAAATGGTACAGTTGCATCTGCTCCTAACACCATCGTTGTTGCTCCACCAGCCGCTCCACCAATAGCTACTGCCGTTACACAACGAACAATATCATTCATAACAATCGGAATGACACCTTCAACAATATTAATAACACCCATTGGAACTGCCGATTTCAAAGTCTCAATTTCTGATCGTGTATAGATATTTTTCCTAAACATTTTTGCAATAAAGTAAGCTAACCCAAATCCAATTGGTGTTGCTGTATTTACTAATTGTAAGGCTGTAATGGGTCCATTAATTCCTTCTGCCTGCATTGTCAATACGAAGGCAAATACAGTCTTGTTAATTGGGCCACCAAAGTCAACTCCACTCAATAAGCCTACAACTCCACCAAATACTAACAATGAAGAAGTCCCTAAACTATTTAATGCATTTGTTAATAATGATGTAAAAGCAGCGATAGGGATACCAATAATGTAAACCATGATGAGCCCGCCAATAATGGAGGTGAAAAATGGAACAATTAAAGTTGGCATTAATCCCCTAGCCCAGTTAGGAACTTTAAGATGTTTAATAATAGCTACGGCAAGATAGCCCGATAAAAATCCTCCTAAAATCCCACCAATGAATCCAGCACCAATTGCATTAGCAGTTAAACCAATAATAAAACCTGGAGCGATCCCTGGTTTTCCTGCAATTGAATAAGAAATCCCTGTAGCAATAACGACAGGTAGTAAACCTAAACCAGCACCGCCCATTGTTGCTAAAGCATCCCATATGGAAAACTCACCTTGTACTAATGTACCTTGACTAGCACCTCCAAAACCCATACCAATTGCGATTAAAAAACCTGCTCCACAAACAATTGGAATCAAATATGAAATTGCCGTCAATAAATGACCTTTAAGATTTAATTTTTTTATTCTATTCATTTTTACCCCCCCTATTACTCTACAACTCTTTTAATTACATAAAGCATTTTTCACATCTGCAGCATCTTTCGACTGTAGTATTTTCTCAACGACTTCATCGTTCCCTAATTTCCTTGCAAATAGTGATAATAATTTTAGATGTTGTTGTGCTCCATCATTTTCTTTTCCAACAGCAAAAAGAATGATTCCCTTTACACCTTTCCCGTCGAGTGTCTCCCATGGGATTTCTTCCTGCGTAATCCCAATCGCTACTCCTATTTTTTTTACAGAATGACTATTACCATGTGGAATCGCAATATAATTTCCGATTCCAGTTTGTCCCACTGCTTCCCTGGCATAAATATCTTTTAAAAACGCTTTAATATCTGTAATGTATTCATTTTGCAGCAACACTTCTGCTAATTCTTGAATGGCTTCTTCTTTACTTTTAGCACTCATGTTGGTTTTGATTGTGTTTAAATCTACAATATCTTTGACTTCCATCATTTTCCTCTCCTTGCTAAATTATTTCTTTTGACTTACAACCTCTGCCGCTTTTTCAATTAATTTATTTGGTGATTTAACAGCTATTTCTGTCGTAACTTGGATGATTCTCTTCCCTTCAAAACGTTCTCTTCCAGCGATTTTAACATCTGCAGCTAAGATAACGATGTCTGCTTCATCGATCTGTTTTTGAGTCAGTTCATTCTCTGTTCCAATCGTTCCTTGTGTTTCAATATGAATTTCATGGCCTGCTTTCTTTCCGGCATTCTCTAATTTCTCCTGTGCGATATATGTGTGCGCGATCCCAACTGTACATGCTGCAACTCCTACTATTTTCATCATTATTCCTCCTAATTTTTTAAAATTTCTTTAATAAAATTTTCTTTTTCACGACTATTCAATAATCGGTTTATATACTCTTCATCTGCTAAAGCTCGGGTGAATAAGGATATTTTCTTTTTCATTTGAACGCTTTCATTTTCCTTTAATAAAATAACAATCAATAAACAAATATCCTTTGTCTGGCAATCCCATGATCGGATTGGATTTGCTAAACGGATAAATAGAATTTGACTCTTCTTTATTTGATTGCTTTCGATATGAGGCAACATCACATGTTCAGCGATTAATGTGCTGCCTACTTTTTCTCTTTCATTTAATTGTTTGATGACTTCCTCTTTTTGCGAAGGATTATCCTGACATACGATTTCAGAAATAAAAGAGTGTACTTCTTCTTTTGTTTTTAACTCACAATTAAAATAAACTTGATAGATTGAATTAATCTCCATGATAAATTTCCTCTATCTTCCCCTGAAGTCTCTTCTGGTCATCAATTGTAAACATCGCACTCACTAATAAATAAGGAATGGGTACTTCTTCCTTAATATGAACAGTACTCAGGATCAATTCAGCATCTGAGTATTTCTCTTTTATCATTTGTGTATTTCGTGATGCTACTACATCAACAATTTCTAACTCGGGAAATTTCTTTGAAACTTTTGCTTTTAAAAGTTCTGAAGTTCCAATTCCTGTCGTACACATGATTAGTGTTTTTATTGGGCGTTGATGTTGGCCCGTTTCAATAGCTTTTGCAAAATAGAGGGTGATAAACCCATTCTCATCGTCATTAATGGCTGGTAAGTTGAATTTTTTACTTACCAATTCAGATACGTTTGTTACGCCCAAAAATACTTCTTCATACGTTACCTTAATCTGACTTAACAAGCTGTTTTTAATTCGAATTTTATGCTCTAATCGATTAAGCATCGGTTTAATATGGTTGGCTAAATCAATAAAAATAGACTGACTGTCTATATCAATTCCTAAGCTAGTACTCATTCCTTCAATATATGCTTTCGTTACTTGGATAACTTCTGATGAAAAAGTGGAAGTTTTAGCAAGAGATCCCTGCATTCTTGATGACACTAAATACTGATAAAGAAAATAAATCTCAATATCTGGCAAAGAACTGTTCAAATATTTTTCAATATTATGGACAATAACTTTCGCAACCGGATACAAAATATCTCTTTTCATGTTTTCCATTTCTTCATTAGAAATCTTATCAGTAAACAGTCTGGTAGGAACTTTTCTTGAGCGACTTAGTAGTATATATAAATGCGAGAAAATGTTTACATTATATGGATAGGGAATCGTTATATCTAAATCTTCTTCGATCTTTCTTAATTGATCCAGTATAAACAAAACATCGTACTGATTGAAATTAAGTTGTTGATTCCTTTTTAAATCATCAATATCAATCATATTAAAGATTTCAATAATATCTTTAATGGCCTTCCGAATATTAGCTTCTTCCCCTAGTATGGCTAGTGTTCTGTTTTTTCGCTCTAGAACTAAATTGTACTTCTTAAGCTCTTCGCTCATTATTTGTTCGTCATTAAAAGTAACGGAGTCTCCTACATAATAGCGACTAAATAAGTGGTAAACATTTATAGGTTTAGGCGAAGACAACAATAATTCTTCCATAATTCGTTTACGTCTCTCGTTAGGAGAAAATTGTATTTCTTTGTATTTAAAATTGCTTTTTTGATAATTAATAAATTTTTCGTAATCTAGTTTATACCCTCTCCCTCTTTCAGATATAATTAAAGGGCCGTCCTCGTCCTCGTACTCATTGTTAATTTTATTTATTAAACGATATACTGTTTTTTGAGAAACATTTAGTACTTCTAGGAGATCCTTCGAAGTAACATAACCTTGATTTTTCGAAAGAAAGAGTAACAGATCTTGTTCATGGTTACTTTTTGAGCTCATCTCCTTGCCTCCCTGATATTATATTAACTGATAATATAATAAACGGTTCGCTAGAAAATGACCGTTGCAACGGTCACTTTTTTTGACATTCTATAAGTTTTTTCTAAGGTTACATCTATTAAAACGTTAATAGAGGCAAGAAACAGTTTTCTTGCCTCTCTAAAAGTGCGTAAGAGCCATAATTAACTTAACATTTATATCAGATAGGAAAATCACGGCTAAAACGATAGCTAAAAAAACAAATCATCATCTATTAAAATATCCCGAGGAATCAAAAGAAATACGCTGGCTATCCAACTTATCCAAAGAAATTTGAAAACAGAATGACCCGCATTTTAATAATGACTGATTTAAATCATGAACTGCAGCCTCACTCACTCCGCCACAGTCATACATCTATATTGGCCGAACTTGGATTTGATTTAATAGAAATTATGGACTGCTTAGGTCATACCAAAAAGGAAACAACTGTGAATGTGTATCTCCATGTAACAAAAGGAAAGAAAAAGAGACCGCCAACAAGTTCAGTGAACTTATTAGAGGTCTCCGTTAAACAAATGTTAAATTTTAAGTTTTAAGGACTAACAGAAACTTAGAGCTTAAGGGGCTGGGGGGCTTATTACATCGTGCCGCCCATCTTTTACTTAATTTCCTCACATTTTCACAAACTTTCATACCTGAGATTTTCTAACGAAATTATATATAGTAAAAAAGGGGTTACTTTCGTAAATCTTCATATCCAAATGTGATTTTTGTGATTTTTGTGTGATTTTTTAAAAAATCACATGTTTGAGGTGGGTAATCTGCTGGATCGCACCACCAGTCTCTTTTAAGACATTCAGCAGCAAAGGCATTATTGAATAAATGTATAGTCCAACTAACTGCTTTGAGCTTGCATCAGTTCATATATCTTACGAGCGGTGTTGACATTTCTTACCGTAACTCTTTTGTATATCTTTGATCCAACGATCCTTGACTTCCCACTTTTGGTTATATTTTTCTTTTCAACCGACCATAGGATCGCACCGGGGACATATTTAACCGTGTCTATATCTGGTTTAATGACCAGATTCTCAAGTACAGATTCATCATCAATTTCATCCCATAAAAACAGGACATCACTTGTCATGTCTTTGTCATTTTTCCATGTGTCAGGAATAGCATGAATGATTCCTCTGACATCATCGACACTACGAACTACTACTTTAATTTTTAATCCGAAATCATTATGTATCGCTTCTTCCAAAATATGTGATAGTTCAGTTTTTGTTAGGCCTTTGTATGAAAAAATAATATTCCCTGTATTGATGTATGTCACCACATCATTCATCCCGACTTGTTCAAACGTTTGTTTAAGGAACTTCATGTCAATTTTATTTTTTCCACCCACATTAATTCCCCGAAGAAGAGCGATATAAACCATAACCATCCTCCTTTCAAATTTTCCATATAAATCCATTATATTCTTATTGACTATCTTTGTCATACTCACCTGCATTTATAGGATGATTTTCCACCCTATTTAACGTAAGGAAAGAATTCGCTCCTGAAATCTTTTCTCATCATTGTTTTTCCTTTTTATCGATAATGCCTTCAAAATGGAAAAAACGAATCTCCTAAATGGAAAAACGGATTTTTAGATGTTGAAAAACATTAAATATCAAATTTAACATGACCGAGCCATCTTACAAATTCGGGGTCTCTATGTGAAAAGAATACGCTCTTTTTCGTATCTAATGTAGCAATCGTCTACATATCTTCTTGACTTAATTCAAATTCAAAGATATTAAAGTTTTCAATAATTCTCTCTTTATGAACTGACTTTGCAATCACAACGATTTCCCTTTGTGTCAACCAACGTAAAATCACCTGGGCAACGGATTTATTATACTTTTTGGCTATTGATACTAATACTTTATTTTGGAACATATTGTTTCTTCCTTCAGCAAACGGACCCCAGGACATGATCTGAACTTTGTTCTCTTTCATAAGGTACAATAAATAACCTATTGTAAAGTAGAGCCCATAGTTAAGCACCATTTAGGGAGTCTCTTTTCCTTCTTCGCTAAATTAAGGTAGTTTTTCAATGGAATCTAGCAATATTCCCGCTTGTTCCTTCATGACTTGAGGGGGGCAAGGCATTTCATTTTTAAACCACCATTCCACTGCCCTAACGTAAGCCGTTCCAAAAAATTGAAGAATAACCTCTTCATTTAAACCACGATACTTTCCTTATGTTATATTCCATCCATTCTTTATATCCTCGATGACAAACTCAAGAAATCGGCTAGAGAAGAAAGGAGCTCCTTTACTGGCTATCATCGCCGAAAAAAATGAATAATTCCTTTCAAAGTATTCGAACCAGTTCAAACTTCCATCTAATTTATCCGTTTCAGATACTGATTCACACATTTCCCGCAGTTCGTTAATATGTTCTTCAATTAGTTTATCAAGCAGATCAAATTTATCCATGTAATGAAGATAGATGGTTCTCCGATTTACATTTGCCCTATCAGCAATATCCTGTATTGTAATCTAATCAAAATTCTTTTTAGACATCAGTTCAATAAAAGGTTTAGTATCTATTTTATTGAGAGGCTATGTGTATAGTTCCAAAACTACAAAACAACATGCTACTTAAAGTATCTTTGGCTTTGATTTAAATTAAAGATATGGAGACCATTACTACGTTAGATACGAAAGAGGAAGCGTGTCCTTTTCACACAGAGACCCTGACTTCGCGAAATGGCAAGGTAACGTTAAATTTGATAGCTAAAAAACTAGTCTTTGTTTCAAGAAGGAGGAGAGTAATAGGCTGAATAACATCGTTTTAAAAAATTCCTTTTTTTAAAAGAATCTTGCTTGAGCTTTTTTAGGAACAACATATAATCCCTTAGAAAGAAGGGGTATTAAGGATGAAATATACAAAACTAGGCAATACTGATTTGGATGTATCTAGGCTTTGTCTAGGATGCATGGGATTCGGTGATGAGTTGGGCTTACCCATGGGTACTTAATGAGGAAAGCTCTCGATTATAAAAAGGTTCTGGAATTAGGTATTAATTTTTTTGATACAGCGAATGTATATTCGCTTGGAACAAGTGAAAAAATTCTAGGAAAATGATCTTCAAATTTTGGGGCTGATGTCAAAATGGGAAAAGTGGTAAATATCTTATCTATTTTGCCTTCAGCCTCTATTTACCTTTCATCTATAGATCTTATAAAGCGTTTTAGTATCTTTTTTCATTATTTTGTTTTTACTCGTTTTTAATTTTTATAGGACCTGTTGTTTTCCGTATCTTTAATATTGGATCGATTGTTAGTTGAATGCGTTGTTCGTCAATCTGTTCTTCAATCATCATTAAAAGTTTATTAAGAGCTAAGGTAGCCATTTCAACCATGTTCTGAGAAACGGTGGACAAATTAATTAGGTGGTTGGATGACAATGAAATATCGTCAAAACCAATAACAGAAATATCCTCTGGTACTTTCAAACCTCTCTTTAAAATCGTATCCATAACAGTTAGAGCAATCTGATCAGAGCCAGCAAAAATAGCTGTTGGACGATTCCTCTTATCAAGAAGCTTCTCAACAAAAGAAACAATATCGGAGAGATTAAGGTTTTCTTGATAAATATTACTTTCATCATAAGGGATTTTATAGTCGCTCAGTGCCTTTTTATAACCAGTATGTCGATTGGATAAATTTAAAAAGGATTGTGGACCAGAAATATAAGAAATTTTTGTATGTCCGAGTTGAATTAGATGTTCCATTGCCATATATGCACCCTTTTCATTATCCACAACAACAAAATTTGATTGCTCCTGATCGTCAATCAAGGCATTATATAAAACTGTGGGAAAACCAGAACGATATAGTTCAGGTATTTTTTTATTAGTACGTTCTGTGGTAGCAATTAAAATGCCATCTACACGCTTTCCAATCATTGTCTGTATTGCTTTATCCAAATTTGTATCCCTATAATCGGTATATCCAATAATAATGTCATATGCTAGTTCATTTGCCTTTTTCATAATGATTTTAGACGATTCAGCATAAAATGGATTCGTAATATCCCCAATTATCAAACCGATCGTTCTTGTTTTTTTCTCTGCAAGACTTCTGGCAATTTCATCGCGTGTAAAATTCAACTCTTCTATAGCTTGAAGTACTTTTCTTCTGGTGGTTTCCTTTATATGTGGATAATTATTAAGCACCCTTGACACGGTTGATTGAGATACACCTGCTTTTTTTGCTACATCATATGCATTTGCATTTGTTCTCTTTTTCATATCTAACCTCACTGTAATATTTTATATATGAATGCGAATTCAATAAATAATATACCAGTCTATTAGAAAAACTGCAAAATTTAGAAATGCTCCCAAAGATATACTTTTAGAAAAAAATAAAGGTGTATCTTCCTTTTTTAAGACATTTAACAAGTAGAAATGAAAAAAACTACCCTGTGAGTTGCTATGGTAGTTCTTTTCCCCTCATTCTATTTATTAACTTTCAACATTTTCCTTTTTGTTAGCATTTCTTTATAATAGCTTGCATCATTAGGAAAATCTTCTTTTAGAGGTTTAACAGACATTTTAATAAGTATAGCAGACATAATTGATAAAACTCCGATCATTAGGAAACCTGTAGTCATTGAAAATGCCTTAATTACAATTCCGATCAAGACTGGTCCAAAGAACATTCCAGCAGAATATATACTTTGGAACAATCCTATTCTCGTTGATTGTTTAATCTCAGAAATATTTTCAACAGCCAAGGAGGTGATAACTGTAAAGTTTAAACCGAATCCGAAACCTGCTATTGCTTGCAAAAGAAAAAGGATCGTTAAACCTTCAGCATACGGAATCAAGATGACAATAATCCCTTGTAAAAGTGCTCCCAAAATTGCTGTATTCACCATTCCAATTTTTTTGTAAAAAAGACTTCCACATAATGCGGCTGCTATACCATATAAGATCAGGTGTGTATTTGCTAACATACCGATCGTTAATGGATTTGCGCCCAAATCTGCTGCAACTAGAGGAGTAAATGTATCCCTTGTCCCAATTATAACCATCATTGAAATTGTTGCTAATATAGAAATAGTCCATATTTTTTTATCTGTCATTTGCTCCACAAGTATTTTCTTGTCGTATTTTACTTTTGCATCTTTAATACTCAGATCTTTAGTAAAAAATGTTAAAACAAATGCAATAAGAGCTGCGAATACAGCTACTAAAAAGCTATAGCGATAACCATAACTATTGGCTATTAATCCACCAATTGTTGTACCAAGAATTGATCCAAATGGCGATGCAACAGATAATATGGCGACAGCTTTGGCAGCTTCTCTAACACCAAAATAGGAGGCAAACATGACATTATAAATAACCCATGTTGAACCAGTTAGCCCGTCTGAAATTTTCCCAAGATACAATGTTGTTGCAGTCGGTAACAGAAAGGCTAACGTCCACATGACAATAGTAATTAGCAACCCAAATTGGATAAACAATCTTCGTTTATGCAACATATCTGAAAATACACCCAATGGAAGTCGAGTAAACAAGGCAACAATTCCTGAAATTCCAATGATGCTGCCAATTACAACTGAATCAAACCCAAGATCTTTAGCATAAGAGGAGATAAATGGATCAAATGCAGTAATTGTGACAAAGAACAACAAGCTAATGATAAAAAATAATATAATCTCTTTTCGATTAGAAGTTTGGCTCACATAACCACCCCTTACATTTTCGCCCCAACTTTAACAGTTACTAAGACGATGTTTGGACGTTTACTAGATGAAAACACTCTCATTTTAATTCTAAATGATTTTTTTCGTTATAAAAGGGGTTGCCATCATTTACTACTAGCTCCTATGATTGGTAACCCAAATGTTCCTTTTTCTTCATGTATGTCTTGTAGTTTCCCACTTACATTACATTGGTTATGAGATATACCTTGACTAATTCTTATTTACAACTAAAAGCAGCGATTTCATTGCTGTTTTTGGTTTTATTTTCTATTGCTGAAAATAAAACCAATAACAAATAGCAAAAACCAATATTTTTTAACATAACGGTGTTTTAAACACATGTGAAACACCAACTATTTTATGCAACTACTTTTACTGAATCCGCATTCAAAAAAGGTTATATAAAAAACAGTTTAATCCTTTAGTTTAATCTAACCGTTGCAGATAGTTTATGACCTTCCAGTCCTTCTATTTCCGACTGGTCTTCAGCATGCGATGCTAAAAATTGAACACCTTTACCTGTAATCTCCTGATGGGTTAAGACTTTTACATAACTGCCGACCCACAATCCTCCCGTATACCTTGCAGCCTTTTGTGTTGGGAGCGTATGATTCGTTCCTGAAACCTTGTCAGAAAAGACAACAGAACTGTCTTCATTAATGAATAATGAACCATAATTGTAGAGTTTATCAAGTAACTCTCTGCTATTTTTAACATGTAAATGAAGATGTTCAATTGCATAATCGTTGCAAATATCCAGTCCTTCTTGTAACGATTCGGTATAAATGACTTCTCCCCAATTTTTCCAAGATTCGTGTGCAGGTGAAGACGGTGAAAAAGTTTCTAATAAACTTTCTACTTCTTGTATCGTTTCCTCGGCAATCTTGCGGGATGTTGTAGCAAGAATGGCTCGTGCGAATGGATCATGTTCTGCTTGAGCAAGTAAATCAGCGGCTATTTTCCTTGGTGATGCAGTGTCATCCGCAAAGACCATGACTTCACTTGGCCCAGCAATAAGGTCAATACCAACTTTTCCAAATACTTGACGTTTTGCTTCTGCTACAAAGCGATTCCCTGGCCCTGATATCACATCTACCTCAGGAACAGATTCAGTACCATATGCCATTGCTGCAATTGCTTGCGCGCCGCCAATTGCAAAAATGTCTGTGGCACCAGAACGAATTAATCCATATAAAACTGCCGGATGAATACCGCCTTTATAATTAGCTGGGCTGCAGGCAACAATTTGCTTTGCCCCTGCCACTTTAGCTGGAGCCACAACCATTGGTCCTGATGACAACAATGGAAACCTTCCTCCAGGTACATAAGCTCCAACCCGTTCAATTGGAACGATTCTGTGTCCCATACGAATTCCTTCTCCAAACTCTTTTTCAAACGGGGTTAGACACTCCAACTGCGCTTGTGCAAACGCTGATACTCGATCTACAACTCGATCGATCAGCACTTTTACCTCTTCAGGCAAGTTTTTCATACAATCTTCAATTTCTTCTTCACTCACTCGTACAGGACGATCAGAATTGCCGAATTTTTTTTCGTATTCCTGTACTGCTGCATCTCCATCTGCTCTAATATTAGCGATAATTGACTTTACAGTTTGTTCTACCTCATTTGAAATTGTCTGTTCTAATACTTCTGCTTCTTTTATATATTCCATATTATTTCCTCCTATTATTTTTAATAGAAAGACGGCTGGATACAGCCGCCTGCGAACTTGAATCATGAAACTCCGGTGAAATTCCCGTCCTCATTTTTAGAAATTCCATCTTGCTCATGTTCATCCTCATCCGGCAAATAAATTTGGCGCAACACTTCCATGCCATCAAACAACAGCCATTCCTCAGCAATTTTTTCATTACGAACTTTGTAATGATTAATTCCGCTGATATCAATTGGCTTTCCGCTAGGGACACCAAAGTAACCTGATCCCTCGTGCATTCCTTGAATTCTCCATCGAACTGCTACATCCCAGTCACTGTTGGATCCTCTTTTATTGCATGTAATACGTTCAATAATAACTTTTGCATTAGGAACCGAAGCAAAAAGACTTATGAACATTCCCTGAATTTCACTTACTCCAATAACATCCTTATTACATACATAATGAACAACAGCATTTTCCTCATAATACTCTCTAACAAAGTTAAAGGAGCGTCGTGCCCAAATTCTATTGAAAACCAGCTGCATAAACTCTCCTATTTCAAACTCATCAGAAGATGGTTCGAAGATTTTAGGAGGAAGTCCAGTTTCTGCTGTCTCACTAAAACCAAATGAAATAGAAGGTGAAAGTTTTTTCGTGCTTTTCGCAATTTTCTTAGCAATCTCGACAGGATCTAATCCCAATTGCTGTACAAGGTGATAAGTATCCATCACAAGCCATTCTTCATAAATTTTATTGTTTAATATCATACAATCCGCGCTTGTTCTGAAAACTACCTTTTTTCCAGTAGCAGGACCGTATAATAGACTGTCCCCAAGATTTGTTGCGACAGATCGGCCGCGGTGGGATGTGAAAAAGCCCTTTTCATCATCGCCCGACCAAATGACACTCCATCCTAGTCCTTTGCGGTCAGGAAAAGCATGTAATGTTTGTAGAGTACCAGAAATTACTTCATTAATCCCATGGCTATTAATCAGCCCTTTATGAATCGAAACACTTGTACTATACGTGTCGTATATTAGTCCAATGTCTTTTTCCTTCCAAATTTGCCTTGTAATCTTCACAATGTAATCAACAATATTGTTATATTCAGGATTAAAACCTCTCATGCTTTGCTTCTTTTGATCAATTTCTTCTATATTAATGTAATCATAATCATCTTTTGTATCGAGCATATTGACGTCGTCTGCATCAGCGTAAAAGATAAAACTCGGTGAATTTTCCGCAGTTTTATTTCGTTTTGAGGGATTTGTTTTTTTTACTTCTGTCTTTTGTTCACTTGAGGTTGTTTTATTAGATTCAGTCTTTGTATCAATCATCTTAACCATCCTTTTCATATAGATTTAATGATTTTTAAGGATAAAAGCTAATTAGCTATCTCTAATCCTAATGTTACTAGAAGTGTTTCTAATCATTAATTCTGGTTCCATGGTGTAACATCTCATTCCTTTTTTCAATCAGCAGCACTAGCTTTTCATGGGCTAGGGTTGCCATCCTCTCTTTAAGCTGTGAAACAGTTGTCAGTTCTATGAATTGATTTGACGCAATATCATTAACTGTTACTCACATCGATCTTGAGCCCTTCCGTCTTAAAAAATTCGTTTACTTTACACCTCCAGATGTCATGCCAAGAATGAACTGTTTACGCACAAGCATCATAAAGATAACGGTTGGAAGAACAAAGATCATTCCAGCTGCAGCCATTTGATTCCATAACACTCCTTCTTCACCGTTAAAGAACGATAAGGCAACAGGGAGAGTAACAGCATTTTGTTGGGTTAACACAAGAGAAAACATGAATTCATTCCAGGTAATAACGAAACAAAAGACTGTAGCTGTGATGATACCAGGTTTTGCAAGCGGTAAAAGAATATGCCATAGTACTTGGAAACGATTGGCACCGTCAATTGTAGCAGCTTCTTCCATATCAATCGGAATTCGATCAATGAATCCTTTTGTTAACCAAATTGCGTAAGGAATTGTATGGCCAAGGTTAACAATAATTAAAGCCAGAGTTGTATCTAGCATTCCCCAGTTACGAAACATGATAAAGAACGGAATAACATTTACAATCAGCGGTATGAACTGAGTAGACAAAATAGCAAACAAAAATAGTTGTTTACCGGGCATTTGAAAACGCGAAAGGCTATATGATGCTAAAATACTAACTGGAATCGTAATTAGTAGTGTCACTACTACAACTACTAGACTATTTGAATAGTATTTCCCTAAGTTAAATGCTGATCCAAAAACAGTTCTAAAATTATCAAAAGTTGCTTGAAAAAAGATGCTGGTGGTATATACTTCACCTTCTGGTTTAAAGGCTGTTAATACAATCCAGAATATAGGAAGAAATAAAAAGATAACGACAAGAATGACACAAAGAAATTCTAAAATGGACATAAACTTTAATGGCTTCGCTTTTTTCTTTTCTGTTAATGTCGTTTTCAATGTTGTTTTTAAGGGTGCTTCCTTACTTATCAATTCCAGTCATCTCCTTTCACCAATCTTCTCATATAAATAATGACAAACACGATTGTTATGAGAGCTAAAATATAGCCTAGTGCTGAGGAATATCCCATATCAAAATAGCGGAATCCAGTTTTATAAATAAAATAATTTAGTACTTCCGTTGAACCTCCGGGACCTCCATGAGTGAGTGTGACAACTGGATCAAATGCTTTAAGTGCAAACATTGTCATTAAAATAGAAGCAATTAAAATAATAGGTTTGAGCATCGGCAGGGTTATTTGGAATAGTGTTTGAAAACGATTCGCACCATCCATTTGCGCTGCTTCAAACACTTCTCTCGGCATCCCCATAAGTCCGCTTATAAACATCAGACTCATAAAAGGTAGCCATATCCAAACCACAACAGAAACTAATGCGATCATAGACGTAGTATTTGTTCCAAGCCAAATAACATTTGAAAGTGGCGGGATTAAGACATCAATGATTTTATCAAACAAACCGTAATCAGAATTTAGCATAAACCTCCAAGAAAACCCCACAAGTGCAGGACTCATAGCAAATGGAATTATAAGGACTGCACGCAGGTAAGAAAGATATTTTTTATCCTTACTTAATAAAAGTGCTGCAATAATACTTAATGTTAAAGTGAAAACAACCGTACTAGTTGCAAAAATAAGGGTAACTGACACACTGTTCCAAAATTGTGAGTCTGATAAGGCTCTTATATAATTTTTAAATCCAATAAAAGACCCCATTTCAGTAGATACTTTCAAATCCCATTCATGTAAACTGATCCAAAATGATCTCATTAAGGGGTAAAAAGTAGTAGCGGCAATTAGAATTAATGCCGGTGCTAATAACAAATATTTAAATAGCCTGGTATTCACTTTAGCTCCCCTCCTATACGATAAGGAACAAACTAAGATCTGTGCGACAGATGAGAAGATGTTTAACATTAGTTTGATAGTCGACATGATCTATTTAGTCTGTTTTTTTTTTGATATTGTTCTACTTCCTAAAGAAAAAGACTAAGCCTCTTCTTTAGGAAGTATCGTCTAATTTCCTTACTGGTAATAACCAGACTCTTCTAAAAGCTTTTCAACTTGTTTAGCCGCTTTATCTAACTCTTGTTCGACTGGCTCACCAGTCGCCATCTTTGAGATCGCTTTACTAATAATATCTGATACACGAGGCCACTCTTTTATTTTCGGAAACGTTCTTGCATTTTCGAAGTTGTCAGCGGCTACGCTATAGAAACCGTTTGTTAATTCATTAACTTCTGCATTTCTTAAATTTTCCGTTTGAGTAAGAACAGTAGACATTTCTGTTGTAGGACTTTCTTCTTTCAACGTTTTAAGAACGATGTCAAGTTCTTCCTCAGGCTCTGCAATCCATTTTAATACTTCCCATGCGGCTTCTTTATTTTTGGACCCTTTCATCATAGCGAGAGGGAATGTAGATACAATTGCTTGACTTGATTTACCTTCCCAGGCAGGTACAGAAGCGAATCCAACATTTCCAGCTACATCTTCTGCAGAAGCTTCTTTATCATTAAACTCTGAATATACCCACCACCATCCGAGCCACATTGCTGCTTTGCCTTGCTTAAAGAAAGTTCTGGAATCCTGTTCTCCAAAAGTGACAGAAGCAGGCGGTGCTACTTTATCGGTTACAAGAAGATCCAAATATCGTTTCGTTGCTTCAATACCTTCCGGACTATTGAAAACCGGTTTGAATTCATCATCTAAAATCTCGCCGCCGTTGCTCCACAAGTAGGAAGACCACATGAATAAATTCTGTCCATTGTTTCCCGCACCGTAATAAGGAACGGCACCGTAAAGATCTGTTTTCTCCGATATTGTTTTACTAACAGTCTCAAATTCTTCCCACGTTTTCGGAACAGCTAGACCTAACTGATCGAAAATATCTTTCCGATAGAAAAGCATTTGCACATGTGCTCGTACAGGAAGGCTATACAGTTTATCATCAAATGTTGACAGGTTGAGTGAAGCTTCTGGCCAGCGATCTAAATTGAAATTATCACGTTTTACATATTCATCAAGCGGCTCTAAAAATTGTGTAATAGAAGAACCCATTGAATCAAGATATACGACTAAATCATAAGCACCGCCTTGTGCAATCCCGTCTGAAGTAATATCTTCTAGTAAATTTTCATATGGTGTTTCAATAAATTCAATTTTAATTCCTGTTTCTTCTGTAAAGGCTTTACTTCTTGCTTTCCAAGCATTGAATTGCCCAACACCTCCAGCAGACAATAGCACTTTTACTGTTTTTCCTTCCAAACTCTCTGGTTCTGAGCTGCTTTTTTTCGAATTAGAACTGCTGCACCCTGCAACTAGCAGCGACAACATCAAGACTAGAATTGTAGCCAAACGGAATGTTTTTCTCATTATCATTTTCCTCTCTTTTGTGGAGTTGGTTAACAATAAGTAATCATTGGTCCTAACTATTGCATAAGGTAATATGATTACGCTTACAAATTAAAAATGACATCTTGAATGCGGATTCAAATATAGTGAAAAAAATTTTCTTTATCTGAAGAACTAGGATGTTATAAAATTAAATCCTCATATTGAATCCGCATTCATAAAATACTATATACTCCTTAGAAAATTAAATTCAAAGGTTGGATCTTATTTTATATGAATAATCCTAAGTTTGACTACATTTGTGATAAGACTTTGAATGCGGATTCAATAGTGAGTGTGATTGAGTACAACTGTTAAACTATGAGAAATAAAAGATTAAGATTTTAGCTAAATACTCGAAATGAAAACGCATTCCTTATATTGATAATCTTAACCTCGAAATTTGTCTATGTCAACACTGATTATCTATAATTCTCAATTTTTATTATTTTTTAAATTATCAGTCCCTTATTCCCTTTTTTTAGATTTGTCCTAGACATAGGGCGTCTCTTTTTAAATAAAAATCGGCTAGAGCAACCTGTTCATAAGAATTGGCTGCACGAAACAAAAGGTCTTCCCTGTAATGCCCTGCAATGAACTGCAATCCTACTGGAATCCCCTCTTTTGTGGTGCCTGCAGGTACTGATAACGCCGGATGGCCGGTGATATTAAACAGGCTCGTATAACGAATCATGCAGTCACCTAGCGGCTCTGCCATACCATTTATCGTTACCTCATTTGTCTGCACATCTGAAGTTGTTATAGGGGTTGTAGGAGTGATCATCACATCTACTGCAGCAAAAATATCAGATAGCTTTCGGATCAATTCCTCCCGGATTTTCAAAGCTGATATATATTCAAACGCTGTTATGCCTCTACTCTTAGTAAACGTATTTTGGGCACCTTCACTATATAAGTGAAGAGAATGTTCAATGCGGTCTTTATGAACGTACCCTACCTCAGATGTACCAAGTATCCTTGCTAGATTAATAATGTCTGTTAAAAAGGAAGTATCGACTTCTATTATAATAGCACCAAGATCAGATAACTGCTGGATAGCATTCTCAAATAGTCTCTTCACTTCACTATCCATGTTTTCATTTAAGTAATGCTTTGGCAAACCTATTTTCATCCCTGCTATATCACCTGAACAAGCTGTTGTGTATGGTTTATTCGTAAGTGCTTCCATAATGATTGCTGCATCCTCAACATTTCTTGTAATAGGCCCTGCATGATCTAACGACCAAGATAACGGAGTCATCCCTTTCATGCTAATTAAATGATAAGTTGGTTTTAAGCCGACAACTCCACAGCATGAAGCAGGCACACGAATTGACCCGGCAGTATCTGTACCGATAGAGCATAGAGAAAAATTAGCTGCAACAGCTGCTGCTGATCCGCCACTTGATCCACCTGCTGTCTTATTTTCATTCCAAGGATTAATGATATCACCAAAAAAAGGATTCTCAGATGTAATCCCAAACGCATATTCATACATATTGTTTTTACCAAGAAGTATACTACCAGATTGCTCTAAAGTCGTGACAACTTCTGCATTTTTATTAGGAATGCGGTCCTTATCAATTATTGACCCGCTTGTTGTCAAGATATCTTTCGTATCGATCGAATCTTTATAAGAGATCGGTACACCAAGCAGCCCTTCTAGATTACCAGAAGTCATTTTTTTTTCTGCCTGTTCAGCCTGATCGAAAGCTGTTTCTTCTGTTATTGTAATATAAGAGTTTATAAACGGATCTAACTTTTTTATTCGGTCTATATACCATTTCGTTATTTCAATTGGTGAATAAAGTTTATTTTTATAACCATTCATTAACTCCTTTATTGTCAATATCACTTCATATTCTCCTCCTTCCTTTCATTCATTTTCGTTTTAGATCTATTTTAAGCTTAGGATTTTTTAGTTTCTTTTATCTATTTAGAGGTGTTAATAACATGTAAAGCGGCGGGGCCTGTCGTTTTACGAATAATGAGTTCTGGTTCTATTTCAATTTGGATAGGAGTGTCTATAGTTTCCTTTCCCTCAATAATTAACAGCAAATGTTCTAAGGCAAGGAATGCCATGGTATCGATACTTTGTGATACAGTTGTGAGACTAATCATGTGATTGGAAGCTAGATTGATATTATCAAATCCAATGATTGATAAATCTTTTGGCACTTCAAGGTTTAGCTTCGTAACTGCATCAATAATGGCCAATGCCATTTGATCAGAGTTCACAAAAATACTGGTTGGCCTGTTTGTACTAGAGAAAAGCTTATCCACAAAATGAATAATCTCATGATAAGAAAGTGCTCCCTGATATACTAAATTTTCATTATATTGTATTCCGTATTTTTTTAATGCTTTTTTATAGCCAATATGCTGACGATCTAAATTCAGAAACGTTTCAGGGCCGGATATATAAGCTATTTCTCGATGTCCCAGCTCAATAAGGTGCTCAGTTGCCATATATGCACCCTTCTCATTATTTAATATAATATAGTTAGCTTGCTCATAATTATCAACAGTACTATTGTATAAAACAGTCGGAAAACCAGATTGAAAAAGCTCCTTAACTCTCTTATTTGATCGATTTACAGTCCCAATAAGAATGCCATCTACACGTTTGCCGATCATTGTTTGAATGGTTTTATCCAAATTTTCACTTCTATAATTGGTATAGCCGATAATGACATCATATTCTTGTTCTTTCGCTTTCCTCATAATGATGTCTGATGACTCTGCATAAAACGGATTGGTAATATCGCCGACAATTAAACCAATTGTTCTTGTCTTTTTCTCGGCTAAGCTTCTGGCTATTTCATCACGTGTGAAATTTAATTCTTTTATAGCTGTTAAAACTTTTCTTCTCGTTTCTTCCTTTATATATGGATAATGATTTAACACCCTTGAAACAGTTGATTGAGATACTTTCGCTTTTCGTGCAACGTCATAAGCATTTATTCTACTATTCATGCTATACCTCACAAGTAAATTCATTACGCATTCAACCTAAAGAATGATCATCTCAAAAAATGGCGGGTCATATAGCTAAATATATTATTATAAATCTATTGACTAGCCAATTTTTGACAACATCCTTTGATGGTTTTACAGAATAAACCTATACTTAGATTTCCTCGAAAAGGGGACTTTGTTTTTTCGTTGAACAGATTTTGATCCTTCTGTATTCTCTTTCACTTCAGATAATTTGACGCCATAATCAACTTCTTTTATTTATAAGGTTGAAAAGGTCTGCTCGCAGAGACAACCTCATTTAATGCAGACGTAATGACATTATTTAACACGATACAAACCAATTGAGCCCCTTTTTCAAAAGCATTTACAGCTGTACCGCCGTTACCAGCAACAGTACCAATAGGTACATTTAAAATTTCCCCTTTCTTATACAGATCATTGATGACCTTTTGCACTTCAGGATGATTTGCACCTTCTAATTGATACCCCATGCTCACAGATAAGTCTGTTGAACCTATAAATGCTAAATCAATCCCATCAACAGAAACGATTTCTTCAAAGTTGTTAACAGCTTCAGGAGTTTCAATGTGAACAATAATCATGATATTTTCATTGCATTCATCTAAATAAGACTTTCCACTATCTTTGCCATAGCGGGCCGGCCTAATCGAATAGGAAACACCTCTATTGCCATGTGGAGAAAATTTTGCCCGTTTTACTACTTCAAGAGCATCTTCCTTCGTATTCACCATTGGTACTTGGATCGCGTTCGCACCACGATCAAGCGCCTTTTGTATACTGGATGGGTCATATGAGACTCTAACAATTGATGCAAGACCAACTGAGTCTGCTGTACGAATCATATTTTCAAGCTCTGAAGAACTAAAAGCCCCATGTTCATCATCAATCAACACATAATCAAATCCCGCATAGCCAAGCATTTCAACTAAAGGTGGTGAATAAATCCCTAAAAATGCACCGAGAACTTGTTCACCACGTTTTAATTTATCTTTAACAGAGTTCTTCAATGTTCACACTCTCTTTCTATTATTCTATTGGAGTTAAAAATTTAACCATTTCCTTAACAGAATACTCACAATTTCCGGCTGCTCTAATGTGCTTAGATGACCGCATTTATCTATGATTTCAAGACAGGAAGTTGCAATGTTTTCTGCGATAAATTCTGACATCTGAATTGGACAGACCCTATCTTCTTTTCCTACAATGACCATTGTCGGACATTTAATTGTAGCAAGAATGGGACGTTGATCTAAACGCCCCATTACTGCTTTTAACTGATTGATATACGCATCTTTACCGATTTTTTTAGCCATATCGAGAATCGTTTCAACTAATGAGTCATCTTTTCTTCGGTCTGGATGGATTAATACTGGTATAAGGTGATCAATTGTAATAGTAAGAAATTGACCGTTATTTGCCATATCGATGAACTTCTCCCAACCAGAAATTTGTTCACTCTTTGGAGGGGTAGGATTTGTATCAAGTAAAGCAAGCTTTTTAACCCGTTCTGGTGCTAGACGCATAATCTCAAGGGAGATAATGCCGCCAAGCGACAAACCAGCAAGTGCAAATTTATCTGGCGCTTCCTCTAATATTGATTTTGCCAATCCAGTTATTGAATCCTGCCTCGTCACATCACAGACTTTCACTTCAGCAAGGTCCGACAAGCTTTCGATTTGGTGCTTCCATAGTCGTTCATCACAGAGCGTACCGGGTACTAGAAGAAGCGGTGTTTTAGACATTCTTATTTTTCACCCATTTTTAATTTGGTTGCAATTTCTTTTTCTAGTTCGGCAAAATTATCAGGTTTAATCATTTTTCCTAATTCATTTGCATGGAAACCGTATTTTGCAGCTTCTTGTATCACTTTTGGTGACCAATAAGGGTCTTTTCCATCAAAAACCTTATGTTGTTCAAGAACAGCAAAGATCCAAGAATCTTCATCACTGATGTTTTCAAACCCCCTCCACAATCCAGGTGGTAATGAAATTAAATCCCATTGATTAATGATTGTTTCACCTTCGATTTCATCCGGCCCATTTCCCCAGTAAAAACGCCATTTCCCTGTTAATGGAAGAAATGATTCAATATAATCATGTGTATGATAAGCGGGACCGTTTCCTTTAGGTGCTTTTACCATCCCGATCTGAAAACCATGCGGCTCAGTAATTTCAGGTGTAAAATTATCATTTTCACTTGCTGTATCACCTATTAGGGTATAATTAATGCGTTGATGCCCTGGAATGACACTATCGATAAACGTTATAGGTATTCCTCGTGGTATCATTTCATCAAAACGAACAATCCAATTCTTTTCCATTTCTTCATTTGTTACAATTTTTTTTACTTTAGGTTCTTGTACAGTCATAATAAAATTCCCCTTCCAATTTATGTTATTAATCGAACTTCATTTATCTATTAAAAGTAAGGAAATAAAAATAAGTTTCGGTTTCCTTACTTAAAATACACACTTTAAAGAGTAAAGACGGCTAGCTTTAATTCTGTCATCTCTTCAACTGAATACTTAACACCTTCTCGACCTGTGCCGCTGTTTTTCACTCCGCCATAAGGCATTTGGTCAACTCTGAACGATGGGATATCATTAACAATTACCCCGCCTACTTCAAGACGTTCAACAGCATCAAATGCTTTCTGGACACAAGTTGTATAAACACCTGCTTGAAGGCCGTATTCAGAATCATTTACAAGGTCTAATGCTTCATCCCAAGTTTGATATGAATTAATGGAAACAATTGGTGCAAAAGCCTCTTGGCAGCTTATTGCTTGTGTTGGCTCTGCATTTTTGATAATCGTTGGCATCAGAACCGCACCATCACGTGAACCGCCACAGACGATTTCAGTTCCTGCTTTTCTTGCCTCGTCAATCCACTTTTCGACACGTTCGGCTTCTTTTTGATTAATTAATGCTGATAGATCAGTGCTTTCAGCTTCCGGGTCTCCAATCTTAAGCTGCTTCGTTTTTTCTACAAACTTTTGAAGGAACTCGTCAAATATGTTTTCATTTACATATATACGTTGAACTGAAATACAGACTTGTCCTGCAAATGCAAACGATCCTTCAACACATCGAGATACAACTGCATCTATGTCATTTACACTATCTACAATGACGGCAGAATTGGAACCTAGCTCTAATGTTACTTTTTTCAAACCAGATTTCGCTTTAATTCCTAAGCCAACCTCAACACTGCCTGTAAACGTAACCATTTTAATCCGCGGGTCAGTGATCAAAATATCACCGATAACACTTCCTTTACCTATAACAACGTTTAATGCGCCTTTAGGCAATCCTGCTTCCTCAAAAATTTCCGCTGTAATCAATGCGCTAAGCGGCGTTTGGGAGGCTGGCTTTAAAATAACTGAATTTCCTGCAGCTATGGCTGGACCAAGTTTATGGGCAACTAAATTAAACGGAAAATTAAACGGTGTTATTGCTGCAATGATACCGAGCGGTTCACGCTTCGTAAATGCAAAACGGCCTTTTCCATTTTTTGCAGCATCCATCGGAATTGTTTCACCGTGTATACGCTTTGCTTCTTCTGCTGCAAATTTATAGGTTTCAATTGTCCGTGCAATTTCTCCCCGTGCTGCTTTTAATGGCTTAGCGTTTTCCTTTGCAAGAATTAACGCACACTCCTCAAGTCTTTTCTCAAAAAGCTCTGCAACACGTTCTAGGATTTTTGAACGTTCGAGTGCTGTTAATTTCTTCATTTCTTTAGCAGCTTGTTCAGCATATTCTATCCCTTTAAGTACTGCTTCCTTTTCAGCTAACGGAACTTGAGCAATTACTTTCCCTGAATATGGTGATTTTAAATCATAATAAGCATTTGCTTCTTGCCACTCACCGCCAATGAACAACTTCTTTTTATCTGCACTTGTGGATATCAAATTAGCTCCCTCCCTTTCCTTTAAATGCGCTTTGATAGATTTTAAGAATCTTTTGTTCATTTAACTTATAAGGAGTATTTGATAGCAAGCGATCAATTTTTGCTGCTTGCTCTGCTAACATCGGTAATGATTCTTCATCTATGCCCAGTTGAGATAAAGATGTTGGTAAATCAAGATCCTCTAAAAGCTGATACAAATAATGAACAACTGCGTTTAATGTTTCATGTGGACGTGATTTGAAATCTCCTAGCTGTAAAAAGGCAGCGACATCGATCATTTCTTCTGTACATGTTTTCCCAATTACTTCGAACACAAATGGCATTAAAAGGGCATTAGCAACACCATGCTCGATATGATATTTGCCGCCAAGTGGATATGCGAGCGCATGGACCGCTCCAACCCCGGCATTTGCAAGTGCAACACCTGCTAGAGAGCTTACCCAGCTCATTCCGACACGTGCCTCAAGATCACGGCCGTTATGAACAGCTCTTGTAATGTTTGAAGTGAATAATTTCATTGCTTGTTCTGAGTAAACCTTCGTAAGTGGCGTAGCCTTAATTGCAATATAAGATTCAATTGCATGAGTAAAAGCGTCTACACCCGATGCAGCGGTAACCCGCGGCGGACAGGAAATTGTCAATTCTGGGTCAATGATTGCCACATCAGGTAGGAAAACTGGGCTTACAATTCCTCGTTTTACTTGCTGTTCTTCATCACCAAAAATAGCATTCATTGTTACTTCTGAACCTGTTCCAGATGTTGTTGGTAAAAGTATGCATTTTACCTCACGCGATTCAATCGTCTTAGCTCCGCTTAAATATGGTGATAAATCATCTTTTCCACATAAAGCAGCTGTTGCTTTTGCTACATCTAACGCACTTCCTCCGCCAATGCCGATGATTAAGTCGCATTCCTCGGCATTGAGCGTTTGAACAGCTTCTTGTAAAAGTTGAAAAGTAGGCTCTCCAGCAATCTTTGTAAAGGTTACTGTTGGTATAGAAAGTGGTTCAATAAGATCTATAACTTTTTGGACGACTCCAACTTGCTCTAATCCTTTGTCACTCACTAAAGCAATTTTTTTAACACCTAGTGCTTTAATTTCAGGTAGTAATGATGTAAACGTACCAATGCCAAATCGAAACACAGTTGGCATCCTGAAATCATGAAAAACAGAGTTTAAATGATTAATAGACATATTTTCTCCTCCATTGAATGCGCATTCAAAATTATTACCAAACAGTCCAACCACCATCGATTATTAGTGTTTGACCTGTCATCATATCGGAACAATTTGATGATAAATATAAAACCCCACCATATAAATCCTCTGTTTTAGCAAGCCTGCCAAGTGGAATTCTATTTAATACATCTTTTTTAAAGACATCATCTTCAAACATTTCATTTGTCATTGGTGTCTCGATAAATGTTGGTGCAACTGCGTTAACATTAATATGATGTGGCGCCCATTCGATTGCAAGCGCTTTCGTCAACTGTGTGAGACCGCCTTTACTAGATGAATATGCTGCACGTTTATAATACCCAACAAATGCCATTTGCGATGATATATTAATAATTTTTCCTTTTTTCTGTTTAATCATATATTTTCCCGCTGCTTGACTGGTAAAAAACACACTTTTCAAATTAATATCTAATACTTTATCCCAATCTTGCTGTGTTAAATCTTCTGCTGGCTTTGGAATGTTCGTTCCAGCATTATTAATTAAAATATCAATCTTTCCGAAGTGATTATGCACTTCCCCCATCATTTTTGGAATATCATCTAACATTGTTAGATCAAAACATACAGGTAAAACCTTTACTCCAGTTTGATTTTTAATTTCATGTGCTGCTTCTTCAAGTTGATCTTTACTTCTAGCAACTAAAGCAATGTTTGCCCCTGCTTGTGCGAGGAGTTTTGCTAAATCTTTTCCAATCCCTTTACTTGCTCCTGTAATTATGGCAACCTGACCATTTAAATTGAATAATTGATTGATATCCACCGAATCAGCTACCTTTACAGTTTTTAGTTGACAGCATTATGAATGCCACCTGCCCAAATTATTAATTTTAGAATACTTGCATTTTTTTTAGATATGAATGCGCATTCAAATATTCCTTATATAAAATATAAATAACTATCTAAGTTTTGTAAATAGGAAATTAGATATTTATCTAAATAATTTAAAACTTTTTACAGGATTATCTATAAAACATATCCTAAATAAATTTCAGCAGGAATAAAGCCGATTATCCTTCACTAAAGAATTATCAGCTTTATGTATTTTTCTATTATTTATGATTTTGTAGTTATATTAGCGGAAATGGCAAATAATATCAGTCAATCTTGGATTACCTCTGCGGCTCCAGAGGCACCAGATTTTGCCAATGAATTATTTTTAACTTCTGGTCAATTAGGGGTAACAATCGGTATAACCGTTAGTGGGATAGTTATAACAAGTCTGGGAATAAACTATTTGGTTTTTGTAGGGATATTAGCGTCTTGATTTAGCTTATAAAATTCATTACACATATAATTCTAAAAAGCTGCAGCTGCGCTCATATGACAGTTAATATGGAAGAAAAGGCCCCCCACCAGTTTAGTAAACTGATGAAAGACCTTCTCTGATAAGATGGTTTTTTGTGAAAAAAGTGAGCTTTTTTGCTTACTATGAGCAAAAGTATGAGCAGCATTTATCTTTATTCCACTTAAAAACCCCTATATTTCAAGGCATCATGATGTTTATTACATCATACCGCCCATTCCACCCATGCCGCCCATGTCAGGCATTCCGCCGCCAGCGTTTTCTTCTGGCTTGTCAGCGATAACAGCTTCAGTTGTTAAGAACATAGCTGCTACAGATGCTGCGTTTTGTAGTGCAGAACGAGTAACTTTTGTTGGGTCAACGATACCAGCTTCGATCATGTTTACCCATTGGCCGTTAGCAGCGTTGAAGCCGACGCCAACTTGTTCGTTTTTCAAGCGCTCAACGATAACAGAACCTTCAAGGCCTGCGTTGTGTGCGATTTGACGAACTGGCTCTTCAAGTGCACGTAGAATGATGTTAACACCTGTTTGAGTGTCGCCTTCTTCTTGAATTGAAGCTACTTTGTTGTATACGTTAACTAGTGCAGTACCACCACCAGCTACGATACCTTCCTCAACTGCTGCACGAGTAGAGTTAAGAGCATCTTCAATACGAAGTTTACGTTCTTTTAGTTCTGTTTCAGTTGCAGCACCAACTTTGATAACTGCTACACCGCCAGCTAATTTAGCTAAACGCTCTTGTAATTTTTCTTTATCAAATTCAGAAGTTGTTTCTTCTAATTGAGCACGGATTTGGCCAACACGTGCTGAAATTTGATCAGATGCACCAGCACCTTCAACAATTGTAGTATTTTCTTTTGTTACAACAATTTTTGAAGCACGGCCTAATTGATCAATTGAAGCAGATTTAAGGTCTAAGCCTAGTTCTTCAGTGATAACTTGACCGCCAGTTAAGATCGCAATATCTTCTAACATTGCTTTACGGCGATCACCGAAGCCAGGTGCTTTAACTGCTACTGCATTGAATGTTCCGCGAAGTTTGTTCACTACTAATGTAGCTAATGCTTCACCTTCTACATCCTCAGCAATCAATAATAGCGGCTTGCCTTGTTGAACAACTTGCTCTAATACAGGTAAGATTTCTTGAATGCTAGTGATTTTTTTGTCAGTGATTAAGACATATGGATTTTCAAGAACTGCTTCCATTTTGTCAGAATCCGTTACCATGTATGGTGATGCATAACCACGGTCAAACTGCATACCTTCAACTACTTCTAGTTCAGTTGAGAAGCCTTTAGATTCTTCGATTGTGATAACACCGTCGTTACCAACGCGTTCCATTGCTTCAGCAATTAATTGACCTACTTCTTCGTCAGCTGAAGAAATTGCAGCAACTTGTGCAATAGACTCTTTGCCTTCGATTGGTTTTGAGATTGCTTGAAGTTCCTCTAATGCAACCGCAACAGCTTTTTCGATTCCTTTACGAACAACCATTGGGTTTGCACCAGCAGTTACGTTCTTTAATCCTTCACGAATCATCGCTTGAGCTAATACAGTTGCAGTAGTTGTACCGTCACCAGCAACATCATTTGTTTTGCTTGCAACTTCTGCAACAAGCTTAGCACCCATGTTTTCGAATGCATCTTCTAATTCGATTTCTTTTGCAATGGTAACACCGTCATTTGTAATTAAAGGAGAACCGTATTTCTTTTCTAATACAACGTTACGTCCTTTAGGTCCTAATGTTACCTTTACAGCATCTGCTAATGCGTCAACACCACGCAGCATTGCACGACGAGCTTCTTCGCTAAATCTAATATCTTTTGCCATTTTCACAAGACCTCCTCAAATTTTTAAATGTTCTATGATATGTGGGTGTTATTAATCATTAACCAATAACAGCTAAAATGTCGCTTTCACGTAAAATTAAGTATTCAGTACCTTCATATTTCACTTCAGTACCTGCATATTTTGAGAAGATAATACGATCGCCTTCTGCTACTTCAAGTGCTACTTTTTCTCCGCTATCTAATACACGACCTGTACCAACAGCAACTACTTTACCTTCTTGCGGTTTTTCTTTCGCACTATCTGGAAGGACGATACCGCTAGCAGTTTTTTCTTCAGATTCTACTAACTCGATAATAACGCGATCACCTAATGGCTTTAACAAGTGAAACAACCTCCTCAAATTCTTTTAAAAATGATTATTTTTCCTTTTTATTAGCACTCGGTTCACTTGAGTGCTAACACAATTAATATATTATATAAGATCTCTTTCAATTTCAAGTATGAAGTTAAAAATTTTTTTAAAAAAACTCACCTATTAAATTTGACCATAAAACGAAATGTTCATACATCTTTTCGTTCATTCAGCATAGTTATCATACATATGATCGCAAGAAGGTATGTTACAATATAATGGGACTTAATAACGTTTAAACCGCTATGACCTTATGTCAAAGTCGGATCTTACCGGTTAAATATCCTTACTACTCTTCTTAGCTTTTCCTATTCTTATAGTAGTGGTTTACTGCCCATTAAGATCAGGATAAGTTTGATCCATTTTAAGACATAATAAAGGAGGCTTCTATGAAAAAGCATTATTGGTTTATTTTATTAACATATATACTCATGCAGCTTTCAGGTGCTATTGGGATCGGCATCTTACAACTCTTACATATAGGTGATACACAAATTGAACAGTTTGCTTATTGGACCATTTTCAGCTTTACGGCTGCATTTATCATTATTCTGCTTTTATTAAGAAAAGAACGGAAAGATGAGAACTTGCTTCGCGGAGAACCATCCTCTGTAGCAGCTTCAGTAGGCTGGGCGATCGGAGGCTTCTTTTTAGCGATCATTGCACAAAGTATTGCAGCAAATATCGAAATAAATCTATTTGATGTTGATCCTGGGTCGGAAAACACACAAATGATTGTTCGTGTCATTGAGTCAGCACCTTTTGTCATCCTTGTTACATCCATTATAGGCCCAATTTTAGAGGAAATCATTTTTAGGAAGATTATCTTTGGCGTGTTATATAAACGGACAAATTTTATTATTGCAGCTTTGATTAGCTCCATTATTTTCTCCCTCTTACATGGCGAACCGGAGCACTTGCTTTTATATGCGTCAATGGGCTTTACCTTTGCTTTCTTATATGTAAAAACAAAACGGATCATTGTCCCTATTTTTGCCCATGTTGCCATGAATACGATGGTTGTCATTGTTCAAACTGTATTCCGAGAGGATATAGAGAACATGATGAAGCAAATGGAGGAACTTCAGAACGTTCAAGCGATTATTGGAGGCTTTTTAACATGAGAACAAACCCGATTTCTATGGGGATCTTTTATTTAACCATGGGACTGCTGTTTACGTATTTAGCAATAAGTAGCGCAGAAAACGGAATTTTTTCCTTCCCAACGATCCTATTAATGCTAATCGCAACCTTTGATATTGGTGTTGCGATTAGAATGTTTATCTTTACTAGTAAAATGAAAAAAATGAGCAAAAAAAAATGAGACGAATTATTCAGTCTCATTTTTTGCGTTCTCCTCTTCAAACCTGACCATTTGCACTTTTCTATACGTAATTCGGGAAATCCAAATACTGATTTCATACAAAATAAACAGCGGTATGGAAACCATTAAATGAGACATAAGCTCCGGGGGTGTGATAAGTGCGGCAATGACAAGCAGAACAAAGTAAGCATATTTTCGAAATTTCGATAAAAACATCGGCGTGACAATTCCCAATCTTGTTAAAAACATAATAACAACAGGCAATTGAAACAAAAGGCCAAACGGAATCGTTAGCTGTAATAAAAAGGTAAAATACTCATGAATTCCGATCACCTGATTAATTTCTAAATCCTGCGAGATTCCTTCCATAAAATCAACGACAAACGGAAACAAGACAAAATAGGAAAAAGAAATTCCCGCTAAAAATAATCCAAGTGACATCGGAATATAGCTTAATGTGACACGTCTCTCCTTCTCATATAACCCCGGGCTTATAAACGACCAAAGCTGATACAAAATAACCGGTGAAGTAAGCACAAACGCTATAATAAACGCAAATTTCATATAGACCATCAAAGGGTCTGTTAAATTAAAAGAATTCAAAGTTAAATTCTTTGCTTCATCTGTATGCTGTAAGTAAACAATAATCGGTCTTGAAAGAAAAAATCCTCCAACAATCGCTATGAAAAAGAAAACGACAACAATAACAAGTCGTTTTCTAAGCTCTGTAATATGTTCAATGACCGACATTTCATTTTGTTTCATATCGGTTTTCATCCTATCTTACTTAACTTCGTCCGTTTTTTCTTTCTTCTTTACATCATCTTCCTCATCATCTGCCAAGCCCTTTGTTGCATTTTTAAATTCACGTAATGAACTGCCGACCGCTTTACCGAGATCAGGTAATTTTTTCGGTCCAAAAATAAGTAATGCAAAAAATGCAATTAGCAATAGGCTCCCAATTCCAATGGAGTTAACGAATCCAACTGTTAGCATCGATCTCTACCTCCTTGTAATGATTATTTATCTTCATTTGGATAATGTTTTAAAAAATAAACAAGCGACTGAAGCTCAACCGCTAAATCAATATGATGAATGCGTATCGTATCCGGAACATTTAATCTAGCAGGGGTAAAATTTAAGATTCCTTTAATCCCTTTGACAATCAGCCTATCTGTAATGGACTGGGCAACGGTTGCTGGTACGGTTAAAATCGCAACAGTGACATCCTCAGGCAAATTTTCTTCAAGACTGTCTAAATGATAAACAGGAACTCCGCCAATTTCCGTCCCAATTTTCTCATCATCCACATCAAATGCAAGAGAAATAACGGTGTTATTATTTTTTGTAAAATTGTAATGTAAAAAGGCTGTGCCTAAGTTTCCAACACCTATGAGACAAACCTTTGTCATTTCATCTTGGTCCAATGTTTTTCTAAAAAAAGATAACAAATAATTTACATTATAACCATACCCTTTTTTTCCTAGTGCCCCGAAATAGGAAAAATCCCTTCGAATCGTGGCAGAATCAACCTTTACAGCATCACTCAGCTCAGCAGATGAAACACGCTGCTTGCCTGATGAGTGTAAATTCTTTAAAAAACGATAGTATAAAGGCAAACGCTTAGCAGTTGCCTGCGGAATTTTAGATTGTTCGATATTCACTCTTTATCCCTCACATTCATACAAAACCCCTATGACGCACAAATGCGTCACCATCAATAAAATGAAGGAAAAATGCCGTTTACCTATAAACGCGATCTTATTAGGGGTGAAACCAGCAAGCTCAAAACATGATGATTGAAACTAGCCTTATACTATAAATTTCCTTTTAACAGAAACTGTACATAACCAATTAGCATTATTTTATTGACCTATTATGATCAAATCTCTTTTCTGAAAAAATCTCCGGTTTTGCCGCCTGTTTTTTCTACTAAATAGGTTGGACCGATAACCATGCCTTTATCCACAGCTTTACACATATCGTAAACAGTAAGTGCTGTAATGCTGGCAGAGGTTAACGCTTCCATCTCAACACCTGTACTCCCTTTTGTTTTAACGGTGGATGTAATCATCAATTCATAAGTATGTTCATTAACATTCCATTGAAATGCAATGTCTACACCTTTTATTGGAATCGGGTGGCACATAGGGATTATAGATGACGTTTGCTTAGCAGCCATAATACCTGCTACTTGTGCAACGGAAAGAACATCACCTTTTCCGATTTCATGATTCGTAATCTTTTGATAAATTTCTTCAGTCAATTTTATGCTCGTCTTAGCTTGTGCAGTTCTGACTGTTGTTTCCTTTGCAGAGATATCAACCATTCTGGCTCTGCCTTGTTCATTAAAATGGGTAAATTCTGACATATACTTTATCCCCTTATATCTAGACTATACACTATTTTTACTAATCTGTCTGTTTTGTATTTGTGACAATTAGCACCAATGCCTCTGTCATTTTAACATGAGTTGCCTTCTATAAACATAATCCGGGAAGGATTTTTTCTTCAGATCGGTGAGTTTTATCCAATATGACATCTTTGTTGCCCAGAAGCCCTTATTTAAGCTACACTTAAAGCATTAGCAGAGGTGAAAACAATGATATTGTTACAAATAAATCAACTTAGTAAATATTTTGGCGCAGATCCTATTTTATCGAATATTAAACTTGAGATACAAACGAGAGATAAGATTGCGATTGTCGGCCGTAATGGTGCTGGAAAATCAACTCTTTTAAAAATAATCGCTGGAAAATTGTCTCATGATACAGGAGATATCATCAAACCGAAGGATGTCACAATCGGCTACCTTGCTCAAGATACCGGATTAGAATCTCAATTATCCATATGGGATGAAATGAATCTTGTCTTTAAAGAGCTTCAAGATATGGAAAAAGAAATGAGAACAGTTGAGCAAAGGATGGCTACTGTTGATCCTCAGACAGATTCGCAAAGGTTTGAACAGTTATTAAAAGAATATGACAGCTTACAGGTAAAATTTAAAGAGAATGGTGGTTATCAATATGAAGCAGATATTCGCGCCGTTCTGCACGGTCTCGGATTTAGCGGATTTGATCCTGCCACCAAAATATCTTCATTGAGCGGCGGTCAAAAAACCCGGTTAGCACTAGGGAAATTATTATTAACCAGCCCTGATCTTTTAATTTTGGACGAACCAACAAATCATTTGGACATCGAAACCTTAACATGGCTTGAACAATATTTACAAAACTATCCAGGCGCCATTTTAATCGTTTCCCATGATCGGTATTTTTTAGACAAAATTGTATCACAGGTTTATGAGATCAGTCGTCATACAAGTACGAAATATATTGGTAATTATAGCAATTATTTAAAGCAAAAGGCCGAAAACTATGAAAAAGACCTTAAAACCTATGAAAGGCAACAAGAGGAAGTTGCAAAGCTAAAAGACTTTATTCAACGAAACATTGCACGGGCTTCGACAACAAAGCTTGCACAAAGCAGACGGAAAAAATTGGACAAAATGAACTTGATGGATCGCCCACTTGCGAACGAAAAGTCTGCCAACTTTCAATTTGATATCGACAGGCAAAGTGGAAATGATGTTTTAAAAGCATCGAATATTTCTGTGTCCTATGATTCGGTTCATCCAGTTATCTCAGACATTTCCTTCTCGATTTCTCGTGGTGACAGCATTGCTTTAGTCGGACCTAACGGAATTGGCAAATCTACTCTATTAAAGTCCATTGTCGAGAAATTAAATCCGGTAACTGGGTCATTTACGCTTGGCTCCCATGTACAAATTGGTTATTATGACCAGCAGCAGGCTGATTTAACCTCAAACAAGCGTGTTTTGGACGAGCTTTGGGATGATTATCCACAGAAGACAGAGAAGGAAATCCGCACCGTTCTAGGAAACTTCCTCTTTTCAGGTGATGATGTCTTAAAGCCGGTTTCAACTCTAAGCGGTGGGGAAAAAGCTCGACTCGCACTTTCCAAGCTTATGCTGCAAAATGCAAATTTCCTCATCCTTGATGAACCGACAAACCATCTTGATCTAGATAGCAAAGAAATTCTTGAAAATGCTTTAATTGATTATCCAGGTACCATTCTCTTTGTTTCACATGATCGCTATTTTATTAACAGAATCGCTACCAAAATATTTGAACTTTCAAGTAATCATTTAAAGGAATATTTAGGGGATTATGACTATTTCCTAACTAAGAAAGAGGAGCAGCTAGAGCTGGAGCGCTTGGAACAAACGCAAAACGATAAACCTGCCGTGCAAAGTGGCGCTAAACCTCATAATGAGGCGAAATTAACCTATCAACAAGAGAAAGAGCTAAAAAAGCAGGAAAGACAGAAGCAGCGAAGAATTGAAGAGATTGAGGAAGAAATCAGTATATTAGAAGAACAGATTGAAAAAAATGAAGCACTACTTTGTGACCCAGAGATTTATCAAGATCATGAAGAAGTACAAAAAATTAATTCGGAAAATGAACTCCTCCAAGCGAAATTAGAAAATTTAATGAATGAGTGGGAAAATTTACATTAAAACAGCAAGATTAGTCTTGCTGTTTTTAATTTATTCTACAAATTTACTTCCACCATTCGACAATCCACAGTGTTCTTTAAAGTTTTTTTGTTTTTTATCCACATAATAATTCCTTTATTTCCAACATATCAACAGACTTATGCACATTATCCACATTTTTAAACTTATTTACCCTAGTTATCCACACCCTGCAAAGGCTTGATTTGACAGGATTTTTTACTATTTTACACAATTCTACAATTATCGTGTATATCCTGTGGATAATCATGTATATAAAATTATCAAAGTAATATATATAATAAAAATAAAAGCTCTCGTATTGAGAGCTTAATAAGAGGTTAATTCAAGTCCGGGATTAGCATTTAATGCAAAGTCGCTTCTTTTCCCTTTTTCATATAAAATGCTGCCTGCAGCGGCGATCATTGCGGCATTATCTGTGCATAAGGATAAAGGCGGGATGATTAATTGCAGCCCTTCTCTTGTGGAAAACTCCTTTTCTAAGGCAGTTCGCAGTCCTTTATTTGCAGCAACACCTCCAGCTAGGAGCAGCTGCTTCACTTTATACTTATCCACAGCTTGGGATGTTTTTGTTACTAATACATCAATGACACTTGCTTGAAAACTTGCAGCGATATCTTTAGCCTCTAACTCGATCCCCTTCTGCTTCGCATTATGAAGCGTATTAATCACTGCTGACTTTAGACCGCTGAAGCTAAAGTCAAACGAACCTTCCTCCAACCATGCTCTTGGTAAATCAATAGTTGGCTCTCCCTCATGTGCTAAACGATCAATATGGGGGCCTCCAGGGTATGGAAGTCCTAATGTTCTGGCTACCTTGTCATACGCTTCACCAGCAGCGTCATCTAATGTTTCACCGATCACTTCAAAACTGCCATGCTCTTTCATATACACCAGCTCGGTATGACCTCCAGATACAACTAAAGCAAGCAACGGAAATTCAAGCTCAGCAATGAGGCGGTTCGCATAAATGTGACCTGCAATATGATGAACACCGATCAATGGGAGGTCATGAGCAAACGCCAACGCTTTTGCAGCATTGACTCCAGTTAATAATGCCCCAACAAGCCCGGGTCCTTCGGTTACCGCAATAGCAGAAAGATCCTCAAAGCCAAGCTTTGCTTGATTCATAGCCTCCTCAAAAACAATCGTTAATTGCTCAACATGATGCCTTGAGGCAATTTCTGGAACGACTCCACCAAAACGCTTATGGCTTTCGATTTGGGAAGCAACGACGTTCGCTACAATTTCACGGCCGTTTTTAACAATGGCAGCTGCCGTTTCATCGCAGCTCGTTTCGATCCCTAAAATATACTGATCTGTTTGATTCATTCTAAATTCACCCACATTACTAAAGCATCTTCTTGATTATCTGTATAATACCTTTTTCTTATACCACCTGATTCAAAACCGACCTTTTTATATAAGGCTTGTGCGATATGATTCGATACCCGTACCTCTAGTGACAAACGTTTTGCATTCATTTCTTTGCTAAGCTGAATCGCAAATTTTATGAGGGCTTCACCAATTTTTTTGCCGCGATAATCAGGGTGAACGGCTATATTAGTAATTTGTGCATCATCCATAATCACCCATAAGCCGCAGTATCCAACTACTTGGCCTTCATATTCCACAACTAAATATTTCGCAAATAAATTTTGCTCGAGCTCATAATATAAAGATTCCTTAGACCACGGTGAGGTAAATGAATTCAGCTCGATTTGATAAACCTGTTCAATATCTTCTATTTGCATCCTTCTAATCGCAAACCTATTATCCACATTGTCCACCATCTTACTTTTGCTGTTCTAACCATTTTGCCTCAGCTTCAGCTAATCGAATATAATTTGGAACAAGGGAATGAACATCTGTTGCTTCCTTCTTTAAGCCAATAAACCCCAGCTCGCTTGGTCTGGGGTTGTTGATTGACACTTGTCCCAATTGGCCACGTTCACCAAGCATATCTACAATGGTCTCTTTATGAAGAGCTACGTCATTTCCTAAAAATAATACTTGTTCCTTTTTACTTTTCAGCATGTTTAACCAATCAACCAATAATAGATTTTGGTCACTTTCTATTGTTGCTAACCCCTGTTGAGTATATTGATACAATCCGGTGTAAACCTGTCCTCTTCTTGCATCAAATAAAGGAGAAATGAACCCATTAAAAAATCTCCCATTTGCAGCTAACACCTCAAGACTGGAAACCCCTGCTATTGGAATTTTGAGAGACCATGCCATCGTTTTAGCAATCGATACACCGATACGAACACCAGTATATGATCCTGGACCAGTAGCAACAACCAGTTTATCTAGCTCTTTTGGACGTACATCACAGTCACTTAATAAACGTTCAATTGCAGGCATGGCACGAACAGAATGATTCTTTTTTAAGTTCGTAATATACTCTCCGATTACTTTATCTTCTTCAATTAATGCTATTCCAAGCACGTTATTCGTCGTATCAATGGCTAATGCTTTCATCACGTAACTCCTTACATAGATTAACATAATGAGAACCGAACGGTGTCATGATGATTTTTCTCGTTGTATCATTTATATAATTGATTTTGATATCGAGCCGCTCATTAGGCAGTTGGTCTTCAATTAAATGTGCCCATTCTACCACCGTAACGCCTTCACCATGAAAATACTCGTCAAAGCCTAAATCCTCATCAGCATCCTCTAAACGGTACACATCCATATGATATAAAGGCAATCTTCCATCCGAATACTCTTTAATAATCGTAAACGTAGGACTGTTTACATTTCGCTTTATTCCTAATCCTGCTGCTAATGCCTTTGTAAATGTCGTTTTTCCTGCCCCTAAATCACCCTCAAGTGTGATGACATCCCGTTTATTCAGCTTTTCAGATAGCCTTTTTGCAAGGATTGATGTCTCATCTGCACTATGTGTCATAAATTCGAATTCTTCCACGTTCTCTCACCTTACTTATTTTTTGAAGTGGTTATAACCTGACTTCTCAAGTTTCATAATATGATCATTTTTCCTTTTTAATAAAACGTCAGAATATGTTGTTGAAACCACGCCAATTTTCGTCATTTTGATCCCTTCCAGATTACAGGCTCTTTTTAACTCATCCCATGACTCTTGTGAGGTTGTCCCAACTAACTCGAAATCCTCGCCGCCGAATAAAACCCAGTTATTGATGTCAGTGGTTTTTTTCACAAAAAGCAATTCTTCACTAATAGGTAAATCAACTTCATTTATCATGATCCCGACTTGGCTTGCCTCAGCGATTTCATGAAGCTCACTCGCTAATCCATCACTTATATCATTTAAAGATGCTCTATGTAATGTTGAAATGAGTCTGCCAGCACGAATTTGCGGAGTTGGTCTTTTATGTCGATGAATTAAGTATTTTTCAAACATCTCATTTTCCAATGTTAGTTGGTTTAACAAAACGGCCAAACCTGCTGCAGAGTCACCAATCGTACCTGTAACAAAAACAATGTCCCCATCTCTTGCCTGTTTCCGAAGAGTCTGGACATGAGATTCTGCTTCCCCAATGACGGTGACGGTTATTACCAGCTTGTCATGAGTGGAAACCGTATCACCACCGAGCAAATCCATTTGATAAGCCTCAGCAAGCTCTTCCATTCCCTTAAAAATGCCTAATAGCTCCTCTTCCCGCCAACTTGAGGGTATAGAAATCGAAACGAGGTAATAGCGAGGAATAGCGCCCATTGCAGCAAGGTCACTAAGATTAACAGCTAAAGCTTTATAACCAATTTCAGTTGGTGTGGATAAAGACTTTAAGAAGTGAACCCCTTCTACCATGGTGTCAACACATACAACTTGATTCATATTGACAGATGGTTCATAAACAGCCGCATCATCACCAATTCCCACTTTTACATGTTTTTGAAAGAGTTGTTTTGGCTTCAATTTATTTATAAAATCAAATTCATCCATTTCTTTCTCCAGTTCAATTGTTTATAGCGTAGATTATGAAAAAACCTTAGGAATCGTCTCCTAAGGAAGCATCATATTTTCATTTAGCGAATAGTAGTAGTTTATCCAAGTTTTACACATTCTATCGTATCATAATTAGCTTTATATTGGCATTATAAATTTTTGACGAGTAATTGCTTGTCATTTTAATAGAAAGTAAAAAAGGTATAAAAAAAACGAAACATCAACGTTTCGTTAAAAATCGAAATATGGCGGTCCGGACGGGACTCGAACCCGCGACCTCCTGCGTGACAGGCAGGCATTCTAACCAACTGAACTACCGGACCATTTTTGGTTGCGGAGGCAGGATTTGAACCTGCGACCTTCGGGTTATGAGCCCGACGAGCTACCAGACTGCTCCACCCCGCGACGATAATAATACTTAAAAATAAAACTATTACCTGGCAACGTCCTACTCTCACAGGGGGAGACCCCCAACTACCATCGGCGCTGAAGAGCTTAACTTCCGTGTTCGGCATGGGAACGGGTGTGGCCTCTTCGCCATCGTCACCAGATAAATGGTTTACGGCTTCCGATGAACTTCACATTTCTGCGTCATCTCTATCGTCAACATCCTCACTCTACATTAAGGTTCTTAGGCTAAATACTCGCACGTCCTGTGCGAAACGCCTAAGTCATCACTTCCTGTGAAAGTCCGGTGTCTCCTCAATCGATTCCTTGAACTGTTCGTTCCTCGAAACCCTCTAACTTTGTATAAAGTTATTAGGAATACTATATTCCTTCAAAACTAGATAACGATGTATAATTCAATTCACTTTGTTTAACGCATTAAATAGGTTAAGTCCTCGATCGATTAGTATCAGTCAGCTCCACACGTCACCGCGCTTCCACCTCTGACCTATCAACCTGATCATCTTTCAGGGATCTTACGTTACAAAGTAACAGGGAAATCTCATCTTGAGGGGGGCTTCATGCTTAGATGCTTTCAGCACTTATCCCTTCCGCACATAGCTACCCAGCTATGCCTTTGGCAAGACAACTGGTACACCAGCGGTGCGTCCATCCCGGTCCTCTCGTACTAAGGACAGCTCCTCTCAAATTTCCTGCGCCCACGACGGATAGGGACCGAACTGTCTCACGACGTTCTGAACCCAGCTCGCGTACCGCTTTAATGGGCGAACAGCCCAACCCTTGGGACCGACTACAGCCCCAGGATGCGATGAGCCGACATCGAGGTGCCAAACCTCCCCGTCGATGTGGACTCTTGGGGGAGATAAGCCTGTTATCCCCGGGGTAGCTTTTATCCGTTGAGCGATGGCCCTTCCATGCGGAACCACCGGATCACTAAGCCCGACTTTCGTCCCTGCTCGACTTGTAGGTCTCGCAGTCAAGCTCCCTTGTGCCTTTACACTCTGCGAATGATTTCCAACCATTCTGAGGGAACCTTTGGGCGCCTCCGTTACATTTTAGGAGGCGACCGCCCCAGTCAAACTGCCCACCTGACACTGTCTCCCGGCCCGATAAGGGCCGCGGGTTAGAATTTCAATACAGCCAGGGTAGTATCCCACCGACGCCTCCACCGAAGCTGGCGCTCCGGCTTCTCAGGCTCCTACCTATCCTGTACAAGCTGTACCAAAATTCAATATCAGGCTACAGTAAAGCTCCACGGGGTCTTTCCGTCCTGTCGCGGGTAACCTGCATCTTCACAGGTACTATAATTTCACCGAGTCTCTCGTTGAGACAGTGCCCAGATCGTTACGCCTTTCGTGCGGGTCGGAACTTACCCGACAAGGAATTTCGCTACCTTAGGACCGTTATAGTTACGGCCGCCGTTTACTGGGGCTTCAGTTCAAAGCTTCGCTTGCGCTAACCTCTCCCCTTAACCTTCCAGCACCGGGCAGGCGTCAGCCCCTATACTTCGCCTTGCGGCTTCGCAGAGACCTGTGTTTTTGCTAAACAGTCGCCTGGGCCTATTCACTGCGGCTTTTCCGGGCTATTCACCCTAAAAAGCACCCCTTCTCCCGAAGTTACGGGGTCATTTTGCCGAGTTCCTTAACGAGAGTTCTCTCGCTCACCTTAGGATTCTCTCCTCGCCTACCTGTGTCGGTTTGCGGTACGGGCACCTCACACCTCGCTAGAGGCTTTTCTTGGCAGTGTGGAATCAGGAACTTCGGTACTATAGTTCCCTCGCCATCACAGCTCAGCTTATGTGACAACGGGATTTGCCTCGTTGTCAGCCTAACTGCTTGGACGCGCTAATCCAACAGCGCGCTTACCCTATCCTTCTGCGTCCCCCCATTGCTCAAACGGTGAGGAGGTGGTACAGGAATTTCAACCTGTTGGCCATCGCCTACGCCTTTCGGCCTCGGCTTAGGTCCCGACTAACCCTGAGCGGACGAGCCTTCCTCAGGAAACCTTAGGCATTCGGTGGAGGGGATTCTCACCCCTCTTTCGCTACTCATACCGGCATTCTCACTTCTAAGCGCTCCACTAGTCCTTACGGTCTAGCTTCACAGCCCTTAGAACGCTCTCCTACCACTGTTCTAAAAGAACAGTCCACAGCTTCGGTGATACGTTTAGCCCCGGTACATTTTCGGCGCAGAGTCACTCGACCAGTGAGCTATTACGCACTCTTTAAATGGTGGCTGCTTCTAAGCCAACATCCTGGTTGTCTAAGCAACTCCACATCCTTTTCCACTTAACGTATACTTTGGGACCTTAGCTGGTGGTCTGGGCTGTTTCCCTCTTGACTACGGATCTTATCACTCGCAGTCTGACTCCTGAACATAAGTCTTTGGCATTCGGAGTTTGACTGAATTCGGTAACCCGATGGGGGCCCCTAGTCCAATCAGTGCTCTACCTCCAAGACTCTTAATTCAAGGCTAGCCCTAAAGCTATTTCGGAGAGAACCAGCTATCTCCAAGTTCGATTGGAATTTCTCCGCTACCCACACCTCATCCCCGCACTTTTCAACGTGCGTGGGTTCGGGCCTCCATTCAGTGTTACCTGAACTTCACCCTGGACATGGGTAGATCACCTGGTTTCGGGTCTACGACCACGTACTCATTCGCCCTATTTAAGACTCGCTTTCGCTGCGGCTCCGTCTCTTCAACTTAACCTTGCACGGGATCGTAACTCGCCGGTTCATTCTACAAAAGGCACGCCATTACCCATTAACGGGCTTTGACTACTTGTAGGCACACGGTTTCAGGATCTCTTTCACTCCCCTTCCGGGGTGCTTTTCACCTTTCCCTCACGGTACTGGTTCACTATCGGTCACTAGGGAGTATTTAGCCTTGGGAGATGGTCCTCCCTGCTTCCGACGGGATTTCACGTGTCCCGCCGTACTCAGGATCCACTCTGGAGGGAACGAAGTTTCAACTACAGGGTTGTTACCTTCTATGACGGGCCTTTCCAGACCGCTTCATTTACCCCGTTCCTTTGTAACTCCTAATAGAGTGTCCTACAACCCCAAGAGGCAAGCCTCTTGGTTTGGGCTTCTTCCGTTTCGCTCGCCGCTACTCAGGAAATCGCGTTTGCTTTCTCTTCCTCCGGGTACTTAGATGTTTCAGTTCCCCGGGTCTGCCTTCATTACCCTATGGATTCAGGTAAAGATACTGTTCCATTACGAACAGCGGGTTTCCCCATTCGGAAATCTCCGGATCAAAGCTTACTTACAGCTCCCCGAAGCATATCGGTGTTAGTACCGTCCTTCATCGGCTCCTAGTGCCAAGGCATCCACCGTGCGCCCTTAACAACTTAACCTTTGACATCGAAGATGTCATTTACTAATTATTAAGAGAATCACTAAAAATAAGCGTTTAAACTCAGTGAATTACTTGAATTGTTATCGTTATCTAGTTTTCAAGGAACATAAAGCACAGGATGCACAAATGCTATAAGCATTTAAACTCCTATGTCTTTTTCTTACATATAATGAAAGATCGTAAATGATCTCTCAAAACTAAACAAAAACCAAGCGAGCCTCATTTTCCTTAGAAAGGAGGTGATCCAGCCGCACCTTCCGATACGGCTACCTTGTTACGACTTCACCCCAATCATCTGTCCCACCTTAGGCGGCTGGCTCCTTGCGGTTACCCCACCGACTTCGGGTGTTACAAACTCTCGTGGTGTGACGGGCGGTGTGTACAAGGCCCGGGAACGTATTCACCGCGGCATGCTGATCCGCGATTACTAGCGATTCCGGCTTCATGCAGGCGAGTTGCAGCCTGCAATCCGAACTGAGAATGGTTTTATGGGATTGGCTTGACCTCGCGGTCTTGCAGCCCTTTGTACCATCCATTGTAGCACGTGTGTAGCCCAGGTCATAAGGGGCATGATGATTTGACGTCATCCCCACCTTCCTCCGGTTTGTCACCGGCAGTCACCTTAGAGTGCCCAACTGAATGCTGGCAACTAAGATCAAGGGTTGCGCTCGTTGCGGGACTTAACCCAACATCTCACGACACGAGCTGACGACAACCATGCACCACCTGTCACTTCGTCCCCCGAAGGGGAACCTTCTATCTCTAGAAGTAGCGAAGGATGTCAAGACCTGGTAAGGTTCTTCGCGTTGCTTCGAATTAAACCACATGCTCCACCGCTTGTGCGGGCCCCCGTCAATTCCTTTGAGTTTCAGTCTTGCGACCGTACTCCCCAGGCGGAGTGCTTAATGCGTTTGCTGCAGCACTAAAGGGCGGAAACCCTCTAACACTTAGCACTCATCGTTTACGGCGTGGACTACCAGGGTATCTAATCCTGTTCGCTCCCCACGCTTTCGCGCCTCAGCGTCAGTTACAGACCAGAGAGTCGCCTTCGCCACTGGTGTTCCTCCACATCTCTACGCATTTCACCGCTACACGTGGAATTCCACTCTCCTCTTCTGCACTCAAGTTCCCCAGTTTCCAATGACCCTCCACGGTTGAGCCGTGGGCTTTCACATCAGACTTAAGAAACCGCCTGCGCGCGCTTTACGCCCAATAATTCCGGACAACGCTTGCCACCTACGTATTACCGCGGCTGCTGGCACGTAGTTAGCCGTGGCTTTCTGGTTAGGTACCGTCAAGGTACCGCCCTATTTGAACGGTACTTGTTCTTCCCTAACAACAGAGCTTTACGACCCGAAGGCCTTCTTCGCTCACGCGGCGTTGCTCCGTCAGACTTTCGTCCATTGCGGAAGATTCCCTACTGCTGCCTCCCGTAGGAGTCTGGGCCGTGTCTCAGTCCCAGTGTGGCCGATCACCCTCTCAGGTCGGCTACGCATCGTTGCCTTGGTGAGCCGTTACCTCACCAACTAGCTAATGCGCCGCGGGTCCATCTGTAAGTGGTAGCAAAAGCCACCTTTCAACTTCGAACCATGCGGTTCGAAATGTTATCCGGTATTAGCTCCGGTTTCCCGGAGTTATCCCAATCTTACAGGCAGGTTACCCACGTGTTACTCACCCGTCCGCCGCTAATCATCGGGAGCAAGCTCCCTCAGATTCGCTCGACTTGCATGTATTAGGCACGCCGCCAGCGTTCGTCCTGAGCCAGGATCAAACTCTCCAATAAAGAGTTGATATAGCTCATAAAAAATGTACTATTTTAGTACGTTGTTTGTTAATCGAAATTAACGTTGGCACGCTTGGTTTTGTTTAGTTTTCAAAGATCATTTTTGGAGCGGGTGAAGGGAATCGAACCCTCATCATCAGCTTGGAAGGCTGAGGTTTTACCACTAAACTACACCCGCAAAGTGACTCCACTGGTCGGGAAGACAGGATTCGAACCTGCGACCCCTTGGTCCCAAACCAAGTGCTCTACCAAGCTGAGCTACTTCCCGTAATATGGCGCGCCCGAGAGGAGTCGAACCCCTAACCTTTTGATCCGTAGTCAAACGCTCTATCCAATTGAGCTACGGGCGCATATTTGTTCAAGAATCTTTCAGAAGCGACTTAAACATTATATCAAATATCAATATTTAAGTCAATAACTTTTTCAAAAAGTTTACTTAGTATTAATTGGTGCGGCCGAGAGGACTTGAACCTCCACGGGGTCGCCCCCACTAGGCCCTCAACCTAGCGCGTCTGCCATTCCGCCACGACCGCGAATGAATACAATGGTGCGGGTGAAGGGACTTGAACCCCCACGTCACAAGGACACTAGATCCTAAGTCTAGCGCGTCTGCCAATTCCGCCACACCCGCATGGTGTGTTAAATGGTGAGCCATGAAGGACTCGAACCTTCGACCCTCTGATTAAAAGTCAGATGCTCTACCAACTGAGCTAATGGCTCTTAGTTTCAAAACACTCTTAGTATTGACGCCCAAATTTCAGAAAGCTTATTCAAGAAGCGGCTCAATTTGTGCGCTGATGTTAATGCTTCGCAGCTTATTCATACGTTCTCTACCAACTGTGCTAATGGCTCATTTTATAATGAGTATTAAAAAATGGCTGGGCTAGCTGGATTCGAACCAACGCATGACGGAGTCAAAGTCCGTTGCCTTACCGCTTGGCTATAGCCCAATGAAATAATGTTTTTTAAAACAATTTATTAAAATAACAACAAGAATTTAATGATAACACTTCATCAAGAATAAATCAAGTTGTATTTTTTACCATGCACTCATTTAACAAATGGCGGTCCGGACGGGACTCGAACCCGCGACCTCCTGCGTGACAGGCAGGCATTCTAACCAACTGAACTACCGGACCAATTATTATATCAGGGAAATAAATAGGAGGTGAGCTTTGCGAATTAACGCAATTAGACCCACATCCTATTCTTCCACATATGGCTATGACCCGTACGGGATTCGAACCCGTGTTACCGCCGTGAAAGGGCGGTGTCTTAACCGCTTGACCAACGGGCCATATAAAATATGGCGGAGAAGGAGGGATTTGAACCCTCGCGCCGCTTACGCGACCTACACCCTTAGCAGGGGCGCCTCTTCAGCCTCTTGAGTACTTCCCCATATGGCTCCGCAGGCAGGATTCGAACCTGCGACCGATCGGTTAACAGCCGATAGCTCTACCACTGAGCTACTGCGGAATATTTTGCAACAGACTTCTTTTATTATATTGAGTAAGGATTGTCCTGTCAATACTCCTTTTCAATATTAACTAAATGAAGTTCTTTTATGATTATTTTTTTGCGCCATCAGCGACGGCTTTTATAATTTATCATAGTACCCTTCATTCCGTCAACCCTTTTTATACAGAGAGATTTTTCCACCGCATTTCCCACATACTAGACGAGTTGTATCAACTCTTCGCTTACGATTATAGATTTGATGACAGTTCTTGCATATATATTGCAGGAGAACACTATTCCCCTTTTTTTCTTGTTTTAAAGGTGTACAATACCTCGGCGCACCTACTTCTTTTAGTAATTCTTTAAAGTCTTTATCACCATGCTTATAGCCTCTTCCTTCTAAATGCAAATGATAGTGGCAGAGCTCATGTTTAATGATGCCAATTACCTCATCAAGACCGTACTCTTGATAATACTTTGGATTAACGTCGATATTATGGCTTCTTAATAAATACCTTCCTCCAGTCGTTCTCAGCCTTTTGTTAAAGGTTGCCTTGTGGTTGAATTTTTTTCGAAAATAGGTCAAAGAAATATCCTCAACGATTTTCTGAAGCTGTGTATCATCCACGATCATTTCCCCCAATTAAATGGTACATCGTACTAGCACTCTGCATACATTATAAACACCCATACTCCATTATAATGGTTAAGGAGGTATGCGCAAATGCCATCATGGTTACAAAATCAAATGCAACGTGCTTTTTATGAAAAAAATCGCTACCAAATCAAATTACTTAATCAGTGCTGGTTTTTCTATAGAGAAAAACACTGCTCATAAAAAGCAGTGTTTCTTTTTAATTATGCACCATAGTTAGGGCTACTCTTCCTTTTTTATGATCAACATCATCCACCCAAACCGTTACAACATCTCCAACCGATACAATATCAAGCGGATGCTTCACAAAGGATTTACTTAATTTCGAAATATGAACAAGGCCATCTTGCTTAACACCAATATCAACGAATGCCCCGAAATCGACGACATTACGTACAGTCCCTTGCAATTCCATACCTTGCTGTAAGTCTTCTAATTTTAATACATCTTTTTTCAATAATGGTTTTGAAACTTCGTCGCGCGGGTCTCTTTCCGGACGAATTAATGCATCACATATATCTTTAAGTGTTAACTCACCAATTCCAAGGACCTCTGCTGTTTCTTTTAGATTTATATTCATGATCTTTTCTTTTAACTCTTCACTTCCTAAATCAGAAACAGAAGCATTTAATTGATCCAAAAGCTTTTGTACCTCTGTATATCTTTCAGGATGAATTCCGGTCCGATCTAAAGGCTGCTCACCTTCTATAATTCTTAAGAAACCGATACATTGCTCAAATGTTTTCGCTCCCAAGCGAGGAATATCCTTTAACTGCTTGCGGTTTGAAAATCTCCCAAGCTCTTCTCTCTTCTTTACAATATTGTTCGCAACAGCCTTACTTAAGCCGGCAACATATTGTAACAGTGAAGATGAAGCGGTATTAACATTGACTCCTACCTGGTTTACAACTGTTTCAACAACAAAGGTTAACGACTCATTTAGCTTTTTTTGTGAAACATCATGTTGATATTGACCAACACCAACTGATTTAGGATCAATTTTCACTAACTCAGCCAATGGGTCTTGCAGTCTTCTTGCAATTGAAACAGCACTTCTCTCCTCAACCTGCAAATCAGGGAATTCCTCTCTTGCCAAATCGGAAGCAGAATACACACTAGCACCAGCTTCATTAACAATTAAGTAAGACACTTCATCATCGATTTCTTTTAAAACATCTGCGATAAATTGTTCTGTTTCCCTTGATGCCGTTCCGTTTCCAATCGCTACGATTTCAATATTGTAGGTTTTTAAAACATCTTTTACAGTCGCAACCGCTTGCTCCTTCTTATTAACTGGCGGATGGGGATAAACGACTCCTATATGTAGCATTTTTCCAGTTTGATCGACGACAGCTAGTTTACAGCCTGTTCTATACGCAGGGTCTACTCCTAATACCATTCTTCCTTTTAAAGGCGGCTGCAAAAGCAGGTTCCGGAGGTTTTCTGAGAAAATATGAATGGCTCGATCCTCTGCTTTTTCTGATAATTCTTTTCTAATTTCCCTTTCGATGGATGGTTGGATTAATCTTTTATAGGCATCATCGATTGTCTCTACCATAATTTCCTGTACAATCGTTGCTTTACCCTTTAACTCTTGTTTTTGAATATAGTTAATAATTTCTTCATATGGCGGAATAATCGCGATACGAATGATATCTTCCTTTTCACCGCGATTTATCGCAAGCACACGGTGAGGAACAATTTTTTGAATAGGTTCTTCGTAGTCGTAGTACATTTCATACACATTTTTTTCATCTTTTTCTTCATCTTTTACAACGGAAGAAATCGCACCTTTTCTAAACGTTATATCACGGATCCATTGACGGTACTTTGGTTCGTCAGATAGCTGCTCCGCAATGATATCCTTGGCACCACTAATAGCTTCCTCAATCGAGTGAACCCCTTTTTCTTCACTTAAAAACTCGTTTGCCTTTTTTGCCATATCTCCTTGACTTGGCAATTCGAGAATCCATTGTGCAAGGGGCTCAAGTCCTTTCTCCTTCGCTACCGTTGCCTTTGTTCTCCGTTTTTGTTTATAAGGTCGATATAAATCTTCAACCTGCTGCAGCTTCATTGACTTTTTAATTTCACCAGCAAGCTGTTCCGTTAATTTCCCTTGTTCGTCGATAAGGCGCAGCACTTCTTCTTTGCGATTTTCAAGGTTTTGTATGTATGTCCACTTTTCGGAGATGTCACGAATTTGCACCTCATCAAGCGCACCTGTTTGTTCCTTACGGTAACGCGCAATAAAAGGTACGGTATTCCCTTCTTCCAGCAGTCCTATCACATTAGCTACTTGCTTCAATTGGATCGAAAGCTCTTTACTAATGTGCTGCATAATTTGATCTTGTTTTTCTATCATCATAGCCTCCAAATAAATAGTCTATCTTCCATACATCGTTGATTGAATTAACAATCACATATGTAACCAGTTTACCAGATATAAATACTTGAATAAAATAGGACAAAAGATAATCCTTATACATAAAATTAGCCGCTCAACTATTCTAAGTAATTAAAATAGCTGACCGACTATATAGGTTAAGTCATCATTTCTTGTTTTTGTATAAGCCTCCAAAGATTGCGATAGATCTTCTACCGACCGTCCATTATAAAGTAGTGCTTTAGCACCTGGAAGCACGAGCCCATCTGTATGAATAATAAATTTTGATCCTTTTTCGTACGAATATGTTTGAGTACGGTATTTTTGTGGCCTCCCGGATAAATAGCCTAAAATCGGCAATGGATAAATAAAGGTGCCAGATGGTGAACAAAGGATAAAGCGGATATTCCCCACTGAACTATATGTGAATTGATTTTCCTTAAAATCAATTTTTAATATCGAGACTGTTGCACCTCGCTTATCCCTCAGCTCTTGATTACAAAGATCGATTAATACGTCAACATCTTCATTATGTTTTTTTTCGACCAGCGCGCTTATTGCAGATGATGAGTCATTTGCACGTTCTCCGCTCCCTAAACCATCAGCTAGTGCACAAATAAAATAATCCTCGGTAGCTTTTATAAAAAAGCTATCTCCACAGCAGGTTTTTCCCTCTTTGGGTAATTGATAAACTAATGTATGTACAAAGCTGTTAGATTCTCGAACAATCATCTATTTATCTCCGAAGGCATGTCTTTTAATAAAGCTTCCTTTAATTTTTGAATCGCTCTTCTCTGTAATCGTGAAACATGCATTTGTGAAATTCCCAGCTGTTCCCCTGTTTCCTTTTGGCTCATATTCAAATTAAACGTACAATCAATGATTTCTTTTTCTCTATCTGTCAAAACATGTAATACACTTTGGATCATGAGCTTTTGATTTACTTTTTCATATCCCTGCTCCTTGGTACCTACTATATCTAGAATAGTAACCGTACTTCCCTCTGCGTCCGCTTCAATGGAATGATCCACAGAAAGTGCCTGATAACTTTTGCTCATTTCCATCGTTTCTAAAACTTCCTCTTCTGTTACGTCTAAATAATCTGCTATTTCTTGAACCTTTGGAGACCGCTGCATTTCATTAGTAAGTGTATCAACAGCCGTTTTAATCTTTGGTCCTAATTCTTTAATACGCCTCGGAACATGGACACTCCACGTTTTGTCCCTTAGAAAACGCTTTATTTCTCCAATAATGGTTGGGATAGCGAATGCTTCAAATGGCTTACCGACAGTAGGGTCATATCTTCTGATCGCCCCTAGCAAACCAATCATCCCAACCTGCCTAAGATCTTCATGGAAGCTCTTTCCCTTGGAGTATTTTTTAGCTAATGTTTCAACTAAGCCTGTAAAGTGTTCTACTAGAGCTAATTGTGCATCGTTGCTTTCCGTTTTCTGAAAGTCGACAATTAGCTCATTCACTTGTTCTTTAGTTAGCTTCATAGTTCGTAATGGTTGTGTCATGATCTATCCGCTCCCCGCTTAAGTACTTAGTCATGAAGACTGTTACACCTGAGTTAACAAGTACACGGACTTCATCCATGAGCGTTTCCATCAAATAGAGACCCAACCCTCCTTCAGAAAGCTGGTCAATCGGACTTGAAGCAGAATAAGGACCAAGTTCATTTTTTGTTTTTTCAAAGTCAAAGCTCTTGCCATTATCAGCTATCATGACATCAAGACGATCTTGATATAGGCCGAATCCAACGACGACCTCTCCGCCCTCTTGTTGTTTATAAGCATGCTGAACAGCATTTGTACAAGCCTCGCTAGTTGCAATCTTTAAATCTTCTATGTCATCATAGGAATATCCCATTCTACTAGCTATTCCAGAAAGAGTTAATCTGATAATTCCTACATACTCCGGTTTAGCTGGAACCTTCATTTCTATATAATCTACTAATTCCTTCATTGTACCCCACCCTCTGATTTTGAAGATATATCAATGATGTCATCTAGTCCCGTTATACTAAATAAGCGTTCTAAGCGATCCGACAGTTCTACAAGATTTAATTGACCATTATTCTTTCTTATTACTTTCAATAAACCAACAAAAACTCCTAAGCCAGTACTGTCCATATAGGATACCTGTTTTAAATTTACGATAAGGTTCGGATTGGGCATTTCAGCATGCGGCATCAAAGCTTCCCTTAATTTCGGAGCTGTGAATGCATCAATTTCCCCTGCTACTGAAACCATTTTTTTATCATCAAGATTCTCTACATCTATCTTAATATTCATTCCTCATCACCCCAAAGATCTAATTATGTAATTACATACCCGAATTTCAAACCATTAAACCATTCTTTTTAAAATAATTAATGTGAAATCATCTCTAAGTTGAAAATCCTGCATTTTTTCAAAATGGCGATAAATTTTTTCAACAATTTGTTGTGAAGGAAGATCCTTATATTTCCGGATCAAATCAGTAATAACAGACCTTTCAACAAACCCTTCATCGGTTCTCGACTCTGTTACACCGTCAGAAAGCAGGACAACCATATCGCCTGGTTTTACGTTTTTTTCGTATTGGTGGTACTTAACATGTTGATCCACACCTAAAACAAGCCCTTTGGTTAAGAGGTCCTCAAACATATCTGTAGAAGAATGATAATAGAAACCTGGTTCATGACCAGCGGAAGCATATGTAAAGATATGATCACAAGTATTATACATCCCATAAAACATGGTAATAAACATACTAGCATCTACATTCCGTTCAACCACTCGATTAAGGTTTTCTAAGATTTGATTAGGATTTTTACGTGATTCCGGAAAGCTATCCATTGCATATTTAATCATCGACATACATAAAGCAGCTGGTATCCCTTTCCCAATAACATCTGCCACTGCTATACTGATTCCTTTATCATCTTGGACAAAATGATGATAGTCTCCATTCATTTGCTTTGCTGGTACGCTAATCGCACCTATATCAAGTGAATCAATAACTGGAATAGATGTTTCCAGCAACGTTTGTTGAACGCTTGCAGCAATCTGAATTTCCGATTTTATTTCCATTTGCTGATCACGCAAGCTCTGATGCTCTTGATAGGCCATTCCATAGCCCATCATTACTTCCAATAGGAAATCAAGTGACGTTAGGATCTCACTTCTTATGTCTGGAAAAAGTTCCTGAAGAACCTTTCGGTGTATACTAATGATCTCTTCAGGTGGTATTTGATGTTCGATTGTTTTCCTGCTTAGTTTTTGACCTTGATATAATGCCGTTTCAGTTTGATCATGCAAGTAATTTCTTAAAAGCTCTCGATATTTTGTCTTTAAAAAATCACGATAATCCATTTATGTCCTCCTACCGAAGCCATTTCACCGCCTGTATATTCGTGCCTTCTCCAACAGAGGAAGTTATATCAAATTCATCCATTAAGCGTTTGACTCCCGGTAATCCAGCACCTAACCCTCCTGATGTTGAAAACCCATCTTCCATTACTTTTCGGATATCCGGTATTCCAGGCCCCTTATCAATGGCTATTATTTTTAAACCTTTTTTACCAAGGTCATGGATGCGCTCAATTCGCATTTCACCTTGTCCTGCATATAAATATATATTTCGAGCAAGCTCAGATATGGCAGTTGTAATTCTTGCTTGATCAACTGTACCAAATCCCAGCTCTTTTGCAACATTTCGACCTAGCTGCCGTGCTGCAACAATGTCCCATTCGGTGACTATTTTGACACAGGATTGGTTTTCCATCCTTTACTCCTCCAACTCCCGCTGTAATGTTTCTAGCCCTTTTTCTAAATCTAAAGCAGTCGCTACATCCTCCAAATGGATGCCTAGTTCAATTAATGTAATGGCCACCGCAGGCTGAATTCCTGTTAAGACAACTTTTGCTCCCATTAGCTTTGACATGCTGATAACGTCTCCAAGAACCTTGGCGATAAAAGAGTCAATAACATCAACTGAAGTTAGATCGATCACCACTCCATTTGCCCCTGTTTCATGGATCTTATTAAGAAGATCTTCTTGAAATTGCAGCGCTGTCTGATCATCTATCTCCCATTGAATGGAAACTAGTAAACAATTACGCAGCTTTAAAATCGGTATTCTAGCATTCATTTTGCTATTCCCCCAAAGATACAATTTGACGATTTGTCATTTCTAATGCAGATTCAATTCCCTTTTGTAAAGAATTTTTAGTAATAACCTGACTTAAATCAATTCCTAGATTTACGATCGTTTGAGCAATTTCTGGACGTATTCCAACAATTAAGCACTTTGCTCCTACAAGCCTAACAGCTTCCGATGCTTGAATAATATGATGAGCAACCATCGTATCCACAACTGGTACACCGGTAATATCAATTAATACAACCTCAGCGCGATGTTTAACAACCCCTTCAAGGAGGTTTTCCATGATCCGCTTTGCTCTTTCAGTATCAATCGTTCCTACTAAAGGCATGACCGTGATATTATCAAAAACGGGAATCAATGGCGCAGACAATTCCTGCAGGGCAATTTTTTGAAGCGAAACCGTTCTCTCCCAAGATGAAGCATAGTGGTGAAGGATATCATTATTAACAGGAGAAATCCACTTATCAAACGCCCAAACCAGATTCATTTTCTCCTCTACTGTTTTATCGACCGACATCATTTCAAAAAGGATTTTATTTAACTCCGCTAAACTGGTCGAGATATATTTCAATGACCATCCTAACTGAACAATCTTTTGAGAGAAATCATTGATTTTGCTCACAAATTCCTCATCTATATTTCTGAGATTGAGCAATACTATATTCATATATTCATTGCAAACATTTGAATAGACTTGATCAGAAATAACATTTGACACCTTCTGATCATCGAGTTCTTTCATTTTCTCTGTCCACTTATTTGACAATTCTTCACGATTTAATTGTATAAATTCCAAGAATGGATTAGATTGAACGTTCATTTTTTCAGTAAATCCTCCTTCTTTAATTACGAGACCTATCCTTATTTTATTATACCGATTTATAACATCAAAAAAAAGCAATACCCGATATTACCCTTTTAGATGTATTTAAGTCCTTAAAATAGCGAAAGAGGCTGCTCACATTGGCAGCCTCTTTCCATTTCATATTTAACATGTCTATTTTAAATTACACTAAAAATCAATAAGTCCTAAGCTTATTTGCAAGGCTTCATCTACCTTATCCATCATTTCATCATCAAGATGGGTAATTTTATCAGTAAGCCTTTGCTTATCAATCGTTCGAATCTGTTCAAGCAGGATAACCGAATCCCTTTCAAACCCGTAACGCTTTGCATCAATCTCAACATGAGTTGGCAATTTTGCTTTTTGAATTTGGGCCGTAATTGCCGCTATAATAACTGTAGGACTAAAGCGGTTCCCAATATCATTTTGGATAATCAATACAGGGCGTACGCCACCTTGCTCCGAGCCGACAACAGGTGAAAGATCAGCAAAATATACGTCGCCGCGTTTAACAATCAAATGATTAACCCCCGCTTACTAAGCGTTCAACGGTATGATCAGCCTCAGATTCTGCCAGAAATGCTTCAGATGCAATGTTTAAATTAATTTTGGCCATTTCCATGTAGCCGCGTCTCATCGATTCGCGAATTTGGCGCTTTTTTCGTTCACGAATATACATCTTCGTTGCTTGATAAATAAGCTCGTTTCTGTTCCCGTTCTCCTGTTTCACAAGTCCATCCAATTCTGATACTAATGCTTGAGGTAACTGAATTAAGATTTCTGTCGTTGCGCTGGATTCAGACACAAACATACACCTCCACCAAACTTACCATCCTAAATTCCATTCCAAACTTAATAATACCATTTACTGCCCGAGATGCAAAGTGTTTTATTAAGAAAAGCTCAATGCGCCTTGCTCAGCCAGCTGAAAAGATCCTTTGGTTATGATGGTATCAAACGAAACCAAAGGATAACAAAATTTACTTATTTAACTTATGCCATCCTCTATTATCGTCATGTACAGGTAATTTATTCACTTTTTATCATGATAACTTTAATTATTTTACATATTTGTTAAAAGAGGATTACTCACTTCAATTATACTCCTGTTTCTCAAAAACATACGGGGAACACGCGAAGTTACCGTACAGGTTACTTCATAATTTATTGTATCAAGCCGTTTTGCCACTTCATCAACCGGAATGTATTCATGATTTTGCCTGCCGATTAGGGTTACTTTTGTGCCTACAGGCAGCTCATATGGAAGCTTGACCATGCATTGATCCATACAAATTCTCCCTACTAATGGCGCTCGTTTCCCATCAACAAGTACGTCTGAATTTTTTAAACTTCTGATCCACCCATCCGCATAGCCAATGGGCAATGTTCCGATCCATTCATCTTCCTCTGCCTCATAAGTTGCTCCATAACTGACTTTTGTACCTTTAGGAATCTTTTTCACATGAACTAGTTTTGTGTGCAAGGAAAAAGCCTCTTGCAGGGGATATGGTAATTCAGCCTTTATTTCTACAGATGGCGATAAGCCGTACATGGAAATGCCCAGCCGAACTGCATTATATAATTTGGTTGGAAAACGAAGTCCTGTTGCACTATTGCCACAGTGGACAAGTAGTTTGTCATGTTCAACTCTTTCGATAAGCTCCTGAAATTTTTCGTACTGAAATTGAAAATAACGAAGATCACGTTCATCAGCCGTTGCAAAATGTGTATAAATACCTGTTATGGCAAATTGGGAAGAATCCTCGACAACTTTAAATAGAGAAGTAAGATCATTCACATTTGTCACACCTAAGCGACTCATTCCTGTATCAAGCTTTACATGAAGATGAAGGACATTCGTTCCGGCATATTGTTTTGCTTTCTCAAGCCAATCAATCGAGAAGACTGTTAACGTTATGTTGTTTTCAATTGCTAGTCCAACATTTTCAGCTCTTGTTGCTCCTAAAACTAATATTGGCACATCCAGACCTGAATTTCTTAAAGCTAATGCTTCATCTAAAAAGGCCACAGCAAGCATAGATGCTCCTGCCTCCAAAGCAGTTTTTGCAATCTGGACTGCTCCATGACCATAACCATTTGCTTTTACAACTGCAATAATTTCTACATTTTCTCCAATATGATGTTTCATTGATTTTACATTATGCATAATAGCATCTAAATCAACTTCCACCCATGTATCACGATAAAATTCCTGCTGCATCTTACTCCACTTCCTCATCCAAACATTCTACTAGAATGATTATCGCGACTATGGTACAGAAATGTCAAATGGTGAGACATAAAAACTTGGCTTTTCGCCAAATCCTAATGACAAAAGCCTTAGTTGTTCTTATACGATCATCCATAAAAACCTTATACTTTCTGGGTACAAAAAAGGAGACATTAAAAACGGGGTATAATCTTTGTAAAAAATAAATAAGGCTGTCTAACCAAAGGGTTAGACCCTTCCTGAGACAGCCTCACCTTTTTATTTTGCTGCTTGACCTTGAACAGACTTGGCAACCATAAGCATTTCTTCTTCCGTTAGATCTTCAGAAGCTAGCATATAGTCTACGCCATCATATGTCCAAGTAAGAGTTGATTCTGACATAGCCCCGATTGTAAATCCTAAATCTGCCGGATGACCATTCACATATGTTGAAGTAGATGCAGAAGCTGGAGCGGCAATCTCTGCACTTTCCTGAATAAGCGTAAACGATTTTTCTCCACCAAATGTCAGGATGACACGTTTTCCATTTTCAGTTTCCATTTCTGTCTTCTCTACTAATTCAACCCCTTTAGGCTGCTCAAGAGGATACTTAACTGCAAATGTCTCATTCTCACCTGAAGCCATTGTCGGAACCTCTATTTGTGCGCTTGACATGTTTTTCTCAACATCAAATGAATTTTCATCAAATGAAGCATTGAATTCAAAGTCAGAAAACTCTACTGTCACAAGCGGATTTCTGTCTGTATCCATCACCTTAACCATAGAAGGGGATAAGTCCTTTTTATTGAAGGTAATTTCTTGAGTTGGCAGCATTCTATTGTTTTGATAATTTGTTTTTGTTTCAAAAACATAATTATTTTCTGCTGCACTGAATTTAGCCTCTGGGTCGTTTACAATATCCTTTACCAATGATTCAAATAGGTAGGCTTGACTGCTATTTGTCGGCCATTCACTCTGGAAACGGAAGCTCTTGTTTAATGCCGGTGTTAATACAAACACTCCCTCATCATTGCGCAATATCATCTGGCTTTGCTCTTTCTTCGAATTTTTAAGATTCACTCTGTAATACGAAGGTCCCTTATGCCAGATTTCAATTTCGTACTCTTGTGGCTCGCTGCCGGTTTGAAGTGTCATCTTTCCTTTGGCTTTATAACCGGACATTTCTTCAATCTTCTTTTCTAACGCTTGAACGACATCTGTTTGTGATTTCTCACCGCATCCCGCAAGTACGAGTACTGTTAAAAGCCCTACTAACAGTAACACTAAGCTTTTTTTCAACATATTCAACCCCTTTGCCTCATATAACGTTAAAAAGGAAGAAATCGTTTGCTAGACCTCATCTTACTATAAGACTAGGCTCTAAAACTTATTGAATTTTAAGCCAAAGATCACAAGATGAACTCCAAAAACAACTTGTCTTCCCTATCGCATTACCAAATATATGAGACAAACTTTCCGAATATGCAGAAATAATTTAAAAGCGGAAGCGCCTCGAACAGCCTCGGGCAATAAGCCACTTAGGAATAGAAGGTGTTCTTTACCTTCAATTCCTAAGTGGCTAGGCGCTGCAGCTAGACACCAAAACTAATTTCAACCCCTTATTATGTATCCAACCTCTACCTTTCCAATAGAACCTGTGCTGCAGCATACTGGCGTGTATGGGTGATCGAAACATGAATGGTATCTGCTTGCGGTAGCTTTTTTAGTAGTTTAATAATCGGCTTCCCTCTTTCATCATTGATCACCTCAATATCTTGAAAGCTTATTTCTTCACCGATCCCTGTTCCTAATGCTTTTGAATAGGCCTCTTTTACGGCGAAGCGCCCAGCCAGAAATTCCACCTTACGTTCCTTTGAAAGAGTTGCATATGTTTCAATTTCATTTATGGTTAAAATTCGCTTAATAAAACCTGGCTGACGTTCAACTATCCTCCTGATCCGGTCGAGCTCAATGATATCTAAACCAATACCCGCTATCATCTGAAAACAACACCTTTCAAATGTCTATAATCGTACTATTTTTATGAACTTGTACATATTCGTGTAGTATAAATCAATTTCTACAGACTATTCATTATGATGCTATTTCATTGTATCTTATTGTCCTTTAAGAATAAAATGGAAGTCAGAACTATAAATATAGTAGAAAAGAGGCTAAACAATGTTTACCAGAACAGAAAACTTTCAAACCTTCCTTAAACTATATCCGGTTGTTTCGTTTCTTGTCGGCATTCACATCTTCTTTTGGTTGCTATTTCAATTACCAATTCCTACTCTGCAAATTTTGTTAAGCTTATTGGACGGATATAATGCCGGAATTGCAAATGGTGAGTATTGGCGCCTTGTTACACCAATCTTCCTTCATATTAGCTTTGGTCACCTTTTCTTCAATACAATTTCCCTCATCTTATTTGCTCCTGCATTAGAACAATTGCTGGGAAAAGGAAAATTCATCCCCTTCTATTTAGGCGCAGGAATGATTGCAAATATCGCTACCTTTCTGTTAGAGCCCCAGCAATATTCACATATCGGAGCTTCAGGTGCTATTTTCGGATTATTTGGCGCCTATCTATTTATGGTTTTCTTTCGAAAAGGAATGATAGATCAAGCGAACTCCCAAGTCATCATAAGTATTTTAGTCATCGGATTAATCATGACATTTTTTAATGCAAATATTAACATTGTTGCCCATATTTTTGGCTTTATCGGCGGTTTTGCCTTAGCTCCCTTGTTTATTAAAAAACGAGGGCAGTTCGTCCATCAAACCTTCTACAGTCCACGCAACGTAAAAAAAATCTCCCTTCGTAAAATAGGGATAAAACATATACTTTGGATGCTGTTCGGCTTTTTAATCGTGATTGGGATTCTTTTTCGGCTAACATAAGAAAAGCGAAAGCGTCTTGCTTAGCCTAGGGCAAATAAGATGATTTAGAATAGAAGACGTTTTTTGCCTTCAATTCTAAATTGGCTAGATCCTAGAGGGGCTGGTGCTGAACAGTCAAAAAACGCGACATCCTGTCGCACTGACTGCACTTGCACGTCATGTGCTTCAGAGCTAGACACAAAAACTATGTTAAAAATTTATACTTTCATATCTTTTAAAAAAGCTGTCTAATAAGAGGTTGAATCCTCTTAGACAGCTTTTTTGTTTTATTTCTTAGAATGAGAATACCAGTCAACCATTTTTTCAACATCACTTTGTTCTAAATCCTTAATCGAGAAGTTTTTTCCAATAATCCCTGATTTGATTGAAGCCTCAAACGTTTGTAAGGATTGTTTTTTTTGAAAATAAGACGTTTTGCTCTTTATCGACTGCAGCCGATTGCGCTTGATAAGAACAGTTGTTTTTGAGATAAAGCGAAAGCTTAATTGCATTTGGTTCCCATCTAAACTCCAGCTGGCATCTTTATATGAGCAATAGCCCCAAAAGATGAATAAGGGAATTAAAATCACTGAAAAAATCCCCCAAGGTGCCAGAAAATAAGAGAGCGGAATACAGATGATGGCAGCAGGGATGCCTTTTCTTATCATATACCGTTTTCTTGATCTTTTAGGCAATCGATGTTTGTGATTACTCTTTTCAAATGATGGAACAAATTGCTGCAAAAGCGGAAATACTTCTTTTTTAGGAACGACAGGAAATAGCATGGTAGATGCTCCCTCGTCACCGCCATTCCCACCTGCACTTTCAATATAGACAGTTGCATACCCTAATAACTGTCTAACCGGATTTTGGACAATTCTAATCGCCTGGATCCTTGAAATAGGGATGGAAACTTGCTGTTTCTCGAAAATTCCTCTAGAAATTTTTATGTCATCATCAGCCTTTAACACAGTAAAATAAGCATACTTTAGCAAGACACCAATAATACTTAACAACCACGCAATAAATAAGACAATAAAAACCAATCCCGCATAGAACGCAAAGCTTGCCTTTGTCAGAAATTCAAAACGATCGATAAGCTCCTCGTAAGGAATAAATTCTTCAAATTGTGAAACAAACGCTACAATAGCGGAGATAATGACGCCGATTCCACTAGAGGTTGAGGCTGCAATAAATAGGTCCTTAGACTGCATTTTAAACATAGGCAGCTCTGACTGGCCCTCATCTTGAACCTCAACATTCTTTAAACCATCCTGTTTATAATTTGAGATCACCTGTTGTATATGATCTGCTTCATGTTTTTTTATGGCAGTTAAAACCGCTTCTGCTTCCAATCCGCTGCCAGCTGTTTCAATTTGCACTTTTACGAGTCGAAAGAGCTGTTGAACAATGCCAGCACTAATATTGATTGATTGAATCCTTTCAATCGGAATGTAGCGTTTTTTCTTAATGAAAATTCCATGCTCAATTCTAAGTTCGCCATCTTCAAGCCAATAGGTAAACTTCCACCAATCCAAAATGCTTGTAACAATGATAATGATAAATAAGCAAGCACCGCCAATGCTTATATAAACATTAAAACCTTCATTATTGCCGAAAAAGAAGAAAACAATGACAGGAATAATATATGACTTAATAATCTTAATGAAGCTTAAAAGCATTCCTACCGGATGAATACGCTTTGGTTCAAACATCATCATCCGTCACCCTTGCCAGCTTGGAAATATGATCCCTAAGTAAATCAGCCTCTTGCAGATCTAAGGCTGGAATTTCATGTTTTGTTGCTGCAGTTGAAATTTCAATTGAAGCCAGTTTATATTTTCGAAGCAATGGTCCTTGATGTGTATCAACATGCTGCACTCTTACCATTGGTATAAGTACTCGTTTAATCACAAAAAGGCCAAACTGGAGGTCGATCTCATGCTCATGTACCTCATAACGCCATACACGGTGCCTGATTTTCGGAATAATGAAAATGGATAATAGTGAAGAAATTAGCCAAATGATAGCAGCACCTACTGTGATCCAGTAAGTGAAATGTAGAAAATACACCCCTACTCCCACGCCAACTACCACTAATAAAAAAATGATTGAGCTAATAAGAGCACTCAGTCGCCAAACAGTTAACGCCTTCAAGCTTATTTTATTTTTCGGTAAATCCCTCAACCTTCTCTCTCCTTCAGTTAGAAAATAATCCCATTTGATTATAGCATCAATTGAAAGGTTGCAGAGCTTGTTTTATCTCTATTTGAAAATTAATTTATTGTAAAGGATGCTTGATCCACCTATTCAAACTCTTTATATCTGAAAAAAAGCATTGTCCTTTTGTATTGCCTAAAATCATACAGTACAGCCTATCTAAACTGCCTTACTGATCGCCTCAATTGCGGCGCTATCCGCCTTTTCGAACCACTCTCCCCTTTTTCCAAGTACAAAAAAGGTCGAATCTATAAAAACATAGATCCGACCTTTTTCATTTTATTTTGAATTAGAGTAGCGGCGCTTCGCTGAGTTACTATAGCTGCCTTTGCCTCTGTCACGATCACCGTAAGAGCGGTTGTTGTTTTTCTTTTGTCCGCCGCTTCGGTTATAGTCGCCCCTTCTTTTGTTGTTAGAACGACCTTTGTTTTTAGAGGATTTAATAAATAACGGCGCTTCCTCTGTTAATTTTACTTCTACATCATTTGGCTCTTTCGTCATGAACTTAATAGCAGCAGCTACTACTAACTGTGCATCAAATTCTTCTAGAAGCTCCTCAGCAGTACGCTTGTAGAAAGAAAGGTTGTCATTTTCAACGATTGAACGAATTTTCTCAACTGTCATCTGTTGTTGACTTTCAATAGCCTCATCAACTGTTGGCGGCTTCATGCGGTCCATCTTGCGTTTTGTTGTACGCTCAATGTTTTTAACGATATCCATTTCTCTTGGTGTTACAAACGTCATCGCCATACCTGTTTTCCCCGCACGACCAGTACGGCCAATTCGGTGAACGTAGCTTTCAGGATCTTGAGGAACGTCGAAATTATATACATGTGTGACACCTGAAATGTCCAGTCCACGTGCTGCAACATCCGTTGCCACTAATACTTCAATCGCACCCTCTTTAAATTTACGTAAAGTTGACATACGCTTCGCTTGAGTGAGATCCCCATGAATGCCTTCTGCTGTATATCCTCTTAATGTTAACGCCTCAGCTAATTCATCTACACGGCGTTTTGTACGGCCGAAGACGATGGCAAGCTCTGGAGATTGAATATCGAGCAATCTTGTGAGAACGTCAAATTTCTTTCTTTCTTGAGTTTCTAGGTAGTACTGGGTAATGTTAGGCACAGTCATTTCTTTCGCCTTTACTTTGACCAGTTCAGGATCCTTCATGAACTTTTCTGCAATACGGCGAATTGGATCTGGCATTGTGGCAGAGAACAATAAAGTTTGGCGATCTTCTGGAACATTTGAAAGAATTGCCTCAATATCCTCGATAAAGCCCATGTTTAGCATTTCATCTGCTTCATCTAGGACGATTGTGTGAACAGTATTTAAACGGATTGTTTTACGGTTGATGTGATCAATAAGACGACCAGGTGTTCCAACAATAATATGAGGATTCTTTTTCAATGAACGGATCTGTCTATTAATATCCTGACCACCATAGATCGGAAGAACACGTGAGCGTTTATGATAACCAATTTTATAAAGTTCTTCAGAAACTTGAATGGCTAGTTCACGTGTAGGAGCAACAACAACAGCTTGAATATTATTATTCTTTACGTCAATTTTTTCAATAAGCGGGATTCCAAATGCAGCTGTTTTTCCTGTCCCAGTTTGCGCCTGCCCGATAACATCTTTATTTTGCAGACCCAACGGAATCGTTTGTGCCTGAATCGGAGACGGCTCTTCAAAACCCATTTTACTTATTGATTGCACCAGTGACGAACTTAAACCTAAATCTTGAAACGTTAATGTCAATGTATTCATACTCCTTCTATATCGTTTGCTGTAAATATTTACAGACCTTATAGGTAACAGGTTTTTAATCAAATTTATCTATCTAATTCAATAAGCTGAAAACAATTTGGTCAGCCTATCAAATGATGTATCATCAATAAAACGTTCGAATAAATTGCCAACAAAAAATGCCCTTTTTCACCAAGGGCAGCAGTTTACCTTATTTAAAGCCCGCAAACACTTTAAAAGTAATCATACCACTACCAGTTTTTTATTTCAACTTGAACTAAAACGAACTGAACCAAAACATGCATGATTTCCCATTCTTTTCTTGGATAAATATCGGAATTTTTTTTTTGTAAATTGTTTAGCTGACTGAGTTTTGATGTGAAAATTCCCTATTACCTGCAAAAAGGAAATTCTCAACATATTCCTTTAAGTCCTCATAATCTTCACCATGGCATACATGGTGCTTAGAGCATGGGAGCAAACGGAGTTCCTTCTCTTTTGAAGGGATGGTTTTGTATAAATAATGTGCGCTTTTTACAGGCACAATCCCGTCACATTCACCTTGTATTATAAGAACTGGCAAGGTTAATTTTGTTAAATAAGGCTTTACCCTCTTCACTAATTTCTGAAATTCAATCGTTGCAAGCAGCGGAGTTTCAAATATTTTTTTCTTATAACGTTTAAATAACTCGTTTTCTTTAATTTTTCCGGTCATCATATCTTTCAACATATCTTTGCAATCAATCAACAATTGTTTTGGATTTACATAATAAACCGCTGCACTTAAGAGCACCAACTTCTTTACTTCATATTTTGCTGCTAAATAGGAAGCAATGACACCTCCCATTGAAAAACCGACTACATATACCTCGTCAGCTTCTTTCATCAGGGCTTTTAGCTCTTTTTCTGCATGTGCAATCCAATCATGATAGGTATACCCTTTTAGCGAAAGTGTTTCTCCATGACCCGGAAGAGTTGGCACTTTAACAATCCAATCTGTCTTTTCCTTCATATAGGTCGCCAAAGGCTCTACCTCATATGGCGCACCTGTAAAACCATGAATAAAGAGACATCCGATCATGCGTAGGTACCCCTCCTTAAAGAGCAAAAACGGTTTTTACGTAAGCAAAACCTTTTCTGCACCACATGAGCTTATTTTTAACGTTTTATGATTTATTCATTCCTGTTTTTAAAAACTTTATCAGTTTTGGGATAGCCGACTAGTCTTGTGGCCTAGTCGGCACTTGTGCTTCCTCTACTTCGAGAACCTCCTCTAATGGAATTTTCACATTATTAATTCATTTACGACCTCTTCAAGTCTCATTCCTCGAGAAGCCTTTACAAGCACAACATCGTTTTTGTTTACCATTGATTTTAGCTTGGTGATTAATGCCTGTTTATCCTCAAAATGATAGATACATTCCTCCGGCAGGTTTTGTTTAGCCCCATTTGCAATTTCAGCCCCTAGTTTTCCGTAGGTGAATAGATGAGAAATTTCAGCTTTTTTTATCGCTGCCCCTACCTGACGGTGAAATTCCACTTCATTTTCCCCTAGTTCAAGCATATCTCCAAGGACAACGTATTTTTGTTTAAAGCCGGTTAAATCTTCAAGTAAACGAATGGCTGCAAGCATTGAGGTAGGACTTGCATTATAAGCATCATTAATAATGGATACCCCGTTTTTTGACTCAATTAACTCTAAGCGCATCCCTGTTATTTTTATTGCTTTGAATCCTTCGATAATGTCTTCTTCTTTTACATCAAAGAAACGGGCGGCTGCATAGGCTGCCAGCGCATTGCTGACATTATGCTTTCCAAGCACTGGAATGAAGAATTCAGTATCATTGATGTTAAAAGACGTTCCATTTACCTGCTGATGAATCGATGTCGGGAAATAATCGTTTTTCGAAGTCTCTCCGAAAGTTACAGAGGATATTGATAAAGATGGGACCCGCTCTTGCAGCAACGGTTCATCTCCGTGATAAATCAATAAACCATCCTGTTTTACACCTTTAACAATTTCAAGCTTAGCTTCGGCAATTCCCTCTCTTGATCCTAAATCCAGTAAATGAGCTTCACCAATATTGGTAATAATCGCTGCATCAGGCTTCGCAATCTTTGATAAAAGTTCAATTTCACCTTTCCCGCTCATTCCCATTTCTAAAACAGCAATTTCTGTATCTTCAGCCATGCTTAAAACGGTTAAAGGCAAACCGATATGATTATTAAAGTTACCTTTTGTTTTATGTACCTTATAGGTTGTTTCGAGAACGCTTGATACCATATCCTTTGTCGTTGTTTTCCCATTGCTGCCTGTAATCCCGACAACCTTTGGTTTCACCTGCTGCAAGTAGGCTTCAGCAAGATCTTGCAACGCCTTTAATGTATCGTTAACAAAAATAACCGGTATCGTTTCCGGCGGATTCGGCTCCTTTTCATCCCAAATGACGGCTGCTGCGCCATTCTCAATGGCCTTGTCGACAAATTTATGTCCGTTGAACGTTTCTCCTATTAAAGGAAAAAATAAATTCCCCTTCTTTACCTGACGGGAATCAGTTGTGACTCCGTTTATCTTTTCATGCTTAAATGCTTGATCTAATCCCGAACCCTTTACCATTCCTTCAATTTCGGTTAGTGTACGCTGAATCATAGTTTAAGCTCCTTTTCTATGAATATAGTCTACCCAAACAAAGAGGAACTGATCATCAACTATTCAGCCCCTCTATTATAAACGCTATATTCAAGTTCTTAGTTCTATTAAAAAGTATGCTTGATTTGCTGTTTTTGTTCAAATCGTTCTAGCGCCAGTGAAACGAGCTTTTCAATTAATTGCGGATATTCAACACCCGTATGCTTCCAAAGCAATGGGAACATGCTATATGGAGTAAATCCAGGCATTGTATTAACTTCATTAATTAACGCCTTTCCATCCTCAGTTAGGAAGAAATCAGCACGCACTAATCCAGAACCGTCAATTGCCTTAAATGACTTGATCGCCATTTCTTTAATTGTTTCATATTCTTCATCGGTAATGTTTGCTGGAATAATGAGATCTGTATCTCCATCTTCATACTTCGCTTTATAATCATAGAATTCTTTTTTAGGCGCAATTTCACCAACAACAGAGCATACAGGATGATCGTTTCCGATGACGGCAATTTCAATTTCGCGGCCAACAATCCCCTCTTCGATAATAATCTTGCGGTCATATTCAAAAGCTTCTTTAAAAGCTTTTTCTAGTGACTCGCGATCCTTACATTTATTAATACCTACACTTGAACCTAAGTTAGCAGGCTTTACAAAGCAAGGGTAGCCTAATGTTTCTTCCACATTGTCGTAAGCTGCTTCTGGAGCCGTTTCAAAATCACTTTTAATAAAGGATACGTATTTTGCTTGCGCTAAACCTGCTTGAGCGAATAAATTCTTCATAACTACTTTATCCATGCCGGCTGCCGAAGCTAAAACACCATTTCCTACATATGGGAGATTTAAAAGTTCAAGCAATCCTTGTATTGTGCCATCTTCCCCATTAGGCCCATGCAACAGCGGGAATATAACATCAATTTTTTCCTGATCAGCTGCCTTTGCAGGGAATAATTCAGTATTTAAGGTAACAGGAGAAACTGTGTTGCCTCCATCCTCAAGTTTGAGGGAGCTTACTTGCTCTACAGGTGCATCTAACGCATTTCCTCTTACCCATTCACCATTTTGATTAATATAAATTGGATGTATTTCAAATTTATTCATATCTAATGCATTTATAACTGCAAGGGCTGTTTGCAAGGAAACATTATGCTCTGCAGACTTCCCTCCATATACAAGGCCTAATTTAATTTTCATGTAAATTTCCTCCTCAAGTATCATCATTCCTATTTTATCACTTTAAGCAAAAATTGTTATTAGAGATTCCTTTATTTCTTTTATAAGTTTTCGTAACAGCTTGTCTTTTTGTAATGATACTGTTAGATTTTCCATTTTTATTTATAAACAGATGAATTTTCCTTGAGGATATAGTATGTATATTGGATGCATTCTTTTTACTTTCCCTTTTTTGCTTCAAATGTATAAATTTTATGGTTTGATCTTTCTCCATTCACTTGCTGATAATCCCCTGATATTGTCACATTGGTAAAGCCAATTTTTTCAAGGACTAACTTAAATTCCTTTACACCAAACCACAGAAAAGTTTGCAGCCGTCGTTCACTTTGAAGGCACTCCCCTCCTGCCCATTGTTCATAGGTCAAAAAATAAGTGGCTTTTTGTTCATAGTAATCCACATCCACAATTTGTGATTCGAATACTAATAGGTTGTCTTTATCGTATATTATTTCCGATTTCTTTGGATTTGAGCGAGATTGTTCTTCCTGCAAAATCAAGTCGATGATGACCCTTCCATTCGGCTTTACATGATCATAACAGGATTTTAATGCCTTAATCGCCATAACTCTTTCCGGTATCGTTAAAAATTGCCCAAACGGTATAAAAATAGCATCATACAAATATGACGGCTTAATAGAAAGGGGCTCAATAGTTTGGCTTTCCGCAAATTCCTGTTTGGAAAAAACGACCCCTTCTACTTGCAAACCATTGCTATTTAATGACGACTGCAAAAGCGCCTTTCGTAAACCTATCTCAAGAATTTTACCCTTATGCTCTGAAAGCTGTTCACTATAGAAGCTAAAAGCCTTTGAAAACACTGTTTTCATTTCATTCCGTCCATCTATCTTGTCCATGACAAACCAACGTAAAGCAGCGTCCATTTTCACATCACTCCTAAACATAACTTTATAGGGGAGCTTCTTACATTACCCTTTATTATTCCCTTTTGTTACTAACAATTATGTAAAATAACAACCTCTAAAGACAATGTTTTTCCATTTTTTCTTTATAATGGAAGAAAGGAACTTTTTATTAGATAAGCGAAACATCTTTTCTTTCTAGTCGTCTTTCATTATGAGGCAAGGGGGAGCAAATCGTGGACAAACAAAGCATTTCACAAATTCTTGAAGCCAACAGAGCAAAAATTATTAAGACAACGAAAAATATTATTAAAAACCCCTCTTTGGTGGACGACATTGTTCAAGATGCCAGTCTAAAAATCTATACATACTTTCAAAAAAAGGATTATGTGTTACCTAAAAATCTGGAAGCATGGGTTACCATTATTACTAAAAATACTGCTTATGACCATCTAAGGAAACTGAAGCGGCAGCAAGATCTTCAGCAAAATATGAATGAAACATTTCAATCTCAACGTCCTTTAGGATCAGAGATTCCTGAAAATACACTGTTATCTAAGGAAAAGATTCAGCATATAAATGAAGTCTTCCACCTGCTCGATGAGGAAACGAAAGAAATATTCATTCTTCGAAATAATGGCTATTCCTATCAAGAAATTTCAAAAATGAAGAAACTTTCATTAGGTAAAGTAAAAACGAAGATTTTTCGCGGCCGAAAAAAAATGATGGATCACCTTATCGAAAAGGGGGTGCTGTAATGACCTGCAAAAAGTTCCAGCTAACTATCCTAAATTTCGACCAACTGTCTGAGAAAGACCAGAATCAGTTGTTAGAGCATATTGAACACTGCTCAGATTGTCAAACCTACTTTAATCGCTACTTAACATTAGAAGAAGGACTTGACTACATTCTTGAAACAGAAGAAGTTCATGTCGCTTCCATCAAGAAAAAAGCGTACCAGCGGATCTTGAAAACGGCATTACTCACCTGTGCTTCTCTTTTTCTTTTGATTATCGGTGCATGGAACACTCCGCCAGTAAAGGCTGCAATTAAGAAAGCATTAAACGAAGTAATTATGGACCATTTCCTAAAGGGCCAACAGCCATTAAACAATGTTGAGAATAGCGTATTAAAGGAGAACATTATTTATATTGAACAGGTCCTTCAAGATGGAGAAACGGTCTATGTGTATATTTCAGGACAAAAAGTGAGGAAAGAGTATAAAAATGGCAACTACTCGATATCAGATGGAAAATATTTAGCTTCCTATTCAAAAAAGGATAACTTGTTTGTACTACAAGAGCTTGATTATGAAGGCATTCCTTATGAAGTCGAATTCTTCCGAAACATCAATCCAATCAATATTTCCTTTTTAGGAGAAAAGCTGTATCTAGATCGAAAGGCTAATGTTTACTTAGTAAAAGAAGGGCATCATGTGAAAAGAGAATATTGGTTTGATAAAGATACTAGCTTATTTATTAAAGAAGTGGAAATTACCAATGGTCAGCGTCAGGAATGGGAAAGCTTAAAGAAGTTTGAAATTTTGACAGTTAAAAAAAATCATCGCTTATTCGATTTTATCGCGCCTGAAGGAGCAAGAATTATTGATGAGTCAATTAGGTAGGACAGCAGCGATGGCAAGGGTTTGCCCCCTCCCACAACATCAGTATATAGAAATTAATCTGTTAGATCCTATATAGGATGTTAGAGGGGGACTACCCATTGTTTTTAAGTTTAAATCATCATTATCCGGTTGCAAAAGATAAATAATGATAGGTTTGTTTCCCCACTACTCCATCAACAGTCAGCCCCTTTCGATGCTGAAACGCTTTTACCGCAGCTTCTGTCTTTGTTCCAAAAATTCCATCTATTGCTCCTGGCTCATATCCTAAACATCTCAATGCAGACTGTATCCCCTTTACATATGTACGATTATTCCCTGCAAAACCCTTTTTTGCTAGATAGGGATAATCAAAATCTATTTTCGTATTATTTAACACAACACCTATTGTTCGTCCACCAGAGGATCCCGCCTGGATATACCCCTTCCATCCCTGTCCAACAATCCAAGTAAAACCTGTGGATTCTGAATGTAGTTCTTTTGTCCAGGAACTCCTTCCATTACAGCTAAATGCTCTTACATAATAAGTTGCTGTACTACTTAATTGGGAGATCGTTGCTTGATCTTTATCGGTATAGTCTCTAGAGGGGAGGTCCAAAGACTCCTTTGCAAATGCTTGTCCAATGTAGCAGTTCCATACCAATACCAAGCTTACCATACATGTGATTATTTTCCCCATTCCATCTCCTCCTTTTTACTTAATACGGAGCCGAATGGAATAATGTTTCAAGTTTTTTACATTCTAGATGAAATACTAAAACAGTCTCTTTATTAATTGGGAGACACCTTGTACACTGGAGTTGTATATCATTCACTTTATTTTATCTCTTAGCTGCTTAAACTATTAAAGGAAGTGAAAATCTTGAAACGAATCAGTGTTTTTTGTGGTTCAAGTTCTGGGGCATCGCAAATGTATACAGATGATGCAAAACGACTTGGCACCCAGTTAGCAAAAGAAGGAATTACCTTGGTATATGGCGGTTCAAAGGTTGGTCTAATGGGTACTGTTGCAAATGCTGCATTACAAGCAGGCGGCGAAGTAATAGGCGTTATCCCAAGAATGTTAATGGAACGGGAAATCGCACATACTGGTTTAACAGATCTAATCATTGTAAATACAATGCATGAGCGAAAAGCGAAAATGGAGGAATTATCTGATGGCTTTATCGCTTTGCCTGGCGGTCCTGGAACGATGGAAGAGTTTTTTGAGGTTTACACTTGGGCTCAATTAGGTGAACACAAAAAGCCAATTGGCATGCTAAATAGCCATCATTATTATGATAAGCTTCTCTCCTTTTTTGACCATATGATCGAACAGCAATTTTTAAGATCTGAATATCACTCCATGATAATTGTCGAAACAGATCCTCATCAGCTCATTGAAAAATTCAGGCAATATGAGCCGCCAATACTTACAAAATGGATAAATCGCGAACAAACATAAGAATTATTTTTCGGGAAATAATTTGTCTAAACTTGACGGAAAAGAAGACTTATTCTGATAAGATTGAACCTCATAATTTATTTTTATTCATCTGGAATATCATCAATGATTTGTTAAACACTACATACATAGAGGTGAGGTTTAATGAATCGAGGGATATGGACAGCCCTTTCAGGGATTGGAATTGCTCAAGGATTAAAAATTTTTACCAATAAAAGAGTAAATGGTGTGTGGGATTGGCGGCCGATCTTCTCAACAGGTGGAATGCCCAGCTCCCATTCTGCAGGAGTATCTGCGTTAGCAACCTATGTAGCAACTAAAAAAGGCTGGGATTCTACTGATGCTGCTTTAGCTGTCATATTTGGAATTATTGTCATGTATGATGCACAAGGAATTAGAAGACATACTGGTGAAATTGCAAAAATAGTTAATGACCTTGATGCTGATATTGAAGTGCTTTCAGGTCATATGCCAGGTTTATTTCATGTAAAGCAAGAGAAGGAATTGAATGAGCTTTTAGGTCATCAGCCCGCTGAGGTTGCCGGTGGAGCCATATTAGGTGTTTTAATTGGACTCGTTAGTTCCATGTTAGAAATAAGAAAGTAAGAGAGAATGACTTAGAAGGATCGGGCGCTCTTTGTCCGTTCCTTCTGAGTCATCCTTATTCTATAAGTTAGTGTGTCAGCAATATGAATGCCTGGTAACCAAAATATAAGCCAAAGCCTATTAACGATATACCCGATATGATCGAGATAACAATAAGCAGTTGATTTGTTAAAAACCTACGGAAAGTGCTCGCTACACATGCCATCGTAAAATCCCAGAGCAACAGACCTGATATAATGGCTGAACTATAAATAATCAGTTGATTTGTGCTGTAGGATGCAGCTGCATTTGCTAAAACTGAGCCATATATTCCAAGCCAAAACATAATGGTAAGCGGATTTGCCAAAGACATGAAAAAACCAGAGAAAAATGATTTTGAATACGTAACATTTGTTCTTTGGTTATGTATCGTTATTTTACTTGCCCCAAACAGGCTTTCTATCCCTGTATAAACTAAGACAAAAAAGCCAAAAAGCCATAAAAAGGCCTTCATGATTGGAATATCTAAAAAATGCACTAACCCTAAATACACGACTAACATATAAGCTAGGTCAGCCATTGTAGCCCCTAATCCTACTAGCCATGCATTGATAAAACCGCCTTTAATTCCCTTATCAATCTGGGCTGCATTAACGGGACCGATCGGTGCTGCCAAAGATAATCCCAAAAAAATGTAGCTAATAATAACGTTCATTCACTTTCCCCCAGAATTACCAACAATTTGTGATGCTTGTACATTTTATTCATGAACAAGGAGATTATCACTAATTTTTCTAGGGGAAATCATCAATCCGTTATGAGATTCATATTTAAAGCTATTACGGAATAACACGTACATTAACCATAAAAAAACAGCCCAAAAGCTTATTTTTTATATTTGCTTAATGTACATTTACTAACTTAATATGTTCAATATGATGTCTTCCATGCCAGGAGTATAATGCTAGAGTTGTAGCTAATGAGATAAAACTACCCATTCCCGGATGATAAAAGCGTTTATCATAGTCAGCTTTGGTCATCGACCTTAGCAGATGTGACCACCGAATATGGAGGGATTCTAGTAATTGAACGGAGACATCTACAGGCAGCTCCGTAGCATCAGGTAAGAGAGCCCATGAATTTTCATCATACGCTTTGATCGCAGGTTTATCTTCAGTAAGGGCCAGCTTAAAGCGAATATAACTGTTCATATGGCTATCGGCAAGATGATGCACGACTTGCTTTACAGTCCAGCCGCCATGGCGGTACGGCGTATCCATTAATTGCGGTGAAAGGCCTGTTAATGCCATTTTTAATCGTTCTGGAGTTTCTTCAATGTCTAAAATCCATCGTGCAATGTCATCATTTGTTACGCGTTCTGGGGCTTTGAACTCTCCGATTGGATATTGAAGGCTTTTTCTCATCAGCACACTCTCCCTATCTAATTACTTCTTACATTTTGATTATATTTCCAATTCCTATTTTAAACAAGGAAAGTTCAAATTTTATGAAGCACTTGAAACATTTACGTGTTCAGATAGGTAGGTTTATAGTATGATAACCGTAATAACCAAAATCTGTATGGAATTAACAAGTAAACTGAGGTGATCTTTTGAGAGCTATTTTACTCGGGGTTTGTTCCTCTTTCTTTTTTGCCTTTACATTTGTCTTAAATCGTTCAATGGAACTCTCAGGAGGCAGCTGGTTATGGAGTGCTTCACTGCGTTATTTTTTCATGGTTCCTTTTTTGTTTCTGCTCGTGTTTTGGCGAAAAAATTGGATAGCCCTTTGGGGAGAAATGAAAAAAAATCCAAGTCAATGGTTCTTATGGGGAACCGTAGGATTTGGCCTATTTTACGCGCCGATTTGCTTTGCGGGTGCATATGGCCCCGGATGGCTTGTCGCTGCAACATGGCAAATCACTATTCTCTCAGGCTCGCTCCTTGTTCCTTTGTTCTATGAAGAAAGGCAGACAGCCAATGGACCGATTAAAGTAAAAGGACAAATTCCATTGAAAGGCCTTTGCATGTCGTTCATTATTATTGCCGGCGTTGCCGTCATGCAGTATGAACATGCATCACATTTATCATTAAAGCCAATGCTTTTAACCATAATCCCAGTGTTGATTGCTTCTTTCGCATACCCTCTTGGAAACCGAAAAATGATGGTGATTTGTGAAGGTAGATTAGATGTTTTTCAACGTGTTCTTGGAATGACTTTAGGAAGCCTGCCTTTTTGGATTGTTTTGGCTATGATCGGAATCATCACAGACGGCCCACCAACGAAAACACAAACCTTTCAATCCTTTTTAGTGGCAATCTGCTCAGGGCTTATTGCAACATTATTATTTTTCCAAGCAACAAATTTAGTGCAACATAATATGGCAAAGCTTGCAGCTGTAGAAGCTACACAATCAGTTCAAGTACTCTTTGTCCTGATTGGAGAGATTCTCTTCCTAAAGGCACCGCTTCCAGCTCCGATTTCTTTAGCGGGAATCCTTTTAGTCATTGGCGGGATGGTGCTGCATAGCTTTGTGTCTCGGACAGATCAATTAAAGGTGTCACCAAGTAATAATGCTTCAAAGCAATTTTCATAAGTAGACACCATAAGAAAAGCGCAAGCGCCTTGATCAGCCTAGGGCAAATAAGCCACTCATGAATAGAAGGCGTTCTTTGCCTTCAATTCATGAATGGCTAGACCCTAGAGGGGCTAGGCGATGGAGCTAGACACTAAAACTAAGTACAAAATTTTATACTTTCTTAAACCATTAAAAAGCTCGCATCATGCGAGCTTTTTAACTTGGCGGAACTTAAATTCTCATTTGCTTACTCTTCCCAAAGCTCTACTCGTTTCTTGACAAGTTTGGTGTATTCCTTTTCCGCTTCTCCTACACCTGCTTTTTCTAAATCCTCCATAAATGTCTTCCACACTTTATCAAAATCTTCCGGTTTGGCAAGAATGGCTTCTGGGATCCGTTTTTTCACAATATCTAAACTTTTTTGCATAATAACCTCTAAATCCGAGCCTGCTTCAACAGGAATATTGTAGGCTGCTCCCCATGGCTTCACTGGGAATTCTTCTTTTTGCGGATAAAGATCCTTCCACATTTCTACCCCATAATTACTTAATACTTCTTTTTCAACATCTGTATAGGAATCTTTTATTTGATCAGGACTTGCGATTGTATATGTTTGTCCTGTTGAATCTGTAACACCATCACCATAATAAGGGGCAAAACCTTTTAAGACGCCAATTCCAGTTTCCTTTGCATAGTTTGCGTTATTGTTGCGTTCATTCATCTCTTCCTCAGGAATCACGCGCTTACCGTCAACAATATCGTAATGCTCGCCTTCAATTCCCCATTGCTGAAGAATTTGTCCTTCTTCTGATGCTAAGTAATCAAGAAACTTGATGGCACGAACAGGATCTTCGCAATCAACAGAAATTCCTATTCCCCATCCGCCTAGATAACCTGTATCTTGAAAGTTATGATGCTTATATTCCTCAGTCAATGTTACAGGATACATACCGTGCATTCTTTCATGCTTTCCTGCTTCCCTTAGTGCCCGCTGCGCGTCTGCCACTTCCCAATCAGTGTCAATTAGCCCAATTACACGGCCAGATGAGATTTTGGCTAAATATTGATCATATTTTTGCACAAAGCTTTCTGGATCTAATAACCCTTCGGCATTCATATGATTCAGCCAACGGAAGTACTCCTTTTCCTCTGGGCGGCGGTAGTGCATCGTTGCCTCATATGTTTCCGGGTCAATATAAAATTCACCATCATCTGAAGCACCCGTAGCGAAAAATGCCGGATTGGTTGTTGAAATCATAATTCTCCATTCATCGGCCAATAAAGATAACCCAAGTGTTGGCTGCCCATCGATTGTTGGGTACTTTTCTTTGTATTCTCTTATCGCATTTTCAAAATCCTTCACCGTTCTGATTTTGGGATATCCTAATTCCTTTACAACTTCATGCTGGAGCATAAAACCCGTTCCAGGAGTCCAATACGTATGATCAACTGGTGACGTTGGCAAGATATAGATTGATTCGTCCTCATTACTCCACTTTAAACGATTAAAATAATCACCATATATTTTTTTCAAGTTTGGCGCATGCTCTTCTATCAGATCTGTTAAATCGATTAAAGCTCCTGCGTCAACTAATGTCCCTGCAGAACCCTTCGGCAAGATTAAGTCTGGATATTCCCCGCTTGCAGCCATTAACGGAATTTTTTGTTCGCCACCGCCAACATCAAATTCAGCATTTAATGTTACCCCTGTTTCTTCAATGACTTTTTTACTTACTGGGCTCTCCATATTATCCCACTGTGAATGTGGATCGGCACTGAATAAAGTGAAGGTAACCGGTCCATCTGAACTACTGCTGTCTGTATTATTTTTTGACGTACTTTCATTGCTGCAGCCTGCAATCGCTAGAACACATGCCAGCAGAAGACTTATAATTATTTTTTGTGTTTTTCCACCCATGTTTGTTTTCTCCCCTATTCTCCACATAATATAAGTGATAGTACATTCGAAATAATTATGACTTACACACTCTGTGATGCTTTATGAATTCACAATTATGAATACGCTTTCTTTTTGCCTTTCAACTCATCCCCCCCGTTTCTACGCTTTTATCATAACGGAAATTTCAACTGATCAATACCTGCTAGATTTAGAGAAAAATCAGGTCAATATTATAGGTGAAGATGATATTTTGGGGACTGTCCACCAGAGTGTCGAGAAAATCTTGACAGCTTTTCTACAAAATTACTCTACAACATAGAGTGGATATGATCACACCGAAATGCTGGGGGCAAAAAGAAAAATGAAGCATCAAAAACCCCCTATTTTCAAAATCTTTTTTTAAAATAGGAGGTTTTTTCCACAAGTTTGGGACCATCCCCCTGCTTTTCTATTCTTCCTTACGAAAGGAGGATGGGGAGAGGCCAACGTATTTTTTGAATTTGCGATGAAAATAGTCGACATTTGCGTAACCTATTTTTTCAGCAACTTCATAGACTTTGTAGCCTTGCAGTAACAGTTGCTTGCCATTTTCGATTCTTACTTTATCGAGATACGTATTAAAGTATTCACCTGTATGGTTTTTAAAGAGCTTTCCTAAATAAGCACTGTTGTAGTTAAATACTTCTGCTAAGGTTTCTAAGCGTAAGTTTTGATTAAACTCCTTATGGATTAAATCGATCATTTTTTTGAGCGTGACATCTGTTTGTCCATTATCAAAGCACTTGATCATATTTTTAAACTGCTTCAAGATAAATTCCTTGATCGTTACAATACTATCCATCTCAAAGATGTCACCTGCGTTTGTCCCAAGCGGGTAAAGAACGGAATGCATTTTTGGGTTTGCTAGCAGAAGTTTATTTAATATCGCTGTGTATAAGTGAAATACATGCTTTTTTACTTCCTGTTCTGACTCATTTCGGCCAATTAGTTCTTCGACAAGCTCATTAACGATTTTTTCACATGCTCCTATATTGGCAATGTCAATTGAATAATACAGCCTTTCAACATATGATTCGGTCGGAAAGCTGCTTCCAGATACTTCTTCATAGGCCGAATCGAAGACATCATTCGCCTCCTTGCTTGTGATCAATGGTCCGCCCATATGAAAAAATTTCCTTTCAAGCAGGCGAGCAGCCGTTTTATATGAATGGTGAATATCCTTTGGTTTATAGACTTTTTCACCAATTGAAGGCAGCAGCTGAAACTCTTCCATTACATGAAGTAACTGAAGATATTGTTTATCACATCGATATTTAGAGAGAAAATCATCCTTAAATAGAATGATGAGCCTCCCTTTGTTCACTAGAACATATCCGCGATTTTCTTTCTCGATGAGTGTTTTCACCTTATCTATTACGTCATGATGGTCTTTTATTGAACCCATGAATACTTGATAAGCAGAGGATGTGAACCCATATCGCTGACAAAGCATATCAAATTCCTGCTTAGTAAATTTCCCATTACCCATTAAAAGGTTGGTCAAGAACTCTTCCTTCTTCTTTTCATGATCATCTTCCATCAAATGATGAAGCTTCTGTTTATCTTGCAGTTTTTTATGAACCAACCCTAAGGAATCGATTAATTCATCCTCATCAAGCGGCTTTAATAGGTAGCCATCACACTGACATCCAAGCGCTTTTTTGGCATAGTCAAAATCCGCATACCCGCTTAATATAATAAAATGGACGTATTTATTTTCTTCTCTTATCTTTTCAATTAGCCGCAGTCCATCCATTTCCGGCATGCGAATATCAACAATCATTAAATCAGGTGAATAGTGCTTATATTTTTCTAAAGCGTCACGTCCATTTTTGGCTATGTCAATAACTTGAAATCCTGATTCTTCCCAAGGTATTAGCGTTCTTAACCCTTCTCTGATCATTGGTTCATCATCTACAATGATCACTTTATACATCTTCATCCCCCCGCGTCATACTAAACTGAATTTTCGTTCCTTTCCCCTCTTGACTATCAATCATTAGCCCGCTTTGTTTACCGTAAGTGAGCTGCAGTCGATTATGAACATTCAGCAATCCAATTCGATTGCCATTTCCTTCATTGTGTTCAGCTAACATATGCTGAATATCATTTAATCGTTCTTTTTTCATCCCGCTCCCGTTATCTTCCACGATGACCGTTAAACAATCCCCATTTACGTTTGTTTTAATCAGGATCGTTCCGCCATCCTCTTTGTCTTCTAATCCATGGATAACGGCATTTTCTACTAATGGTTGAATAATAAGCGGCAAGATTTTCATATTTTCAGAGAGCGGATCAATGCTAAGCTCATAGTTTAGACGATTTTCATAACGGAATTTCTGAATTTCCAAATAACAGCTAACCATTTCGATTTCGCTGCTTAACGGAATCTTGCTGCCGCCCACTTCAAGGCTTTTTCTCATTAACTTCCCTAACTGTTTTACCACCTTTGCAATTTCCTTTTCGCCTTTCATATGGGACTTCATTCGAATCGATTCCAGGGTATTAAATAAAAAATGCGGATTGATTTGACTCGCCATCATTTTTAGTTTGATTTCTTTTTGACTCATTTCTAGAGCATTTTTTTGTTTCGTTGCTTCCTCTACTTGATCGATCAACCCGCGGATATTTTCCACCATATGATTGAATTGCTTTGATAGTTGACCAATCTCATCATCGCCATCGACAACAATTCTGGTAGTTAAATCTCCTGCTGAAAGGCGATTAATATTCTGACTTAAATTTGAAAGTCGTTTTGATAAGAGCCATGAAACAGAGGTGATTAAAATAACAGCAATGATCACCCCGATTAATGTTACTCCAGCTCCAAGCAGACTTAATTTATTAGCATCCTTCACGATATGCTTGTCCGTAACGATGGAAATAATTCTAAGCTGGTTTTGGCTCATCTCAGGCAAAAGATTATCAACAATAATTTGCGATGATTCACCATTTATCTCCCCATTAAAGACAGCTGGTTGATTCTTAATCTCATGCTTTGGATCAATGATTTCGTATAACCCTTTTCCAACGATGTTTGATTGATTGGCAGAAATAATATAATTGCTTTCATCTACGATCATCGTCAAAAAAGGCTCCTGCTGCAAAATCTTTTTTAATTGGCTAGGATCGATTGTAATAACTAGAATGCCATGTGTTTTTTGCTCTAAGAAATTAATTCTTTTTACTAGACTTAGATAATAATGGTTATCCTTTGTTTCATCTGCAAGGTAGTACCACCGATTAAACCCTGGCTCGCTTACTGAATGGCCGAACCAAAAAAAGTTCCTTTCTTCTTCACCTACCGGGATAAACTCCCAATTGTTGATCAAAGTAGGATTGTCCATATAAAACTTAATATTGTAAATTTCCGGGTAGTATTGTAAAAAATAATCAAACGTACGGTACTCGCGATAGGCATTTACAACTTCATAGGTTGATCCATAGGATGTATTGACTACCTCACTCAACCTCTGGTCAAATTGCAGATTATTTGAGATATAAATAGGTACATTTAAGATTTCTGCTGTCCTCTTTTTCACCCTCTCCACATTTACTTGTGATTGTTCGATTGCATCCTTCACAGCATTATTTCTAAGTTCATAGGTTAGAAATAGACCAACAACCATGATCGGGATAAAGACGACAACAATAAATGTAAAAATTAATTTGTCTCGTAATTTCATATTATTTAACGTTTTAATAAGTAAACATTCTATCTTTTTTCTCACAGTGAGGTCTCCTTAACCAGTAAGCGCTTACAGCACTAGCATATAAATTTAATTATACCTTATAGGCAAAAATCCGAATGAAAAAGAATCCGTACCATTTTTCACTACTTTTCATGTGAAAATTAGTGAACGGGAGAAATATCGAAAGCCCATTTGAATAAACGGTACGGATTGTTCCTGATTTTATATGATGGCGAGTATTCGTAACAAGCGGAAAAAAATGGCTGTTTGTCACAACGACCTGGAATAATAGTTACTAATCTAAATAAAAATACCTCATATATCATCACCATGTTTAAATCTATACTCCCTCGGCGTACATCCTTTCTGCTTTTTAAACAGCCGAATAAAATAACTCTGGTTTTGAAAACCTACATCCATTCCTATATCAAGCAATTTCCGGTCTGTTTTCTGCAATAACATACAAGCTTTATTTATCCGCGTTGTATTAATGTACTCCATGGGTGTCATACGGACTAATGATTTGAAAAAGCGGCTAAAGTGACCTTCACTCATTTGGATTTGGGAGGCAAGTTCCATAACAGTCAGTTTTTGTTTATAGTTTTGATCAATATATTGAAGAACCTTTTTTAATAAATCTGTTTTTGTTAAATCCTTTTGAGTCACTTCCTCATTATGAATCCATGCTTGTTTTTTAAGGATGTCGGCAAAAAGCAGGTACAAATAACCTTTTACTTTAAGCTCATAGCTTGGTTCTTTTGATGAATAAGCCTCTATAATGTTGACGATTGTTTTTAGCATGTTTTTTTCTTCAAGAGTATTACCTGTTATAAGCAATGAATGAGCTAAAGAGAAGTTTTGAATCACTTGTAAGTAATTATTTTGAATTAAATCAAAGCCAAAGCTTCGTAAGAAATCAATATTAAAGACAATGGCGTGAAGTTTAAAAGGTGTGTTCTTAAAAGGATAAGCACCGTGTAATTGTTCGCTTGGAATGAAACAGCCTGTCCCTTCAAGTAAACGATATTTTTTTGTCCCGATTTGTAAGTTAATCGCCCCTTTTTCAACATAAATAAACTCCAGTTCAGGATGCCAATGCATATTAAAGATCACTTGCCCATCGAGGTAGTCAACCATGTAGATACGAAACGGAAACATCGAATCTCCGTGTACTCGATCTTCAAGTAATTTGTCTTTATTAATAATTTTCACCACCCTAAAAGATTTATCAGAATTATACTATTACATGTTCTAATTGTACAAGATTCACCGTTTTTTTATCACTATACTGTTAATTATGAGCAACTTAAAAAAATTATTATGTTTAGCAAATTAAATAATTTAAAGGATAAGGGGTGTTCCTTATGAAATTTACAGATGGCTTTTGGCTAACAAAAGAAGGCTTTACTATTCAACATCCGCGAAATGTTCGTGATATTGCTATAAATGAAGATTTAGTGACATTGTATGCACCGTGTAAAGATATTCAAAGCAGAGGTGATACATTAAACCTGCCGTCACTTACAATTCAATTAGCTTCTCCATTGGAAAATGTTATTAAAGTAAAAGCTTGGCATCACAAAGGAGGAGTAAATCAATCTCCGAACTTTGATGTTAAGGAAGGTATGATTCCGCTAGAGTATAAGCATGATGGAGATACTACAATTTTTAATAGTGGTGATGTAAGCGTAACCATCCAACACAGTCCATTTAAAATTACCTTTTCTCAAGGCAATCAAGAATTAACATCTATTGACCCTAAAGGTGTAGCCTGGATAAAAGGTCCTCATAAAGAGAGTTATATGCGGAGCCAGTTAAATCTTGGTGTTGGGGAATATATTTACGGACTTGGTGAACGGTTTACTCCGTTTGTTAAAAATGGACAAGTTGTCGACATTTGGAATGAAGATGGAGGTACGAGCTCAGAGCAATCATATAAAAATATCCCGTTTTACTTAAGTAACCGCGGATATGGTGTATTGGTCAATCATCCAGAAAAAGTAAGCTTTGAGGTTGGATCAGAGGCAGTATCGAAAACCCAGTTTAGTGTAGAAGGCGAGTATATTGAATATTTCATTATCGGCGGGGGCACTCCGAAAGATGTATTAAGCAATTATGCCGAATTAACTGGTAAACCAGCACTGCCGCCAGCTTGGTCCTATGGTTTATGGCTGACAACATCTTTTACTACAGATTATAACGAGGAAACGGTCAATCATTTCGTTGACGGAATGGCTGAACGTGATATTCCTTTAAGTGTTTTCCATTTTGATTGTTTTTGGATGAAAGAGTTTGAGTGGTGCAATTTTGAATGGGATAAAGACGCTTTTCCTGAGCCTGAAGCGATGTTAAAAAGATTAAAAGAAAAAGGCTTGAAAATCTGTGTTTGGATTAATCCTTATATCGCTGAAAAATCTAAACTCTTTGACGAAGCTGCTGAAAAAGGCTATTTGTTGAAAAAACCAAACAATGATGTTTGGCAATGGGATCTATGGCAGGCAGGAATGGGTATTGTTGACTTTACGAATCCAGCTGCTGCAGAGTGGTATCGCGATAAATTAAAAGCACTGTTAGATATGGGTATCGATTGTTTTAAAACTGATTTTGGTGAAAGAATTCCAACAGATGTTGTCTATTATGACGGTTCAGATCCATATCGCATGCACAACTACTATGCTTATCTCTATAATCAAGTCGTTTTTGATTTACTGGAGCAAGAAAAAGGCAAGCAAGAGGCCGTTGTTTTTGCTAGATCAGCTGCAGTTGGCAGTCAGAAATTCCCGGTCCATTGGGGAGGAGATTGTAGTGCAACATACGAGTCAATGGCAGAAAGCTTACGTGGAGGATTATCATTATCATTATCAGGCTTCGGATATTGGAGTCATGATATTGGCGGCTTTGAAAATACATCTAGCCCTGATTTATTTAAACGCTGGACTGCATTTGGACTATTATCGAGCCATAGTCGCTTACACGGAAGCTCATCCTATCGCGTTCCATGGTTATTTGATGAAGAAGCGGTAGAAGTGACAAAGCATTTTTCAAAGCTAAAAAACCGTTTAATGCCATATCTTTTTAGCATATCTGTTGAAAATCACAATACAGGTGTTCCGGTTATGCGTCCAATGCTCCTGGAATTTGCCGATGACCCAAATTCTCATGTACTTGATCGCCAATACATGTTGGGAAGCAGCCTGCTAGTAGCGCCAATTATGAATGAAGATGGAGTTGGTTCATGCTACTTACCACATGGCAAATGGACTCATTATTTAACAAATGAAGTGATCGAAGGCGGAACATGGATAACAGAAAACTACGATTATTTGAGTCTACCGTTATTTATACGGGAAAATACTATTTTAGCTATTGGTCATGAAGACAATCGTCCAGATTATGATTTTGCCGAAAATGTCACTTATGAAATTTATCAATTGAAAAATGACAAACCTGCAACTGCCTTTGTTACTGATATAGACGGTAACAGTAGAGGTGAGATTAAAGCGGTAAGACAGAATAACAAAATCTTCATTGAAACAAATATGGAGAACCTAGCGTATTCAATTCTGCTTACGGGTTATAAGAGCATTTCTTCTGCTTCTATTGGTGAAGTTGAAGAACATGCAAATGGAGTAAAGATCAATCTGCAAGGATCACAAAAAATAGAAGTTAATTTATAACACAATACTGAGAGGGTGTCTTTGTTCGCACTCTCTCACTATTATTTTTTGACAGCTATAGCTATTCGTTAAGGTTCAAGAGCCTTAAAATGGCCAAAGGTTGGAGCAGTACCATGCGGAGATGCTGCCCATTTTACAGCGTTTGCGATGACATGCAAAATATCTTTATTATAGTAGGTTGGATATGTTTCATGTCCCGGTTGAAAGTAAAAGATCTTCCCTAAACTTCGATAAAATACACATCCGCTGCGAAATACTTCTCCACCTTCAAACCAACTTACAAATACAAGTTCATCTGGAGCAGGAATATCAAAATACTCTCCATATGTCTCTTCAGGCTCCAGCTCAAAATACTCACCAAGACCTTGTGTGATCGGATGGGAAGGGCTGACAACCCAAAATCTTTGCTTTTCACTTGATTCTCTCCATTTTAAATTACAGGTGGTACCCATCAGCCTCTTGAATAGTTTAGAATAATGACCTGAATGAAGGACGATTAATCCCATGCCTTGGAGCACTCTATTATAAACTCTTTCCACTATTTCATCCTTTACCTTTTCATGAGCGACATGCCCCCACCAGATCAGTACGTCTGTTTGTTTCAGTACTTTTTCTGTTAAGCCATGCTCAGGCTGTTCTAATGTAGCTGTTTGAATGTGGAAACCATAGGGCTCTAACCCCTTTGCGAGCGCATTATGGATTCCTTGAGGATAAATGCCTGACACCTCCGGGTTTTCCTTTTCATCAACATATTCATTCCAGATTGTCACTTTAATCGGGTTTATCTCAGCCAGTATTTTATCTCCAATCTTTACTCGTATCATTTTTATTCGCTCCTTCATTGACGGTGATGTCTCATTATATGCCTTAAACAATTCACAAAATGACTGGGTAACTGTCATAAGCATGGGGCCCTCAATATATGATTAAAAGAAGGAAGGAATGGAAAGGAGCATAGCGATGAAAATCTATATTGCGGATGTTGGAGAAACGCTCAGATCCATTGCATATAAAATGAATGTCAAAATAGATATGATCCAATTACTTAACCCACATATAATGGGTCTAGACTTGAATATTACCGGTAAACCAATCAACCTTCCCCAGGAAGACCAGGTAAACATTCCTATTTGTCCTCCTATCAAACCGTTAGAATACTTAGATCATTGGATCCCCCTTACACCATTAGAACAAATGGCTGAGACTGAATACGATGTCATTATCGTTGGTACCGGGGCAGGAGGAGGGGCCGTTCTCTGGAGACTATGCGAACAATGGAGAAGAAATGGAAAGCGAGTTGCAGTGGTGGAAAGAGGAGATCTTCTATTACCTACTCATTCATGGAATATTCCTACATTTAATAGCGAACGTTTAGTTCAATATTTTGAAAATCCAAACATAACGTATCAGTTTGGCCAGCTCCTCCCTGATTTTCCTGGTGCAAGGCTAGTATTTGCTCTTGGTGGAAGAACCTTATTTTGGGGAACTGCTTCTCCTCGCATGCACAGTTCGGAATTTTCAGAATGGCCTGTGACGGAAGAAGAGATGGAGTTATACTACAATATTGCTGAAGAGGCTATGAATGTTACGAGTGACTTTACGAAGGATTCATCGTTTACGGAAGTACTTCTTGATCGGTTACGAAAAAATGGCTTTCCAGAAGCAGACTATCTTCCCAGAGCCGTCGATTTACAACAGACTAAATATGGAGAGCTACATTCCAATGTTGCTTTCAGTTCTATTTTATTTCTTGCCAAAGCCTTAAATCAAAGGCCATTTGACTTAGCCGTAAAGGCACGTGCTGTTCAGGTGCTGACGGAAAAAGGTCAAGTTGTCGGTGTGAAAGTTATGAATCCGGAAAAGAAATCTTTTATCCTTAAAGGGAAAAACGTTGTTTTGTCAGCAAGTTCACTTGAAACCCCGCGCCTCTTACTTCATTCAGGAATATCTGGAAGGGCGATTGGCCATTATCTAACAAATCATTCATTTCTATTAGCCAGAGGAACCATTAACACGGAAAAATTCCCTGAAGTACTAGGAGCGGTTGCTATATTGGTTCCATACTCAAAGGACCGTCCCTATCAGTTGCAACTTGGCGGACCATTAGGATACGATTGGTACCACTATAAAGAAAAGCCTAGATTGAACATATGGGATATCGGTTTTTACGGTGCATTTGGCAAGGTAGAATCCCGGTTTGAAAATCAAGTCACACTTGATCCAATCAGAAGAGATGAATATGGGGTGCCAATCATTCAGGTTCATTTTTCATATAGTGATAAAGATAAAGCTGTTATTCGCCAAATGGAGCTTGCAATGAGGCAAGCATCTAATGCAATGGGAATTTATTTGGCAGCTCCAGACGGTCTGCCCGAAATATGCTTAATGCCGCCTGGTGCAGATTTCCATGAATCTGGTACTTGCCGGATGGGTGAAGACCCAGCAACATCTGCAACAAATCGGTATGGTCAAATTCATGGGATTTCCGGACTTTTTGTCGCCGATAACAGTGTTCTTCCTTCAAACGGGGCAGCTAACGTAACACTGACGACGGTGGCGTTGGCGATTCGTACAGCAGATTATATTGTATCTCAATTAAAATGAAGAAAATTCACGTAATAATACAAGAAGCATCTGCAAAGACAGATGCTTTCTTCATTTTTAAACGTAACATCCTAAATAAGAATGGCAACTTTTATTAATCTTACTCTTCCCAAAGCTCAACACGGTCTTTAATAAGTTTCGTGTATTCCTTTTCCGCCTCTTCCACACCAGCTTTTTCTAAGTCCTTCATAAAGTTTTTCCATACTTTATCAAAATCTTCCGGTTTAGCGAGAATTGCTTCTGGAATTCGCTTTTTCACGATATCTAAACATTTTTGCATAATAAGCTCTAAGTCTGATCCTGCTTTAACAGGAATGTTATAGGCTGCTCCCCATGGCTTCACTGGGAATTCTTCTTTTTGCGGATAAAGGTCCTTCCACATTTCCACTCCGTAGTTACTTAACACTTCTTTTTCAACGTCAGTATAGGAATCTTTGATTTGATCAGGATTTGCAATGGTATACGTTTGTCCGGTTGAATCTGTAACACCATCACCATAACTTGGTGCAAAGCCTTTTAAGACGCCAATTCCAGTTTCTTTTACATAGTTTGCATTATTGTTCCGTTCATTCATCTCTTCCTCAGGGATCACACGCTTACCGTCAACAATATCGTAATGCTCACCTTCAATTCCCCATTGCTGAAGAATTTGCCCTTCTTCTGATGCTAAATAATCAAGGAATTTAATCGCCCGGACAGGATCTTCGCAATCAACAGAAATTCCTATTCCCCATCCGCCTAGATAACCGGTATCCTGGAAGTTATGATGTTTATATTCTTCAGTTAATGTAACGGGATACATACCATGCATTCTTTCATGCTTTCCTGCTTCCTTTAAAGCACGTTGCGCATCAGCCACTTCCCAATCCGCATCAATTAAACCTAAAACACGTCCAGATGAGATTTTAGCTAAATATTGATCATATTTTTGCACAAAGCTTTCCGGGTCTAATAATCCTTCCGCATTCATATGATTCAACCAACGGAAGTACTCCTTTTCTTCTGCACGACGATAGTGCATCGTTGCCTCATATGTTTCCGGGTTAATATAAAACTCTCCATCATCAGATGCACCCGTAGCATAAAATGCCGGATTGGTTGTTGAAATCATAATTCTCCAGTCATCGGCAAGTAGAGACAAGCCAAGTGTTGGCTGCCCATCGATTGTTGGGTGTTTTTCTTTGTATTTTCTTATCGCATTTTCAAAATCCTTCACCGTTCTGATTTCAGGATAGCCTAATTCCTTTACAACTTCATGCTGGAGCATAAATCCATTTCCAGGAGTCCAATATGTATGATCAACTGGTGAAGTTGGCAGGATATAGATTGATTGATCCTCATTACTCCACTTTAAACGATTAAAATAATCACCATATATCTTTTTCAAGTTAGGTGCATGCTTTTCAATCAGATCTGTTAAATCAATTAAAGCTCCTGCATCAACTAATGTCCCTGCAGAACCCTTCGGCAGGATTAAGTCCGGATATTCTCCGCTCGCAGCCATTAACGGAATTTTCTGTTCTCCTCCGCCAACATCAAATTCAGCACTCAGTGTTACCCCTGTTTCTTTCATAACTTTTTTACTTACAGGGCTCTCCATATTATCCCATTGTGAGTGAGGGTCGGCACTGTATAAAGTGAACGTTACTGGTCCATCACCGTTATCATTTTTATTGACTTTATCATTACTGCAGCCTGCAATAACCACTACAAACGCAAAAAGAATGCTTAATAAAATGTTTTTAGCTTTTCCCCTCATGATTGATTCCTCCCTATTTCTATATTTGTTTATTCAAAACTCCCAAGCTGCAAAGGCAGAGACATAAGGTAAAAGTATTCTTGTTATTTAAAACCTCTCCAAGAATTGCGCTTTCTCTTTTGAAGCCTCCACGATCTCCCCTTCATTTTCATACTATTAATCTTATCGGAGTTTTCGGATCATCAATACCCGATAGATTTATATAGAAATCAGGTCAAAATTATAGGTAGAAAATAAAATTTTAAGCTCTTTAGCTAGATTTTACTGTTTATGAAAAGTTGCTTTCACTCTTTTACTTCATTTTTATTAAATAACTAGCTCTCTCCAAAGGATATCTTTATTCTTCCTCAATATAAGTAAATCTGCCACAATATATAATAGAAAAAAGAACCTGATTAATAAACAACAATCAGGTTCTTTAAAAGTTTGAGTTTACGAGACATAAAACCAGCTTAGTTGCACATCTCCCTTAAAGATTATATAGAGATCCTTTACGTCTGTTGAATGAGCGTTTAAAGGAGCTTGAACAGTTGTCCATGCTTGAAAGCCTCCCGTTTGCGGCACTTCACACTCACATAAAATAGGACCTTCATAAGAGTTGGCTCGAATCTCAATTAAAGCTTTTTTCCCGCCATTTGCAACCCTTGCTGTTAACATCTTTATCTCTTTCTCCCACTTTATCTGATGGAAAGAAACCCAGCCCGCAGCCGACTTGTTCCGAATGCTGTATCCACCTTCTGTACACTCATCTATATAGATAGATTGATAGTTATCATAATCAATTGCCATCACTCTATCTGTTAAACTACGAGGGGGAATCACTTCACCATCTATATATAGCTGACCTGACAAATGAATATGATCAGATGAGCTTCCAACCATGATGTTGTAGTAACCTGCTTCTCTACAATACCTTCCCCTTGTAACATCCCAAAAGGCTAGGTCATCCTTATTTAAGGTAAATGTAATAACTTTACTTTGTCCCTTTTCAATAAAGTGCCTTTTAAAGCCTTTTAATGTTTTTAAGGGGCGTTTAACTCTTGAGTTCTCACAACTTACATACAATTGAACAACCTCATCGCCATCAAAATCACCAATATTGGTAACTGTTATTGAAATGTTTATTTGATCAGCTTTTTGTTCAGATTCCTTAATAACAAGATCTCGATAAGCAAAGGTCGTATACGATAATCCATGACCAAAAGGATATAGAGGATCCGTATCAAAATATTGATAGGTTCGTTTTCCCTTAATGATATCATAATCCATTAAATCAGGAAGTTGATCCACAGACTGATACCAAGTCATATTCAGTCTGCCTGCCGGATTATAGTCTCCAAACAATACATCAGAAATAGCTCTGCCAAGCTCCTGTCCTCCATGTGAAGAGTAAAGAACAGCCGGAACATGCTCGTCTACCCAATTTATTGCAAAGGGATAGCTCCCGACTATCACAACGACAGTATTTGGATTAACGTTTAAAACCTCTTGAATTAATTTCTCATGTTCTGGCGGCAAGGTTATATCTGGTCGGTCTATACATTCCTTCCCATTAATAAATGGCTGATTCCCAACAAATATAACAGCTGTTTCAGCTTGTTTGGCTGCTTCTACTGCCTTTTCTATACCATTTTCTACTATTTCTTTCTCGAAGTAGTCTTTTTCTTCCTTCGTAACGGAAAGGACACCGCTCTGATCGACACCAATTGATTGATTGTCCCAAGAGGATAGATATAATTGACTGTTTTCCTCTTCCGTCATGCTTAAGACTTCTTTTACGAACCAGCCCTTTGCCTCCAAGGCACTGGCAGACAATCGACTATGATCATCAACGGTTACGTATTTTCCATTCGTTAAAGACTTTAAGGTTTCACTTCCCCAGCCCCAATTCGTATGAATGAATGTTTCTGCCAAAGGTTCTTTTTCTGCTCCAACTGTTAGAAAACCTGCGCAGTCAACTTGAATATACTCATTTGTTTTGGCAGACCGCAGTCTGATTCGATCACAGCCGTCTGCATAGATAAGATTTCCGTTCAATTTTTCAGATATCCCTTGTAAAGGTGAGATTGTATATGGCGGTGTTCCACTATACCAATCCGTATACACTTCATTTGCAAGCGGCCCAATTACCGCAACCTTTTTCTTTTTCAATGGCAGCATATTATTATTTTTTAATAAAACAATCGATTCTTTTGCAGCTTGTAACGATAGCTCGCTATGCTCAGCTGAACAAAGCTTTTCTTCCGAAACGAAAGAATATGGATTTTGATCAGCAGGGTCAAATTCCCCGAAACGAAAACGGACACGAAAGGTATTTTTTAAAGCTCTATCCAAGTCTTCTTCTGATATCAGCCCTTGATCTAAGGCATCCCTAATCGCACGTAAGGAGATTTCCTGATCGTCTGTGATACTATCAATGCCATTTTTAATCGATAAAGCTACAGCCTCCGCATATGAATCTACATACTTATGATCGTTTACCGTTCCTAAAACATCTCCTGCATCACTTACGACAAAACCGTCCATTCCCCATTCTTTTTTAAGAATATTCATCACATCTGGATTCATATTACATGGTTTTCCATTAACGGCATTGTAAGCAGTCATAATCGACTGGGCTTTTCCCTCTTTAATCTGCATTTCAAATGCTTTTAAATAGTACTCACGCATGTTCCTGGGATCTATGCTTACTGAACATTCCCCTCGATCTATTTCATTATTATTTCCAAGAAAGTGTTTTAGCGTAGCAGCTGTTTTTAAATAAAAAGGATGATCTCCCTGCATGCCTTTAATAAGCTCTGTTGTCAATTTCCCGGTTAGATACGGATCCTCACCATAGGCTTCTTCTGTCCTTCCCCATCGCGGGTCTCTTTCCATGTCTACAGTTGGTGCCCAAATGGTTAGTCCGTTCTTTTCAGGGTCTTTTTGGTAATAAATCCGTGCTTCATCTGCTATCACACGACCAATTTCTTTCATTAACTCCTCATTCCACGTACAACCAAGTCCAATATTTTGCGGAAACACTGTTGCCTTTCCTAGCCAAGCAACACCATGTGCTCCCTCAGTTCCATGCTTATATTTTTTGATTCCCAGTCTAGGAATTTCACCTTGATACTGGCACATTAAGTTGATTTTTTCTTCTAAAGTTAAATGGGATAGCAAATCATTTACTCTCTCATTTAGCTTTGCGTTCGGATTTTGAAATAAGTAGGCCTCTGTTGTTGAATTCATGTTTCTACCTCTTTTCATCTTGAAGAATAACTTCATTGTAAGATAGATAAAAACGTTTTCAAACCACATAAATTAGCCATAAAATCAGGTCAATTCTTAAGATTGGGGATTACAAAGCTTAACTATCAGGCATTGACGTTTAGCTGGATTCAAAGATTAAAAGGACTATGCGCATTTACACATAGTCCTTAAAGATCATTTACTGTTTGATATTTACCTTCACTTGTACATTTACGTTCTTTTCTCTTGGACAAAAATTCAAATGTAAAGGTAGCCTCTAATTGATCAATTGCATTTAGGATTCTTCTGAATGTCGTGGAAAAGAAATGAGAGTAGGATGTCTCCTCAAAGTCACTCTGTATGAAGGAAAGGGATAATTAATCCTATTCCCATGTTAAGTGTTTACATTTCTGTGGATAAAACAGTTAATATGTGAATATATTGTGGATAACCTATACAGTTATCCACTTTCCATCTTTATGCAAGTCTCGCCACTGCTGAATTAACTGTTTGACCAGCAGTTAGATTCTTGATCTGGTGATCAATGTTATCCACAATTAACTGCGCATCATAATCCATTGATGCAACATGATATGAATTTTCAAGTACAATCATTTTTTTCTCAGATGTACTGACATGCTGAAAAATAAACTCAGAGTTTGCAGGAGGAACAACATGGTCGGCAGCTGACTTAAATATGATTGTTGGGCAAGTTACTTTTGAAACATTCAATTTTGTATCGTCCATTAAATCTAAAAGCTGATGAATCGCTTTTACTGGCACTTTCTCATAGGTAATCTCAAAAACGCTAGGTTTTTTTATATCTGGAGAACCCTCTTCAATAAATCGCGGCTCAAATTTGTTGCGAAATTCCTTATAGCTAACATCTGTTACAGCTGCATTGATGAGGAAGATTCCATCTACATCTGGATTATTTGCTGCCACCTGTAAGGTTAAAGCGCCTCCCATCGATTGACCCACAATAAATACTTTGTCACATTCCTTTTTTAGGCCGCGGTAAGCTCTTTGTAAATCCGTTATCCACGTTTCATATGAGCTTTTTTCCATATCTAAATAATGTGTACCATGTCCGCTTAAGCGAGGAATTGAAACTGTATAGCCACACTTGGAAAGCTGCTCTCCGATATATTGCATGCTTTGTGGTGTGCCATTAAACCCGTGACAAAGTACTACACCTATTTTATTTCCTGGAATAAATAAACTTTCTGCACCATTTATAACTGGGTGTAATTCAATGCTCATTTCTTTTCCTCCTTAAACAAACGTTTATTTATATTTTATAAACCATTAATTTTATAATTCTTATGTGTTTACTTGGTTTTTATTTTACTCTATCTTTTGGGATATATCAAGTCTTCTACCATAAGAAAAAACACTATCTAAGAACCAAAGGCTCTTTTGGATAGTGTTCATTTATAGACTGGGTACCCTGTAAATTTAAAGTCCTTCCCAATCTTTTGTACGTCCAAGTCAGAAAGGTCAATCGCTTCGGCCATTTTTTCTATCCCTGTACCGGCAAAAAATCCGGGAGCTTGCTTTCCCCCAATTAATTTCGGCGCCATATAGAGAACAAGTTTATCAACCAATTGCTCCTTCAGGAAAGAGGCATTCACTTCACCGCCGCCTTCAATTAGCACAGATGAAACGGAATGCTCTCCTAAAATTGTAAGCGTTTCATGGATATTAACACGTTTTTCTCCGCTAGTGACAAAGACTTGATGACCTAGCTGTTCTAGCTTTTTCTTTACCTCTTTATTATGGTTCATAGATGTAAATATCCATGTAGGTGCCTTTTGATCCTGAACCACTTTTGCATCTAATGGTATGCGCAGCGTACTATCTAAAATTATTCGAATTGGGTTGCGGCCATTTGGGATTCTTGTTGTTAATTCAGGATCGTCTTTTATAACTGTGTGCACACCTACTAATATGCCAACATGTTCATGACGCAGCTGATGAACATCCTTCCGTGCTTCCTCAGAGGTGATCCATTTACTATCCCAGGATGAGCTCGAGATTTTCCCATCAAGCGTAGTAGCCGATTTTAAAGTAATAAACGGCTGCTTTTTCACAATGAACTTATTAAAGACCTCATTCATTTTGATTGATTCTTCTTCACAAATGCCAACAATAACCTCGATGCCTGCATTTTTTAAAATGGCAATCCCATTTCCAGCAACGATTGGATTCGGATCAAGTGTTGCTACAACGACCTTTTTTATCCCTGCTTTTACAATCGCCTCTGCGCATGGACCGGTGCGTCCATGATGAGAGCATGGCTCAAGCGTAACATAAATCGTTCCGCCGCTTGCTTGGTCTCCAGCCATTCGTAAGGCATGTATTTCAGCATGAGGCTCACCGACTTTTAAGTGGGCACCGACACCAACGATTCGGTTATGATTTACGATCACAGCCCCAACCAGAGGGTTTGGGTCTGTCTGTCCTTTCATTGCCTTTGCATTATTGATGGCTAAATTCATATAAAACTCGTGTTCACTCAATTGGATAGCCTCCTCTAAAATGACCAGCCTTTTTCATTTTTGTTTCTAGATAATGTTTATTATATCCTGAAATATCTCCCCATAAAGAGATTCTGTTAGTAACATTTGCTCCAGAATGTTGAAGGGCTTCAAGCTTCTTAGGATTATTTGTTATCAACGTTACAGGCAGTTGACGCAATGCTTTTAATACACTAATGGCTTCATCATAGCTTCTTGAATCATCCGCAAAGCCTAATTTCTCATTTGCTTCCACCGTGTCAAGGCCCTCTTCCTGAAGGAGATATGCAAGTGCTTTGCTAAATAATCCAATTCCTCTGCCTTCATGATTGGCCAGATAGAAGAGCGCTCCTGTTCCGTGCTCAACAATCATCTTCATCGACTGTTTTAATTGAAAGCCGCAATCACACCGTTTACTTCCAAAAATATCTCCGGTATGACAAATACTATGCATGCGAATCAATGCCTCTTCATTTTTCTCAAAATCTCCGTATACTAACACACTTGATTGCTGACTGTCTGCCAATTGAGCTTTTGGAAGATTTTTTAGCAATTCATCGATCTTGCTGTCTGATTGGCTCATATCATCATCATCTTCTACCGTTAACCAGCTATACCATTTAAATAACACCGTTTCTCCGTCTAGCTGAACAGGTAAATGAATGGGTCCTACTAGAAACATCGATCCGTTACCATGAGGCATGATTTGGATTTTTTCCTTTATTTTTATTAACGGATTATTAGTTATTGCTTCGATGATCATGAAGCATCCTCCTCATTGTAAAATTCAACTTTATATAAACGATATGAAGTATTTTAAAAACTTACTTATTGTAAGTAAGTGTATAATTACAAGTTTAAAGCGTCAAGCATTTCGCACTTGCTTCTGCTTCACAAAACCAACAATCTTGCTAAGACATTATAGCAAAACTTACAAGCAGGATTACTGTTTTTTCTTTCCTTATTGGTTACAATAGGTTAGGAGGTGAAAACAGTGGAACTAGTAAAAAGTGAAGATCAATTTCAAGAATTAATTTCCAGCAAGGAGCCTGTTGTCTTAAAATTTGTTACAGACTGGTGTCCCGACTGTAAACGAATGGACATGTTCTTACCGACAGTATTTGAGGAAATCGGAAATGTGACAATGTATCAAATTGACAAGGATGAATTCCCAGAGCTTGCTGAAAAATATACTGTCATGGGCATTCCAAGCCTATTGGTGTTTAAAGATGGAGAAAAGCAAGCACATCTACATAGTGCAAACGCCAAAACACCTGATCAAGTCATTGAATTCCTATCAGATAACTTAAAATAAATTTAAAGAGCCTGACTTATCCAATGCTGTAGATAAGTCAGGCTCTTTTTTAAAAAGGGAGTAAAAATATTTTACCAATGTGAAAAGTTATCCTTCCCTTTTCTAGTTATTTGTTTTGAACGTGACAGACATCACATTATTTTCTGTTTGGCTTAAAGCCCATCGTAGCTTCGACTGCCTGTTTCCAGCCGTCATACAATGAGTTTCTATGCTCATCACTCATCGTTGGTTCAAACGATTTTTCCATTTGCCACTGTTTCGCGATTTCATCTCTGTCCTTCCAGAAGCCCACTGCAAGTCCGGCTAAATAAGCAGCTCCTAATGCTGTAGTTTCATTCACGACAGGACGTTCAACTGCAACATTTAAAAGGTCGCTTTGGAAATTCATTAAGAAATTATTTTTAACAGCTCCTCCGTCAACACGTAATTTCTTTAATTCAATTCCAGAATCCGCTTCCATCGCCTTAAGCACATCCTTTGTTTGATAAGCAAGCGATTCAAGAGTAGCACGGATAAAGTGTTCCTTAGTGGTTCCTCGGGTTAGCCCAAAAATGGCACCACGTGCATCGCTATCCCAATATGGTGTGCCTAAGCCAACAAAAGCCGGAACGACATACACACCATCTGCTGATTCGACCCTTGAAGCATACCCTTCGCTTGCAGGTGCATTGTCAATCATTCGCAGGCCGTCACGAAGCCATTGAATCGCTGATCCTGCGACAAAGATACTGCCTTCTAGGGCATACTCTACCTTTCCATTAATTCCCCATGCAATAGTCGTTAACAGCCCGTTTTCTGAAGGAACCGCTTTTTCTCCTGTATTCATTAACATAAAACAGCCTGTACCATACGTATTTTTAGCCATCCCTTTTTCAAAGCATGCTTGTCCAAATAAGGCTGCATGCTGATCACCTGCCACACCCGCAATCGGAACAACTTCACCAAAAAAATGATAATCAACTGTTTTGGCATAAACTTCTGAAGATGAGCGAACTTCAGGCAACATGGACTTTGGGATATCTAAAATCTCAAGCAACTCATCATCCCACGCTAAATCATAAATATTGTACATAAGTGTTCTTGAAGCGTTTGTATAATCTGTGACATGCTCTTTGCCGCCGGAAAGCTTCCATATTAACCATGTATCAATCGTTCCAAATATTAGTTTACCTTGTTCTGCTTTTTCTCTGGCACCTTCAACATGATCAAGGATCCATTTCACCTTAGTGCCTGAAAAATAGGCATCGATTAACAAACCTGTTTTTTTACGAAATAAATCATTATATCCCTTTTCTTTTAACTCCTCGCAAATATCAGCCGTTTGTCTTGATTGCCAAACAATCGCATTGTAAACAGGACGCCCTGTTTCCTTGTCCCATACAACAGCTGTTTCACGTTGATTAGTAATCCCGATACTGGCAATCTCCTTTGCTGAAACATTTGAATTTGTAAGTACTTCTGCAATTACCGCTAAAATAGAACTCCAAATTTCTTGCGGATTATGTTCAACCCAGCCTGGCTTAGGGAAATATTGTTTAAATTCCCTTTGTGCTATATCAACAATTTCTCCATTTTTATTAAAAAGAATCGCTCTTGAACTCGTTGTGCCTTGATCTAATGACAAGATATATTTTTTTTCCATCTGTCCTTCCTCCTGCCTCTCATTCTTTTTTATATTACTTCCCTTTTCTTATCCTTTTTCCTTCATTATATTTTGAATGAAATCATTAAGCTCTTTTTCAAGCTAACATGGATTTTACTTATTCATATTCCATTCTCGTTTTAATCAGCACGGAACAACATGCTGACATTAGGATCTCTTCATCATGTTAATAAACAAGTTTTCTTCTCTTTATTAGCTGAAAAAAAGACAGCCTATCGCGATTAAAAAGAAAAAAGTCCTTTTTAACACAATAAGCTGTCTCTTCATAACTCTTCAGCACGATTCTTAACTTGTTAGTGTCATTATAATGTACAAGATTATGTTTGTAAACGCTTCTCTTAAAAATTCTTGACGCAAGATTATTTGAATCGCTGTATTTCTCTCACTGTTACCGCGAATCGATCAATGATCTTTCTAACCTTCGTACGGTGATCAGGCTGAAGCTGAATTTCTGATAATGTAGCAATGGTTTCAACAACTTCTTCTATCGTCATTTGATCTGTTTTGATATGTTCTTTAAAAACATCCTTTTCCAAGCAACTAATTCGGTGATCGATCTGGTTATAAGCCCAGGAATGCTTGCCTTCAAATCTTTTCTGTAATCGTTGTTGAATCGTTTTTTTAGAGGCTGCTAATGTAAAATGCCTTACCTCGATTCCGTCTTTCTTTAATCTCCCAATCATCTCATCAAAATAGAATTCATTTGTTACTGTCATCGGGACGATTATCGTTCCTTGATAATCGTTCGCTATTTGCTTTAACAGTTTATAATTTGCTTCACGCCATAACGGATAATCTTGAAAATCGCCCTTTGCCATCTCCTTAGGAATATTCGCCTTTAACACATAACCGAATCTTTCCGGGTCATACACAAATGAATGGGGCAATCTTTTTTGTAACTCATAAGCTGTTGTCGTCTTACCTGACCCAAAGGTTCCGTTTATCCATATAATCAAGTTATCACCCTCATCACTATTGGGAATACCATAATTATACAAAATCCTTTTTCATACGTGTTATACTATTTATGATGAGGGATTACCAAAATGTTATTAGGAGAGTGAAAATGATGGCTAAATCAAAAGCAAGAAAAAACCGGGAAAAGCAGATTCGCGAAGGAAAACTGGATGTAACAATAAAACGTGGCAGCTGGGGGGAATTCAAGCCGTATAACAGACAAACGAAAACAAAAAAAGAGGCATTACATCACATGGAAACAAAACATCGAAAAAAGAACCATTCTCACATAAATTATGACGAGAACGGTTCTTTTCAGTTGTTAAGTAATTTTATGTCTCTATATCTTACTCTCTTGCATGCACCACATTCTGAACGATCGTATCTTCATCCTTTAGCTTAAAGAGTGGAACGATTAATAAAACCCCAATGAAAAATAAGATCCCTGACAGGATATAAACACCTAATAAAGACATTGGGACTTTTAATACCCCCGAAGCAGACATCCCAATCACCATCATTCCCATAAATAACGGATTCAGAACTCCGTTTACACGCCCAACAAAGGATTCTTCTGTATTTTTCAAGATTAAGGTATTGATCCCGATATGAATGCATGGGAAAAATAAACCGTTAAATACTTGGAAAATGATCGTGATGACATTACTGGTCGACCAGCCAATTCCAATAGTGCTAATCATGCTTGCTAGAATACCAATGGCGAGAAGCTTCTGCGGGGAAATCTTTTTAGAAATAGCCATCACCACTCCTCCTCCAATTAACATCCCAGCACCATTTGCCATAAGAAGCCATTGAAGAAAGTCCTTCGTCATTCCAAGGTTTTCAATTGTGACAAAGATCATTAAAGGCTGAATAAGACCTACTGCTAATCCGCATACAGCAAAAATCGACCCCATTGATTTAAGAACCTTTTTTGAAAGAACATAGCGAAACCCATCAGCAAGCTCCTTCTTGAAATTGCTGTCTTCGTCAGCTTTTTCCTTCTCGATATCTTTAGGAAGAAACATAAGCACAATTGCCGAAAGGAAAAACATCGCCCCCATCACACCGATAGAGGTCATGATTCCATACTTCTGATAAACAAAAGTTCCAATCATCGGACCGACTACCATAAAAATCGCCATCAATGACTGGAACATCGCCATTACAGTTTGCAACTGATCGCCGGGCACATGCTGCTTGAATAGTCTCATAGCTGAAGGCATTGAAAACTGAGATAAGATAGCTGACACTAATGTAGCAAAAAAGATCGCCTGCCATGAGCCGTAAATAAGCGTCAATAAGACAATTAAAATCGATACCGCAGAAAGTAAATCACACCACACCATGGTCAGCTTTGGCTTCCAGCGATCGGCGAACGTACCTCCAATAAAGGAGAAAATAAAGATCGGCGCAAACTCTGCAACAGAAATCAATGACACATACAACGGATCATTGTTCGTAATATCTGTTACATATAAAAGAATAGCAAAATTCCTAATCCAAATCCCTAACTGCAGCAAGAAGTTTGAGGCCATAATTGCCAGTACAATTCGATTAGCAAATATGTTTCCAACAGGCTGTTTAGGTAAAGCAGCACCTTCATTTCTTTGCATGTCCATTAAACCTACCCTTCAAATTTAATTTCCGTCATTTAGTATTAACTCCAAATGATACGTTAAAGCATAACGTTACGTAAGAGTCAATAGAAATTAGTGCAATGATCTGATTGGGATCATGTATATGAATAAATAGTTTAAAATTTTTCCCTTATCTACATAAACACCAGCAACAGTATACTGTAAAAAACATCCATATGCAAGAACATTTGTTCTTGGCGACAAAAATTTTTTAAACCTTTCTTTATTCGTTGATTTTAAGGTTTTGCCGACATTATATTTGTTACTTCTCTCTGTTTCCATATTGCGATCATGACAACACAATGTTTTTCATAAAGCTAATGATCTATCGCTGAATTATAGCTTGACCCTACCTATAAAAAGTGAGTTACTAAATAAAAAGCCCTTTTCATCGATGATAGACTTTTAACATAATGGAAGTCTCATTCCTTATTCGATTTTATTCAAACGTTTGTTTAAATAGATTTTTAGAGTTTAAAAAACAAAAGCGCAAGCGCCTCGTTCAGCCTAGGGCAAAAAAGACGATCTTTGTTTTCAATTCATTTGTGGCTAGACCCTAGAGGGGCTAAGCGCTGGAGCTGGATGTCGCAGTGCTTATTTTCAGTTCAATGAATTTTATAATTTCTTAAACGACAAAAAAAATCGGAAAACGATCATACAAGTACGTTTCCCGATCCATTTGATATTAAATAAGTTAATGATTACAATTTGACAATTTATTTTTAAACAACTTCCATATTTATGAGCAATTTCCCAGCGACTTCAAGCATTTTTTCAGCGACTCACACAAGTTTTCACCGCTCTCACAAGTTATTTGAGCACTACACCCAATTCTATCCATCCCGATACCTGACCCATAACTCCATCTTTACATAATCAAGACCATGAACATTAATACAACTTAAATAAAGCAGCCTTCCCTCATTGCCTTCACTGGACGATACCTTGGTTCCCACATGGCATCACGGACAGCTTGTTCAATATTTGTTGGCTTTATGCGAGCGACACCTTCACGTATAGCGGCTTTTGCGACTTCTATTGCCACTTTTTCCGAGATCGCTCGAAGCTCTTCAACCTTTGGTAATAGAGATGCACCTGGTTGGCTTACATCCATACTGTTTGCGATAGCCTCAGCAGCTGCGATGAACATGCTGTCTGTGATCAGTTGTGCTTGGGTTACCATCGTTCCAAGACCAAGGCCTGGGAATATAAACGCGTTGTTGGATTGTCCAATTGTATAGATTGTATTATTGTACGTGACAGGTACAAATGGACTTCCCGTTGCTACAAGTGCTCGCCCCTCTGTCCAACGAATTAAATCAATCGGTTTTGCCTCAGACAATGAGGTTGGATTTGACATCGGCAAAATGACAGGTCTTCTGACGTGAGATGCCATCTCTTTAACAATCTCTTCGGTAAATGCTCCAGCGACTGTTGAAGTACCAATCAAAATGGTTGGACGAACTTGTCTCACGACCTCCATAAGTCCAATTTCACCATTCGTGCTGTCACGCTTCCAATTCTTCACCTCTTGGATTTGTCGTGCATATGGCTTTTGAGAATGATGCAATGTGATCATATCGTCCGTAAGCAAGCCAAATCGATCGATACACCAAAACCTGCTGTTTGCCTCTTCAGGAGATAAACCGTCGCGCACCATCGCGTCACGGATTTGGTCAGCGATTCCAATTCCAGCAGTGCCGGCACCAAAAACAACAATTCGGTGTTCATGTAAAGGAATATGTGAGGCACGTACAGCCGCTAATACGGCAGCCAGTGTAACAGCTCCTGTTCCTTGGATATCATCATTAAAAGTGCAGACTTTATCACGATATTTGGCTAAAATGCTTCTTGCGTTACTAGTGCTGAAGTCTTCCCAGTGCAATAAGGCGTTTGGAAATAACTTAACTGCTGTTGAAACCACTCTATCAATAAAATCATCATACTGCTCTCCTTGAATTCGCGGATGTCGATTCCCAATATAGAATGGATTATTAAGCAGATCTTCATTATTTGTTCCAACATCCAAGATAACCGGCATGACACAGCTAGGATCAATGCCTGCTGCAGCCGTATAGACCGCAAGCTTGCCGATGGCAATGTTGATGCCTCCCACACCCCAGTCACCAATTCCTAATATGCCCTCTCCATCAGTGATAACGACTAACTTAATATCACTTGCATTAGCCCCAAAGTTTACAAGTGCTTCTTCAATACTATATGGGTCATGAATAGATAAATAAACCCCGTGAGGACGGCGATATTCATGGCTGTAACGCTGAATGGCCTCTCCAACTGTCGGCGTATAGACGACAGGCATCATTTCACTTAAATGATCGGTGAAAAGTCGATAAAACAAAACAGCATTACGGTCATGCAAAGCAGTCAAATAAATATTCTTGCTCAAGTCGGTTGGCTGTGAACGGTATTGCTCATATGCACGTTGTGCCTGTTCCTCCAAAGTTAATACAGCTGGCGGCAAGAGACCAATTAATCCTAATTGTTTTCGCTCCTCCAGCGTGAATGCAACTCCTTTGTTCAACACAGGTGTTGACAATATCTCTGCACCCCGCATAACTGTTTCAAATTCCCCGTTAGGAGTAGAGATAAATTTACACATAAAATACCTTCCTTTTACATCATACTTCTGTTTTTATTGTTGTTATCAAATTAAGGGGATGGCAAAATGCCTCCCCCATGAATTTACTCTCGATCAAACAATGCAGCTCCGGAAATTCCCGGTTTTGTCATCTCATAAGGATTTAAAATTAGATCAAGTTCTTCTTCCGTTAATACATCGTACAGCAGGCATAGCTCGCGTACAGATTTCCCTTCTACAATCGCTTCCCTTGCAATACGGGCTGCCACTTCATAGCCAATATGCGGATTAACAGCTGTAATAATCCCCACGCTTTTATCCACATATTGTTTTAGAAGCTCTTCGTTTGCTTCAATATTTATTAGACAATAATCTGTAAAAGAGCGGAACGCATTGTTCATAATGCTGATCGATTGAAGCAGGTTAAAAACAAGCACAGGCTCCATAACATTTAGCTCAAGCTGGCCAGCCTCAGATGCCAGGCAGATGGTATGGTCATTGCCGATGACTTGAAAGGCTACCTGGTTAATCATTTCAGCCATCACCGGATTTACTTTTCCCGGCATGATCGATGAGCCAGGCTGGCGTGCTGGTAATGTGATTTCACTTAAACCAGCACGTGGACCGGATGCCATTAATCGTAAGTCATTTGCAATTTTAGACATATTCATCATACATACCTTCAACGCGGCAGAGACTTCTGTATAGGCATCTGTGTTTTGTGTTGCATCAACAAGATGCTCTGCTCCAACAAGCGGAAGACCGCTAATATCAGCCAAATGCTTGACAACACGTTCAATATAGCGTGGATCAGCATTTAATCCTGTACCCACCGCTGTTGCTCCCATATTTACTTCATATAAATGCTGACGTGATTGTTTGATTCGTTTCATATCACGTTCTAACACCCGGCTATATGCTTCAAACTCCTGACCAAGACGAATCGGCACCGCATCTTGTAGATGTGTCCGGCCCATTTTAATGACATGATCAAATTGTTTCGCCTTTTTCTTAAAGACAACAAGCATATCCTCCATCGTCTTTAACAATTTTTCAAGTAAGTTAAGGGTCGCGATATGAATCGCCGTCGGAAATACATCGTTTGTAGATTGTGACATGTTTACATGAGTGTTAGGACTTAATTGAAGAACATAGTCCCCCTTCTCTTTTCCAAGCAATTCAAGTGCACGGTTGGCAATGACTTCATTCGCATTCATATTCATCGATGTACCTGCACCGCCCTGGATTGGATCAACGATAAATTGATCATGCCATTTTCCTTCGATCACTTCATCAGCCGCTTGAACAATCACGTGACCAAGTCCCTCGTACAAGCGTTTCGTATCCATATTGGCTAAAGCAGCTGCTTTTTTTACGATGGCCAACGCTTTTATTAATTCTTCATGAATACGATAACCTGTTATCGGAAAGTTCTCGACTGCACGCAATGTTTGGATCCCATAATATGCATCCGCAGGTACTTCTTTTGATCCTAAGAAGTCCTTTTCAATCCGAACATGTTGCTTACTATTGATTATTGACATGGTGTTCCCTCCATCAAGATTCTTTGACTTGCGATCAGCCACGTTTTCTTAGGTTTAGGCTGCATTTGACTGTTTTATTGAATGAACGTATTTATTCGCTTGCTCTTGGTCAAATTCACCTTCCCACTTGGACATAACAATCGCTGCTAATGAGTTCCCCATTACATTAACCGCTGTTCTCACCATATCTAAAATACGGTCGATACCGGCAATAAACGCCAGCCCTTCTAATGGCAGTCCCATTGAACCAAGTGTGGTTAAGATAACAACAAATGACGCACCCGGAACGCCGGCCATTCCTTTGGACGTTAACATTAAGACAAGTAATAAAGTTACTTGCTGTGCTATAGACAAATCGATGCCATATATTTGTGCCACGAAAAGGGCAGCAAGTGCCTGATAGATCGATGAACCATCTAAATTAAACGTATAGCCTGTTGGAATAACAAAAGAAGTAATCGATTTAGGACACCCGAATTTCTCCATTTTTTCCATAATTCTTGGTAAAACAGATTCTGAACTTGCCGTTGAAAATGCTAAAATTAGTTCGTCTTTTAACACTTTGATAAGCACGAAAATGCTTGTTCCAGACATTTTTGCGATAATGCCAAGAACAACGAACACAAAAAAGAACATCGTTACATAAACAGCTAGCACTAATTTTCCTAAAGGGATTAATGTGGCGAGACCAAATTTAGCTACGGTAACCCCAATTAACGCAAACACACCAAACGGCGCAAATTTCATCACTTGGTTCGTCACCCAAAACATCGCTTCTAATACACCTTCAAAAAAGCTTAGAACAGGCTTTCCTTTGTCTCCTATTGCCGCTATCCCCAAGCCAAAAAGGACTGAGAAAAAGATAATTGGCAATAGGTCACCTTGGGCCATAGATTCAAAAACGTTTTTCGGAACAATATGGACAATTGTTTCAGCAAAGCCCTTGCTTTCAGCTTCTTTCGTCGTTTCTTCATATTGGGAGATATCACTTTTTTCAAGATTGCTTGTATCTAATCCAGTCCCAGGGTGAAACAAGTTTGCTGCCAGCAAGCCAATCGCAATGGCGATCGTGGTGACAATCTCAAAATAAAGAAGCGTCTTCCCGCCAAGTTTTCCTAGCTTTTTAATATCGCCAACTCCTGCTATTGAAACGACTAATGCAGCAATGACGATCGGTACTACAATCATCTTAATTAAATGAATAAAAATGTCGCCAATCGGTACCATAATGGCCATAGCTGTTTCATTACCATGAAAGACAGCCCCGACTGCAATACCTAGTATAAGTGCAACAAATATTTGTGTGGCTAACCCAAACTTTTTCAATAAAATTCCTCCTCGTAACTTTATTTGTTAACGCTTTCAATCCCGTGATTATTCTTAGTTTATATTCCGGCCTACGGAAACCTACTGAAACCTACGAAAACCTACAAGAACAAATAGGAAAATAAAATATCTCTATGAAAACCCTTTTAACTTTTTAGCTATTTCAGTACAATGTGTAATGTTTTTATCTAGTCATTCGGGAGGGACCGTCTTGAGAGAACGCACATGGTTTTTATTAATAATGATGATTGCGGTGCCTTTAGCTGGCGAATTTAAGTTTTATCCATTTGATGATACCTTTAGAGTTAGTTTGGGGACGCCAGTCTTTTTCTTATTTTTGTTATGGGGAAAAAGAGTGCACGCGATTCTTGCTGGCATTTTAACAGGAACGAGCGTGTTTGCTCTTCGATTTTTTCTAGCCGTTGGTTTTAGAGACATATCACTTGACGAAGCGTTGTATCTTCATCTCCCCGCCTTTTCCTATTACGTCATTTACGCGGTCCTTTTTCATTGGTGGAAGATGAATGAACGGCATGATCAACCATTTATGATTGGAATCTTAGGGGTAGCCATTGAGATAATGGCAAGCTTATCGGAAATGTTGCTCCGTTCCTCCCTGGTCTACAATCAGGACATATCTTTACTTGAGACCCGGCAACTCGTGATCATTGCCTTTATTCGAAGCTTTTTTGTTCTCGGTTTTTTTAATATTTTCAAACTTAGGGAAGCAAAATTAGCAGAGGAAGAGCAGCGCCGTCAAACGGAAAAAATGCTGCTTTTTATTTCAAATTTGTATGAAGAATCCGTTCAGCTGAAGAAAACGATGCAAAACGCGGAAGAAATCACTGGGATGTGTTATGATTTTTATCGCAGGTTAAAATCACAGGAAGCAAACGGAAAAGAGGCGCAAACAGCGCTGCAGATTGCCGGTCTTGTGCATGAGATTAAAAAAGATAATCAGCGGATTTATGCAGGATTATCAGAACTGATGTCATCTGAAAGCCTCCAGGATTATATGGAAATCGAACAACTAGGCAACATCATGATTGTGTCCAATAGACGCTATGCAGAGTCCCTTGGCAAAGATGTTTCTTTTTCCTTGCATATAGATGGCGATCACTCTCCTTATCATGTATTTATGGTTTTATCATTAATCAATAATTTATTGGCCAATTCTGTGGAAGCCATTAAAGAAGAGGGTTACGTATCATTGGTTGTGAAAAGAAAGGATCAATATGTGGAATTTTCCGTCAGTGACAATGGCCCTGGCATTGCACCTAAGCTTAAGGAAGTCATTTTTACAGAAGGATTTACAACAAAGTTTGATTCAATTGGAAACTCTTCAACAGGGATTGGTTTATCCTATGTGAAACAAACAGTCGAAAAATGGGGTGGCCAAATTAGGCTTATGCTAAGCGAAAAAGAAACCACCTTTATCATTGAGCTTCCAATATGTGCGTTGATAGAGAAAGGATGTATAAGATGAATTACTTTATTATCGATGACGATCCCGCCATTCGAGCGATGCTGACAGAAATCATTGAAGACGAAGATTTAGGGACTGTGGTAGGTGAAGCTGAGGACGGATCATTAGTAGACAATGGCTTGCTAACATTAAAAAAAGTGAATGTAGTTTTAATTGATTTGCTTATGCCAATACGAGATGGAATTGAAACAATCCAAGCTCTTGCTGATGGGTTTCAAGGGAAATTTGTGATGATTTCGCAAATCGAAGCAAAGGAATTGATTGGCGAAGCTTATAGTTTGGGGGCGGAATATTACATTACAAAACCTCTAAACCATCGTGAAATTACAAGCATATTAAAAAAAGTAAACGAGCGGGTGCTGTTAGAACAATCGATACGAGGTATACAAGAGTCGTTAAGCTTATTTACAGGCCACCCTCAGTCCGCGTTCATCCCCTTCTCTCATTCAAAAAGTATCATGGAAGCGGGACGTTCCTTAATTACCGATCTAGGGATGATTGGCGAAGGCGGCAGCGAGGATTTGCTTAAAATCATTACATTTCTCCAAAAGGAGAAAGAAAGACTCGGTTCTGCCTATGCCTTTCCATCTTTAAAGGACATTTTTGCTAGTATTGCTGCGGAAAAGCTGGGAGCTCAAGCGAAAGAAGCTGAAATCCTGAAAGAAATGAAAGCCTCTGAGCAGCGTGTCCGCCGTGCTCTTTACCAGGCGCTTATCCATATTGCTTCATTGGGATTAACAGACTATACGAATCCTAAATTTGAAGCCTATGCTTCTACCTTTTTTGATTTCTCAGAAGTGCGAAAAAAAATGCTCGAACTAGAAGACAAAAGTAAAACAGCAAACAGCCAGAGCCGCATTAATATGAAAAAGTTTATCCAAGCATTGTTCATGGAAGCAACAAAGCTGACCGATTCATGATGCCATCTTCACAAACTTAATCAATAATCAAATGATCGATCTCGACAAAGTCCTTGCTGTCTCGAAATGTGCCGGCAGAGACACCGACTGCTTTGCGGAACACTTTGTTGAAATAGTTGGCATTTGCATAGCCAACTTGGGCAGCAATGTCTGTAACCGTGAGGCTTGTTGAGCGAAGCAGCTCCGCAGCCTTTTGAATTCTGACTTTTGTCAGGTATTGAACAGGTGTCATATTCAGCTGCTGTTGAAACTGCTTGATAAAGTAATACCTTGAATAGCCGGATATAGCAGCGATTTCATCAAGCGTAATCGGTTCATGATAATGTGTTTGGATAAAGGATAAAGCTTTCGTAATCTGAAGCGAAAACTCTTGTGCTGTTTTTTCAATATTCCTTGTAAAACGGTAACACTCCATAATAAACTCATATGCTTTTGCTGAAGCAACGTATGCGTCTGTAATCTTTTGCTCATATGTGTCATGATAGTTTCTCAGCAACAGCTGAATCAGCTTGGAATCTGGAGGAATTTTCAAAACCGGGCCGCTCTGTTCGTTTATAAACCGCCAACAAGCGGCAGCTTCGTTTCCCACAAGTGTGATAAAGACAAATTCCCACTCTTCACTATCCGTTGGCAAATAATAGCGATGATCACTAGGAATCTCGACGATGAATGCTTCCCCAGCTTCTAACGAATAGCTTTTCCCATTTTTATCGAGCCTGCCTACTCCTGACAGCGTATATTGAAACACATATGTACCAATATCTTTGCGTTTTAATCCGTGCCAATCATAAACCTCACCAAACATTCTCTTTTCCCGGCCGATTACCGAAATATTTGCCACATCATTAGGAAGTGCTTCATGAAAGCGAAAACCGTATGTTCCATAATCCTTCCCTGTTGTTTCACGATTAGAAAAAGACAATATTCTACCCCCAAATCACACTAACTTACCATTGAAGTTAGATTGTAAACGTTTTACCATAATTATAACAATAAAAAATACAAAGTTGAATAAGAGATGTCACTCTATTTTTCAAAGCAATTTTTTATCCTTTGTTTAAAATCGACAGTCTCTGTTTCACTTTATTGGGAGGTACTTTTATGTCAAAAATTACGTTTATCGGAGCTGGAAGCACAGTTTTTGCCAAAAATGTTCTAGGTGATTGTATGTTTGTCCCAGCTTTAGCCGGGTTCGAATTCGCTTTATTTGATATTGATGAGCAACGCTTAAGGGATTCCGAAAGCATGCTAAATAACTTAAAGCAAAGCTTAAAGGCAAATGTAGTTGTTAAAGCCTATACAGATCGTAAGGAAGCCTTAAGAGAAGCAAAATATGTGATTAATGCCATTCAAGTCGGAGGCTATAAACCAAGTACAGTAATCGACTTTGAAATCCCTAAAAAATACGGGCTCCGCCAAACAATTGCCGACACAATCGGAATCGGCGGCATTTTCCGTTCACTTCGCACCATTCCGGTTATGTGGGATTTTGCCAAAGATATCGAAGAGGTTTGTCCAGATGCTCTGTTATTAAACTATACAAATCCAATGGCCACATTAACAGGAGCAATGCTGCGCTATACAAACGTCAAAACAGTTGGATTATGCCACAGTGTACAGGTTTGCAGCGAGCACCTGCTCAAGTCTTTAGGCATGGATCATGAAGGTATCGAAGAAAAAATCGCTGGTATTAATCATATGGCCTGGCTCCTTGAAATCAAGCGTGACGGTAAAGATTTATATCCGGAAATTAAACGTCGTGCAAGAGAAAAACAACTAACTAAGCATGATGATATGGTCCGCTTTGAACTAATGGATAAGTTCGGTTATTATGTAACCGAGTCATCTGAGCATAATGCGGAATATCATCCATACTTCATTAAACGTCATTATCCGGAGCTCATTGAGAAATACAATATCCCTCTTGATGAGTACCCGCGCCGTTGCGTTGATCAAATTGATCGCTGGGAAAAAATGCGTGACGAGATTGTTAACAATGCACAGCTTACTCATCAACGTTCACATGAATATGGATCCCGAATCATTGAAGCGATTGAGACAAATGTTCCATTTAAATTTGGCGGAAATATTCTTAATACAGGACGATTAATTAGCAACTTACCGGAAAAAGCAGTTGTGGAAGTGTCCTGTGTTGCTGATCGCAGCGGCATCACACCATGCTATGTAGGAGATCTGCCAGAGCAATTAGCAGCACTTAACAGAACAAATATTAATACACAGCTTCTAACTATTGAAGCAGCGGTAACAAAAAAGAGGGAACACATCTATCAAGCAGCGATGCTTGACCCTCATACAGCGGCTGAATTATCGCTCGACGACATCGTTGCATTGTGCGATGAATTAATTGAAGCACACGGTGACTGGATTCCAAAATTCGAAGAACGTAAAACCGTTTCTTTTACGTAATAAAAAGTAGTAAGGGGCTGTCCGAAAAGTAAATTTTCAACCCAATCTTGAAAAAAGAAAACCCAAGAATGCTGTTATATCAACATTCTTGGGTTTTAAATCTTGAGTTATATTACATTAAAATGGACTTTTTAGACAGCCCCATAATCATTAAAATATACAATCTCCGAAAGAAATTTATCACCTTTTATCTTACCAAAAGCCTCCTTGGCTTCTTTTTCCGTATCAAATTCGTACATTGTCATCTTTTTATTGAAAAAGGTTGTAATGACCCACATGAAAGCTCCTCCCAACTTATCCTCACCTTAGTTTTATTCTAAATGTTTATCTTTCTTTCTAGAAAAATATGACTCAAGCTAACTTTGAAGTAAAATCGTAATTTTTCTTCGTATAGACATAGCCTTCTAAAATCATCCGTGCTGTACGCACGACCTTGATTGCGCTAATATTTCCTGCGATTAAATCAACCTTAGTTTCCATGATCCCAGCAGGATGTGCTAAACGGACCACTTCTTTCTTTACACTGATTATGTCAGATACGATTGTCTCTTTTAAAAATGCTCCTGCTGTTGTACAAATGGCGCCGGTTATCGCTAATGCTTGATGAGGTTTTTGCATAGATATCATTCTGATCGTACAGTCCATATCTGCAGCCTTTCTTTCAACACCTGTCACATCGATAAAATCTTGAGGAGGAGCGATAATGGTCATCTTCGGGACAGCGGGTGATTTTTGTGTTGCCTCATCCTTGGTAGAAAATTGACACATCTCGGCTGCTATAGACCTGATTTCCTCCAGTTCATTTAGCTTCTCTGTTGTCAGTTCATGGGGCTGCTCAGTACCTATTAAACCAACATTATGAGCATGAACAAAAACGAGCGGGTTAGCCACGTCAATAATCGAAATATTGATAGGTCCTTTAGGAGATTGAATGATATCAATAGGATTACCAGTAGGAAATAGTTTTCCCGTTACTGCCCCTTCTGCTCTTGTGAATGAAAGATAAATAGGGGAACCAGTACCAGGAACACCAGGTATTGAACACATACCCTCCGTTTTCACTTGGCCATTTTCTACCTCTACCTCAGCAATAATCACCTTTTGTGTATTGGTATTAAATATTCTCACTCTTGTAATAGGCTCAATCGCGGGAACCATGCCCTGTTCAATAGCATAAGGGCCAACAGCAGAGGAAATATTTCCACAGTTTCCTTTAAAATCTACTAATTGATTTTCGATGCTTACTTGGGCAAATGTATATTCTACATCGATCTCTTCCAGATCAGATTTTTTGATAATGGCTGCTTTACTTGTTAATGAATTTGCTCCACCAAGCCCGTCAATTTGTCTTTGATCAGGACTTCCCATAATATCCAACAAAAATTCTTCCCAAAGTAGACGGTCTGATGGCATATCACCAAAATTAAGAAACACAGCCTTGCTCGTTCCACCACGCATAACAACAACAGGCACTCTCATCTTCTTAACCACCTTTTCTGATTCACTTTTTAAAAGTACCGGTGCTTTTAAAAATATAGTATGATAGGTATGATCATAAGTAAAATAGATATTTTATTAGAAAAACACAAAAAAATATTTATAATCAGTAGACAGGAGCTGAGCCTGATGGATGAGAAAGACTGGAATGCAATCCGAATTTTATATCAAGAGAAAAATATTAGCCGTGCGTCAGAGCGATTATATATTTCTCAGCCGGCATTAACGTACCGTCTAAAAAATTTAGAAAAGGAGTTTGGCACAAAACTGTTTTTTAAAATTAAAGGGGGCATTGAATTTACTTCAGAAGGCTTACATTTAGTTGAGTATTCAGAAGAAATGATCAAAAAATTGCAAAAAACAAAAGATTTTATGGTTAATATGCAAAATGAGGTTAGAGGAACATTAAGGTTAGGCGTTTCAAGTAACTTTGCACAATATAAGCTGCCAAAGATCTTGAAAAGTTTTTCAACGAAGTTTCCAAATGTACAGTTTAATATAAATACAGGCTGGAGTACGGATATTTTAAACCTTCTTACCACCGATACGGTACAATTAGGCATCCTGCGCGGAAATTACGAATGGTATGGAAAAAGAACGTTATTGCACAAGGAAAAACTATGTTTAATTTCAAAAAAAGAAATTGATATAGGAAATTTACCTGCCCTCCCATTTATTAATTACAAAACAGATAACACGTTAAAAGCGCTTATTAACGGATGGTGGCATGACAGATTTTCTGAGCCTCCCTTCATCATGATGGAAACAGATCGATTAGAAACCTGTAAAGAAATGGTGAAAAATGATTTAGGGATCGCCATTGTGCCTCAAATTTGTTTACAACCTTCAGATAACCTGCAAATCAAAGAATTATTTTATAACAATGGGGAACCAGTATTTAGATCTACATGGTTAATGTATAATCAAGATTCATTAAAACTATCAACGGTTAAAAACTTCATCGATTTTTTAAATGAACATCCCAATATATAAAGGAGCGCTAAGCTGACAGCGATACTATAAGAAAAGCACAAGAGCCTCTCAGCCTAGGGAGAATAAGACGTCATGAATAGAAGGCGTACTTTGCCTTCAATTCATGAGTAACTAGACCCTAGAGGGGCTAGGAGCTGGAGCTAAACACTAAAACTAAGTAAAAATTTATACTTTTTAAAAGAGAGGAATCATCACAATTCCTCTTAACTTCTAGATTATAAATTTTTTTTTATAAATCCCTTAAAAAATATATATTTTACTTATCTTATCGTTTGTAATATTCTAAAAACACGAAATATTAAATCTGGAACTGATCGATTAGGTAACTCCGGACTCTATTTTTATTAAAATACCATTTCATTGTTTTTGAAAGCGATTTCTTTACTAGGAGGGATTCTTATTCTTACTTTTTTAGGAATTTCAATGGTTGTCGTTTTTACGTATTTGATTATGGCCAAAAAATTATCGCCTGTTACAGCGCTTGTTATTGTGCCAATCGTCTTTGCCATTATTGGCGGGTTTGGCTTAGAGCTGGGGAAAATGATGCTAGATGGACTAAAGGAAGTTGCTCCTTCAGCCGCCTTACTATTATTCGCTATTTTGTTTTTTGGCATTTTAATTGATGCAGGCTTATTCGATCCATTAATTAATCAAATGATGAAGTTTGTAAAAGGTGATCCTCTTAAAATTGCAATTGGAACAGCGCTCATCGCCATGACTGTTGCCCTAGATGGTGATGGAACGACAACTCATATGATCACAATTTCAGCCATGCTTGCCCTTTATCTTCGAATTGGGATGAATCCGCTTATTCTCGCAACGATTTCTTTGCTGTCAGTCAGCATTATGAGCGGGATGACACCTTGGGGAGGGCCGTCAACTAGAGCAATTGCCTCTTTAGGTCTTGATGCGAATGAATTTTTCCTCCCACTATTACCAACAATGCTATCAGGGATGGGATGTATTTTATTTATTGCCTTTGTTCTTGGAAAGAAAGAAAGAGCACGAATTGGTGTGATTAATGTTGAAGAAATTTCACCTGAATCGCTGGATCTAAGCGAAGCAGCTGCAGCTTATTCCCTGCAAGAAGATACGAAACGTCCAAAACTAAGATGGATAAATCTCTTATTAACATTAGCCGTTATGGCCGTGTTAGTTATGGGGTTAATATCCGCCCCAGTCTTATTTCTAATCGGATTTGTAATCGCTGCCATGATTAACTATCCAAACTTAGAAGAACAAAAAGAACGAATTTTAGCTCATGCACCAAATGCATTAACGGTTGTTATCCTAGTGTTTGCTGCAGGTATCTTCTCAGGAATTTTTTCAGGAACAAAAATGGTCGACGCTATTTCAAATGCCTTAGTCTCGATCATCCCAGAGTCTGTAGGTTCCTTCTTCCCTTTAGTTGTTGCCTTAACAAGCATGCCATTTACGTTCGTTTTATCCAATGATGCTTATTACTTTGGTGTGCTGCCTATTCTAGCTGAAGCAGGAGCAGCATATGGGGTAAGCCCCTTAGAAATTGCCAGAGCATCTGTATTAGGGCAGCCTGTGCATTTTTTAAGTCCGCTTGTTGCTTCCACTCTTTTACTAGTAGGAATGGTTAAAACAGATATCGGCGAATTCCAACGATATGCGTTTAAATGGACTCTTCTCTGTTCGTTAGTCATCATTGCTGTTGCTTTTATAACAAGTGCTATAAGTTAGGATCTGATAAAAAAAGCGCAAGGCGCTAAGCATTCGGCGACAAGCATAAGACGAACAGGAATAGAAGGTGTTCTTTACCTTCAATTCCTGTTTGGCTAGACCCTAGAGGCAGTTAAAAACGCGACGTCCTTATCTCTTAACTGCACTTGCACGTCCAGTGCTTCGCCGATGGCGCCTGGAGCTAGATTCAGAAACTCAAGTTATGTTAAGAAAATATATAAATTTTGATATGATAAAATAAGACAGGGGCTGTCTAAAACCTCTAGTTTTTAGACAGCCCTTTATAAATAGTTTAGCTCTCTTTATCCTTTGATAAATGGTCACTAACCTCTACAATGACCTTCACAATTGTTTTTGCGAGATTCATGACGGTGAACAAACGGGTATCATTTAAAAATTGAGAAGTTGGTAAAGGATCTATATAATTAACAATCCCTACGAAATGATAATCCCCTACCTCAGGAAGCATCTTTTCGACTGCTTTTCCTGGAAGTAATGGCCCTTCTTTAAATAGGACATAACCTACATGATTTTCCTTGCCAATCGCGGCATCAATGCTAAAAATAAGCGACTTTTTAAATTGCTTCTTAATCTCTTTTACGATCCCTTTTAAATTAAATGCATGTACGGGTTCTTCTAGCGTTCCGTAAACACGAAAAGGAACTTTGTTTTCTTTAAGCATTGTCCCTACTAAGGGACCTAAAGAGTCGCCCACATAACGATCAGATCCTATGCATAAAAAAACTACATCTTTTTCATCACATGAGGAATCTTCGATAATTTCTTTGATTTTAAGTGCTAATCTTTCAATATCTTTTTCCTCTGCCCTATCATTTGATTTTATCTGATAGGAATATGTTTCTTGCGTCTTTTTTTCTTTATCATGGTTAAAAGCACACACGGTGATCACCCTTAGTTTTATTTTCCCGCCAACTATAAAAATTAATATTTAAATCATTATAATTTTTTTATGAAGAATTGAAAACCACAAAACTATGCTGATTGATATGAATGTTCCTTCTTTTTCAACTCCATGTAGTATAAAAATCTGAAGAAAGGAGGGAGAATTAAACAAACGGCAACTATTCTAAGCACTTGTACGGTTACGACAAATGTGAAGTCACCCTTCATAACAAAAGCAGTAGTTGTCATCTCCGCAATGCCACCAGGTGCAAATGCCAATCCTGCAGTAAGGAATGATAGATTAGTTACCAGCGAAACAAAATAGGCACATAGAAACATAGACATAATTAAACCTATTGTACTTAATGTTGAAATAAACAATGTTCTATTTATTCCGATAAACATTTTTTTATGAAAACGAGACCCGATGCTAGCTCCGATAAATATTTGTGATAAGATAATGAGGCTTTGTGGCCACCAGGCTACTAAATTACTATTTGTCAATAAAGTGATAATGGAATTGACCGCAGCAACACCAATCATACTTCCAATTAGCCAAGGAGCCGGAAATTTTAGAAGCTTTCCTATATAATGACCAATCCAAGCTGCAAACACAAACAAGCTTGTAATAGCAAGCTGGTTAAATTCAAATTTTGTTAGTTCAGCAGCAGCCGTATCGGTAAATACATGAATCTCAGAATGGTCATACAAAAAGGACATCATAACAGGGACCGTTATAATTACCAGGAATACACGCATGGCCTGAATAATACTCACAATGCCTGTGTTAGCTCCAACATCTTCTGCAATCCCAGGTATGGAAGAAAGACCTCCAGGTGCAGTAGCAAAAAAGCTAGTTAACATATCTAACTTGCTCCACTTCCATAAAATAAGTCCCGAGAGTAAAGAAAAAACGACAGATAGTATAAGCATAATCGTTATAATTGACCAATTCTCATAAAAAATGCTTACAACTGAACGATTTACTTTCTGACCTAACTCGATTCCTAACATACACTGCCCAATATATAACCATTGTTTTTGAATACCTTTCTCATTAGCAGGTACACGTAAAACCCTCGGATGCAAAATAGATAGAAAAGCTGCTGTAAGGAGTGTCCCAATCATCCATCCAATCGGGAGACCTGTTAAAGAGAGCAAAAATCCCCCTGCTCCACTTAGTATTACAAACCATACATATGGAAGAAACCCCATTGTTTTTTTCATCTTAGATCCTTCTTTCTATTTACTTATCAACAGCTCATTCAATAAGAATCTTTATTCGTTATCTCAAATATAGTATAATTTCAGAGATAAATAAAATATTAAATAATTATCGTTATCCATAAATAATCTTAATAGCTAAAGGGGAGGTTTTTCTGTTGGATGAACGAGACTGGCTGGTTTTACAAACCCTCTATAACGAAAAAAACATTACAAAGGCTGCTCAGCATTTGTATATTTCTCAGCCGGCATTGACAAATCGTTTACAACAATTAGAAAAGGAATTTGGTGTAAAAATCGTAAATAGAGGAAGACGTGGAGTACAATTTACACCCCAAGGGGAGTATTTAGCAAAAAGTGCACATGAAATGCTATTAAACATCCAAAAAATAAAAGAAAACGTCCTAAATATGGAAAATAATATAACTGGCACATTACGATTGGGCGTATCTAACTTTTTTACTGATTACATGCTTCCCAACCTTTTAAAGCTTTTTAAAGAAAAGTACCCTGATATTGAATTTAAAGTCACAACAGGCTTTAGCAGTGATATTGCTCATTTAATTCACAATCAAGATGTTCATATTGGCATTATTAAAGGGGACTTCAGTTGGAAGGATCAACGGCATTTATTATTTGAAGAGACCATTTGCATCGCTTCGAAGCATAAGATCGATATACAAAACCTTCCAAATCTGCCGCGAATCGTTTACCATACTGACCCATTGTTAAAGAATTTGATTGATCATTGGTGGTCTGAGCATTTTACCCAGCCACCCCTTATCAGCATCGAAGTCGATAAAGCAGACACCTGCAAAAAGATGGTGATAAACGGACTAGGCTATGGCATCCTCCCAAGCATGATTTTAAATGATCGCCAGGATGTTTTCCGCACCGATATTAAAACGGTTGACGGAAAACCGATCTCCCGTAAAACATGGATGTATTACCATCAGGATTCATTGAAATTAAACATCGTTAAGGCATTTGTTGATTTTGTTGAACATGAATTTAAAGGATAGAAACAAAAGCGCAAGCGCCTTGTTCAGCCTAGGGCAAATAAGACAATTTAGAATAGAAGGCGCTCTTTGCCTTCAATTCTAAATTGGCTAGACCCTAGAGGGGCTAGGCGCTGGAGCTGGATGTCGAAGCGCTTATCCACAGTTCAAGAATTTTATAAGCAGTAATATAAGGCTAAAAGGGGCTCCCCTTTCCAACAAACACTAATATATAGAACTTCTAACAATCAAGATCCTATATTATGTCAGAATGGGTCGTACCTATTGCTTTGAAACTGCCTCTTTCGTTTTAGAGTTTTGAAGTCCCCATTTTCTCTAGTGTGTATTGTACCGCAGCTGTTCCTGCTAATTTACCAAAAACAGCTCCTGACATTAACCCAGAACCGCCTGGATAATTTTTGTAGAAGATCCCTCCAACCATTTCACCTGCAGCATAAAGCCCTGCAATCGAATTTCCTTCTTTGTTTAAAACGGCTCCTTCTGTATTAACCTGTAACCCGCCAAAAGCAAAGGTAATACCACAGGTTACCGGGTAGGCATAATAAGGAGCTTGGTGGATTCGTAATGCCCAGTTTGTCTTAGGAGGAGTAATACCAACTGTACCCTTTCCGTCCTTCACTGTTGGGTTATACTCACCTTCTTGAACAGCAGCATTATATTCTGATATCGTTTTTAAAAATTGAGCTTTATCTACTGCCATCAATTCGGCTAACTCTTCAAGGCTTTTCGCTTTATAATAAGTAGCTTCCTCAAGATTATATTCTTTTCGCAGCATAGGGCGTACTTGAGCGTCAAAGAGCTGAAAAGCAACCTGACCCGGCTGTTTTAAAACTTCGCGACCATATTTGGCATAGGTGTAATTCCGAAAGTCAGCCCCTTCATCAACAAACCGGTTTCCATCCTTGTTAATCAAAAGACCAAGTGGAAATGAGGATTTTTTAAAGATATCACCAGGCTTGTTAAAGTCACCAAACTTAGGAGCGTTATAATCTGTACCGATGGAGTGGCAACCAGTCCATCCAAACTCACCATATTTTTGTGCGCCGACTGCTATAGCCATTGTAATTCCATCTCCAGTATTGAATTCTGTCCCCCTTACAATCGCCGCTTCCCATTCTTCTCCAAGATGCTCACTTCGCATTTTCTTGTTCGCTTCAAAGCTTCCGCATGCTAAAATGACACTTGTAGTATGGATCGTTATTAATTTTTGATCCTTTTCCACTTTAATGCCGTTAATATAATCCTGATTCATAACTAACTCAATGGCACGTGAATCATACCAGATGTCGACACCGATATCTTCCGCTCTTTTAAAAAGACTTTTTATCAAACCAACACCCTTGTCTTTTGTTTTAATTGGGAGTCCGCCCCAAAAATGACGTTTACCAGCCTGCTCAAAGGATTGATTTTCAACATTCAATTCAAATTCAATACCTTGATCACGCATCCATATAATCGTTTCATACGATTTTGCAATCAGCTGATTCGCTAATTTAGAATCACTTTTTCCTTCCGTTACCCGCATGAGGTCATCATAAAAATCAGCTTGTGTATATTCAGGCATCACAATTCTCTCTGCTTCTTCTTCTGTGATGTCAGGGATGATCTTTCGAATTTCATCCAAATTATTGTAGGCGACCCGAATCGCTCCGTCTGTAAAAAATGAATTTCCCCCACGTTTTTCAATAGGCCCCCGCTCTAAAACAAGAACCTTAGCACCCTTTTCCCTTGCCGCAATCGCCGCACATAAAGCAGCATTTCCTGCCCCAACCACTACAACATCATAATTTTGTCCAAACATGTTACCCCTCCTATGAAATTTTTGTTTCATTACATTCATGGTAAGGGAACAAGAGGAATTAATAAAATATTGATCTTTTATTATATTTCATAACCATACTTTATGGCTAAAGTGTACTCAATATGGAAGTACTACTCCCACTCTTCAAAAGATAAATTTGTAGGCTCATCTAATAAATCTCCCGAGATATCAATATTCGTTGTTGGTGTTTGCTTATCTACTTCCTCAAATTTTAGTTCATCAATCCATACTTGCCCATTACCTGATAGCAAAACGCCAAACGCAATGACCGCACTATTTTCGGGTACATCTAAAACAATGTGATAATGATTCCACTCTGTACTTCCTACAATCGGGCGGTCACCCATATTATCAAATTGCAGCACATCATGAAGGGCGTCATCTACCCGCATCCAAAATCCACAAAAACCATCCACATTTTCCGATTTCAAAAATCCAGAAAGCTTTAATCTTTTGCCCAGGTACTTATCTGCTTTAAACTCCTGCATCATTGTTGCAAATTCGCCATGAGATTGGACAGTAACAGAAGTTAAGAATCCAGATGCTTTTCCTTTATGGAAAATTTCGCGATCAATACCCATCTGATAGTTAAATGGATGACTTCCACTTAGTTTCCACCCTTTTAATAACTGTTCATTTTTCATTATGATTTCCTCCCTTTGGAATGTTAATCTCCCCATGATTTTGCGGTATTTTCCTGGCGGTAATTGATAATATTTTTTAAATGAGCGAGTAAATGATTCTTGTGTTTCAAAGCGATAATAGATGGCAATATCAATTATCTTTTCATCTGTATAAAGGAGCATGTTAGCTGAATTCGCAATTCTTCTGTATCGGATATATTCAGAAGCTGTGACGCCAACCTCTTTTTGAAAAATCCGATGATAATGATACTTTGAAAAGCCGGCAAACTGAGCAATGCTTTCTAAAGATAGCTCTTCATGTAAATTCTCTTCTATATACTCAATCGTCTTTTGAATAATGGGACTGTAGCTCATTTCTTGTACCTCCTTATAAGTAAGATATCAAAAGTTTACATTGCCTTTTTTGACATATATTGCTTTTTTACCTTTTAGCGAAAATAAGTAACAGCAAAAGAGAGATGGCTCAATTTTGTTTACAGTTGATGTCATTTAGAAGCTTTTAATAATTTGCTAGAAATGTCTCTAAAGAATGCACTGATAAACAATGTTTCTCCTAATCATTTTATAATTACTTTCTATCTGCTTTAAAACGGTTAGATAAAGATAATGAAGATTTATGTCTTATTTTGTCAGAAGATTATTTAGGTTTCTATTTGATTTTCCATTTTTTATAATGTTAATATATTTATGTAAGCGCATTAATCATTTTCAAACATCACGAAATACATAGATTACTATTTTTGAGGAGGGTTTTATGAGTCAAATAACAGCAGGTCTAAATGAAAAGGTAGATAGGTTTTTGAGCGGAAAGAAAAAGCTTTATATTAATGGTGAATTTGTAGAAAGCAAATCGCAAAAAACTTTTGATACTTACAATCCGGCTACTGGAGAAGTATTAGCCAGTGTGTATGAAGCAGGTGTAGAAGATATTGATCTGGCTGTAAAAGCTGCCCGTAAAGCCTTTGATGAAGGACCATGGTCCAAAATGAGTGCTTCTGATCGAAGCCGTCTTATGTATAAGCTTGCTGATCTAATGGAAGAAAACAGTCAGGAACTTGCTCAGTTAGAAACGTTAGATAATGGTAAGCCAATTCGTGAAACGACCAATGCAGACATTCCTTTGGCAATTGAACATATGCGTTATTATGCAGGCTGGTCTACCAAGATTGTTGGACAAACTATACCTGTTAATGGACCATTCTTTAACTATACACGCCATGAGGCTGTAGGAGTAGTTGGACAAATTATCCCTTGGAACTTCCCTTTACTTATGGCAATGTGGAAGCTTGGAGCTGCTCTGGCAACTGGCTGTACAGTTGTACTAAAACCAGCTGAACAAACACCTTTATCAGCTTTATATTTAGCTGAATTACTAGAAGAAGCAGGTTTCCCGCCTGGTGTGGTAAATATTGTGCCTGGGTTTGGAGAAACAGCAGGTCAGCCGCTAGTTGACCACCCATTAGTTGATAAGATTGCTTTCACTGGTTCCACTGAAGTAGGGAAGCAAATCATGTCTAATGCTTCCAAAACACTGAAGCGGGTTACACTTGAACTTGGCGGCAAGTCACCGAACATCATTCTGCCTGATGCCGATTTAACTAAAGCGATCCCAGGTGCACTTAACGGTGTTATGTTCAATCAAGGTCAGGTTTGTTGTGCAGGTTCCCGTGTATTTATTCAGAAGAAGCAATTTGATAATGTAGTAGCTGATATGGCTTCCCATGCAAATAAAATTAAACAAGGTGCCGGAATCCATGCTGATACAGAAATTGGTCCACTTGTTTCTGCTGAACAGCAAAATCGTGTGCTTGGCTATATTGAGAAAGGATTAAATGAAGGTGCCCAACTTGTAGCAGGAGGAAATAAGCCGCAAGAACAAGGTTACTTCGTCTCCCCTACGATCTTCGCAGATGTGAGAGATGAAATGACCATTGCAAAGGAAGAAATCTTTGGACCGGTAATATCAGCTATGCCATATGAGGATTTAGATGAATTAATTGATCGTGCTAACAATAGTGAATATGGACTTGCAGCTGGTGTGTGGACACAGGATGTGGCCAAAGCACACTATATCGCCAACAAGCTGCGTGCAGGAACTGTTTGGGTTAACTGCTACAATGCTTTTGATGCTGCATCTCCGTTCGGCGGATATAAACAATCGGGTATCGGTCGTGAAATGGGCTCCTATGCACTTAATAACTATACAGAAGTGAAGAGTGTCTGGATCTCAATGAATTAAAATTAATTTCCCGGTATCTAAAATAGATTGTAATTTTAAAAAGCTTCCTATTAGCCAAACCCCTATGATTATAAAGGGTTTGGCTTTTTGTTTTGTATTTTATCGATTATAAACTCAGTCAACGTCTGATTAGGCAAAATTCACCTTACATACATTGCCGCTCCCGATTATCTACAGTAATAAGAAATGCGCAAGCGCCTTGCTCAGCCTAGGGCTAGGCGCTGGAGCTAGACACTAAAACTAGGTTAAAATTAATACTTTCCTTTTAAAAAAAGCCGATTTCCCCGCTCCTTACCGACTCTCATCGCTTTAAGAAGGGGTACTCTCGGCAATTAACTTGCATTGCTCATAACTTGTGATTCCCATGTTTTATACTCTTTTGTGCTAGCATTCCAACTTAACCAAGATACCATAATTAGTATGTTATCGTCATATACAACCCAGTACTCCCACCGTTTTTTTTGTATATTTTCATATACCCCAGTTTGCCTAATGAATCGCATATCTTCTCCCCCTAATCCAATAACATAATAAAACGAAGTAAAGATTAGAATACAGAATCTTGGAATCTACTATAGAAATTAAACTTATTATAATATTCTATATTTTTTGTAAATTTCCTTCCTTTTTTTAAAAGTTACTCCTAACATTTTTTCACCAATTTCAAACGTTAATCTGGTATTCGATTCCGTAGTTTTTTCTCTTGAAACAACATTTAAGCGCTCTTGTTTTAAATAATTTTTGAAAAAATAAAATTTGTTTTTGTATGTGCTAACGACTGTAATCCATCAATAAATTGCTCGGCATGGTCAAATGATTGGAAATGAACTTTTAACATAAAGCATGCATTACCAGCAATTCTATAACAAAATTCAACATTTGAGTTGTGACATATTTTCTTTTTAAAATCCTCATACAGATTATTTTTGATTGTTGCCTCGATTATTGCTTCAATTGGAAATCCTAGTTTTTTCACATTGAGTTCAATCGAATAACGTTTGATAATTCCTTGATCTTCTAATTGTCGAACACGTTCTCTTGTAGCTGGTGCAGATAAATGAATACGTCTCCCCAATTCACTCATCGATAAGCGACTATCTTCTATCAATTCTTTTACAATCATTTCATCAATGAAGTCCATTTACTAAAATCCCTTTCTAATCTGAAATTAATTCACTATAAATACCTTTCATCCGATATGTAAAACATTTTTTCTTTATTTTACAATATTCGTGGGAGGGATGATAATGACACTGATTCCATTTCATGAAAGAGGAGACACACCATTTCAACAATTACTAGGATATAATGAGTTAATTCTAAAATACTGGAATAATCTTGGTGATGAGCTGGAAAAAGATGGACAACTATCAGCGAAGCTAAAAGAAGAAGTTCGACGTACACTTGCACAAAAAAATGGCTGCCTTTATTGCAAAGCAAAAGGAAAACCAAATCCGATTGATTACGATGAAAAAACGGCAATATGTACCGGGTTTGCTGAAGCCTTTCTCATAAGCAAAGGACAAACTTCTCCAAATGTAACAGAAGTTTTAAAAGAGTATTTAACAGATGCAGAAATAAGTGAGCTGATTGCTTTTATTTGTTTCACAACAGCATCACAATATTTTGGTGCATTAATGCAATTAGCAGAGAAACAAAATACGTAGAGCGACCTTTTGAGGATACTTCTAGAATCTTTAGCCATGATTTATAAGCTACACCAATTCCTGAGTCTCGCCCTGCTTGAATCCACTTCTCAATTTTTGAATTTCTTTTTCTTTTAGACACAAAAAACACCCCTTTAGATAATCATATCCAAAGGGGTAAAGCTTCGTAACTTTTTTACAAACGTCGCGACTTTATTTTAAACTCACACTTTTTATAAAACTCCCTAAAATTCTTACTCCACCGTCACACTCTTTGCAAGATTTCTTGGCTTATCAACATCACAACCGCGATGTAGGGCAGCGTAATAAGAAATTAATTGTAACGGAACGACTGCAACTAATGCTGAAAGCTGTTCATGAACGCTTGGAAGGACGAAACGGTCGTCTTCTTCTTCAAGGCCTTTCATGGAGATGATGCATGGGTTTGCTCCGCGTGCTACAACTTCTTTTACATTACCGCGAATGCTTAGGTTTACATGCTCTTGAGTAGCTAATGCAATGATCGGTGTACCATCTTCGATTAAGGCGATTGTACCGTGCTTAAGCTCTCCGCCTGCAAAGCCTTCTGCTTGAATGTATGAGATTTCTTTTAGTTTTAATGCACCTTCAAGGCCAACATAGTAGTCGACAGAACGGCCAATAAAGAAGGCGTTGCGTGTTGTTGATAAATATTCGCGTGCGATTGCTTCCATTTCTTCTTTTTGATCACAAAGAACTTCCATCGCGTTTGCAATAATACCAAGCTCTTTTGTTAAATCAAATTCTAAAGAATATCCTTTTGCATTTGCTGCAACAGCGGCAAGAATAGATAGTACCGCTAATTGTGCTGTATATGCTTTTGTAGAAGCAACTGCAATTTCAGGACCAGCGTGTAATAACAGAGTATAATCTGCTTCACGAGATAATGTTGATCCTGGAACATTTGTGATTGTTAATGCTTTATGTCCAAGCTCTTTAATTTGAACAAGAACGGCACGGCTATCTGCTGTTTCACCACTTTGTGAAATAAAGATAAATAATGGGTTAGCCGAAAGCAATGGCATATTGTATGAGAATTCACTTGCGATGTGAACTTCAACAGGCGTTTTCGCCCACTTTTCAATAAATTGCTTGCCGATTAATCCAGCATGATAGCTTGTTCCTGCAGCAATGATGTAAATACGATCTGCAGCATTCACAGCATTAACAATATCCTTGTCGATTGTTAAGCTGCCATCTTCATTGCGGTATTTTTCGATAATTCTTCTTGTTACTAAAGGCTGTTCATCAATTTCTTTTAACATGTAGTGAGGATATGTGCCCTTTTCAATATCGCTAGCATCAAGCTCAGCTTTATAAGGTGCACGTTCAATCACGTTTCCTTGTAAGTCTTGAATCGTTACAGATTCACGTTCAACAAGAACCATTTCTTTATCCATAATCTCTACGTACTGATCAGTAACCTGCAGCATTGCCATTGCATCTGATGCAACAACGTTAAAGCTGCCATCACCTAATCCAACTAGAAGCGGGCTTTTGTTTTTTGCAACATAAATTAAATTTGGATTTTGCTCATCTAATAATGCGATTGCATATGAACCTTTTAAGATTGATAACGTTTGACGGAACGCTTGTTCAACCTCTAATCCTTCTGCTACAAATTTTTCGATTACTTGAACGATTACTTCTGTATCTGTATCACTTTTTAATTGAACATCTTGTAAATATTCACGTTTTAAAATTGCATAGTTTTCGATAACGCCATTATGCACAAGTGTAAATCTGCTTGTTGTGCTTTGATGTGGATGTGCATTCACACGGCTTGGTACACCATGTGTTGCCCATCTTGTATGACCAATCCCTGTTGATGCTTGTACCTTTTCATCAACACTTTCACGCAGCTCGGCAATACGGCCTTTTTCTTTAAAGATATGCACACCATCTTCGTTCATGGCTGCAATACCAGCAGAGTCATATCCACGGTATTCTAGTTTTTCTAATCCCTTTAATAAAATTTCCTTTGCATCTTGCTGTCCAATATAACCTACGATTCCGCACATATTATTTGTTTCCTCCCATAGTGTGTAACCAGGGACAGGAAGCCGTTTTTTCGGAGACATTCACTGTCCCCTCACACATGTTTTATATATTTTTGGAAGGCTACGTTTTTCCCTTTGTACAAAAAGTTGCCTCTTTGTTTTAAAGAAAAACTTTCGGCTGTAACCTAAAACAACCGGGAGGCATCCGCCGAATTTTCGATAACCTCCATCCTCGTCAACTAAGCTCTTTTCGTCCAGCTTAGTTCAGGCGCTTTAAAAAATAAATAATTCTCTTTAATGCTCCTTTCTATCAAAATAAAAATACAAAACCAATCATACAACACATGAAAAAAACCGTCAATCAAAAACTTGTTGCAACCTAACCATTCTGCATCAAATGGTATAAATTATACTATGTATGAAAATGCCTTCATGTTATTAAAAAAGGCAGGTTTCCCTGCCTCTGTTTTGTCATATTACTCCATACCCATTTCTTGTTTTACAACCTCTACAATCCGCTCAACATATTCACGGCATAGCTCTTCTGTCGGTGCTTCAGCCATTACACGGACTAAAGGTTCTGTACCTGATGGTCGAACAAGGATGCGGCCATTTCCATTCATTTCTGACTCCACTGCAGAAATAACTTCTTTTACTTTTTCATTTTCTGTTACATGATGTTTATCTGTTACTTTTACATTGATTAGCAATTGAGGATACTTTGTCATTTCACTCGCAAGCTCTGAAAGCTTCTTGCCTGTTAGCTTCATGATGTTGACTATTTGCAAGCCTGTAAGCAATCCGTCACCAGTTGTATTGTAATCAAGGAAAATAATATGTCCTGATTGCTCTCCACCAAGGTTATAGTCATTTTTCTTCATTTCCTCTACAACATAGCGGTCACCAACAGCAGTTGGGATACTGTTAATTTCATGCTCCTCAAGCCCTTTGTAAAAGCCGAGGTTACTCATAACGGTAGAAACAACTGTATTTTTCTTAAGTCTTCCTTCACTTTTAAGGAATTTAGCACAAATATACATAATTTGATCACCATCAACGATGTCCCCATTTTCATCAACAGCAATCAAACGATCACCATCACCATCAAATGCAAGGCCGATATCCGCATTTTTCTCCTTAACAAAAGCTGCTAATGCTTCTGGATGTGTCGAACCTACACCGTCATTGATATTTAATCCATTTGGAGAGGTACCCATCGTTGAAACGTCTGCATCCAAGTCAGCGAACAGATGTGTAGCAAGTGACGACGTTGCCCCATGTGCACAATCCAATGCAACATGAATTCCCGTAAAGTCTTCATCAACTGTTTGTTTCAGGAATTGAAGGTATTTTTGTCCACCTTCGAAATAATCATTAACTTGTCCTAGGTGTTGTCCTACTGGTCTTGGCAGTGTATCAACCTCTTGGTCCATTAAGTTTTCAATTTCATACTCCTGCTCATCTGATAGCTTAAATCCATCTGGGCCAAAATACTTAATGCCATTATCTTGAACAGGATTATGTGAAGCAGAAATCATGACTCCTGCTTGAGCTCCCAGTGCCTTTGTTAAATAAGCGACACCTGGAGTTGAGATTACTCCTAAGCGCATAACTTCAGCACCAATTGATAGGAGACCTGCTACAAGAGCACCTTCCAGCATATGACCTGAAATACGAGTGTCACGACCAATTAATACTTTTGGTCTTTCTGTATCCTTTGTTAAAACATACCCGCCGCATCTCCCGATTTTAAAGGCCAGCTCAGGTGTTAATTCACTATTTGCTACTCCTCGTACTCCGTCTGTACCAAAATACTTTCCCATTGGTTTCGCTCCTTTATTTATTCCGCCTTAAGAGGCTGAAGAAATTTTCACTTTTACTTTTGCTTGTTCTAATGACCATGTTATATTTTGTGGGCCATTCACCTCAACAGGTACTTCATGTTCACCTTCACTTAGATCTGAAAGGTTTATATATAATTCTATATCAGAAGAATTAACGTCTTTAATCACATCCGGTGCTCCGAATATCTTAACATCAAGTGTTCCTGACTCTGGATCAACCATCTCAACGTCCATGCCTTCAGATAAACCAACTGCTTTCACTGATTGATTTTCAAAGGTTTTTTCCTCTTGCTCAGCGACGTCTATATTGATTTTGATTTTTTCAGGATTTACTTTATTAATCCCTTCTGGTATTGGAATAGGTACTTCTAAAACAGTATCCTTTTTAATTTTGCTAAGATCGACTGTAACCCCATCTATGAATTCCAGTTCCTCTAATACATCATTAGGGCCAAAAACGGTAACTTCCTTAGGTTCCGGTTCGATGCTTGAAATACTTAAGCCTTTTTCAAGCTCACCTTCCCTGACAATTTTAAATGGCAATACTTTACTTGGGCTTTTAATAGGAACTGTTACATCAACAACGGTCGGTTCTACTTCTACAGGTATGACATTTCCATCACTGTCATAGATCGTAATTCGTGATTCCTCATTAACGGTTTCTTCTGCATCTTCTAAGTTTACGACTGCTTTTACACTTGAAATTTGCTCAATGACTTCTTTTGATGCTGTCACCCGAACGCTGTTTGGATTGACAATTGGCTGGTCGGGTGTATAGCCTTCTTCAAGCTTATCTTCATTCAAAAAATCGACTTCTACTTGAAAATCCTTCGTCACCTTCTCTTCAATTGATACATCAATAACAGAAGGGTCAATTTTTGCCTCCAGGTCCTCAGAAAGATTTTTTATGCCTAGCTTCACTTTATGAGTTCCAATTGATAACTTCGATAAGTCTGCATATACTTCAAAATCCCTAAGCTTACTCGCCTTCGTTAAGGTGCCTGTTGCTCCTTCTAAATTCACTTCAACTGATTCAGGAACACCTGTAACAACAAGGTTTTCTTGATCAAAATATGTTGTAACAGGGACATCTGTGACAGTCGTCTTGTCTGCATCAGGCGAAAAGGACAAAGGAGATGATGAATTATTATTAACTGTATTGCCTGATTCAATATTGACTGAAGCATATAACATTAAGGCCATGAATAAAGCAATAACCCTCATTACCCAATGGTTATTCATTAGCTTATCCATTATTTTTTCCCCTCCATTGCCAGCGGTTTGAGGAAGCAGGTTTTGATGCAACCATTAACTCTTTTTGAAGAATCTCTCTTAGTTCATCTTGAGTCAAGTTTCGATAAAGCTCACTATTTCGTGCTACAGAGACACTTCCAGTCTCTTCAGACACGATAATGGTTAAACTGTCTGTAACCTCACTTATCCCTAATGCTGCCCTATGCCGCGTCCCGAGCTCCTTAGAAATAAACGGGCTTTCTGAGAGAGGCAGATAGCAAGCGGCTGCAGCAATTTGATTCTTTTGGATAATAACCGCTCCATCATGAAGCGGTGTATTCGGGATAAAGATATTGATTAATAATTCAGAAGAAATCATCGAATTTAAGGCTATTCCCGTTTCTATGTAATCACTCATGCCTGTTTCTTTTTCTATGGACATTAACGCACCAATGCGACGCTTTGCCATATAGTCTGTTGCCTTTACAATTGCCTCAACGGTTATTTCAGGATCGTCCTCTCCAGGCAGACTGCCTCTAGAAAATAAACGTCCTCTTCCTAGCTGTTCTAAGGCTCTGCGCAGCTCTGGCTGGAAAATGATAATAATGGCTAAAAACCCCCATGTTAAGGCTTGGTCCATTAACCACTGCAAGGTGTTTAAACCTAGATATTGGCTTAACATGCGGACTACAATTATCACTGTAATTCCTTTTAATAGCTGTACTGCCTTTGTTCCCCTTATGACCATAATCAATTTATAGATAACATACCAAACAAGGAGAATATCAACAGCTATGCCGAGGTAATGCAATATTGGTATATCCTCATATCCCATTCACTCGTCCTCCATGTATTTCACTCTTTTATAGGTAAAATCTCGTTTATTTAATTTTTATCATCAGCGAAGTTTTTCCCCTTACTAAACTAAACTGAAATAAAGGATTCTAATAACGATAGTATTATATCATTTCTTGAATAGAAATGTAAAAAGGCCACCATAATGATGACCTTATGTTTAATCAAAAACACTGACAACATCCTGAGAGAGGTTTTTTATATGGTACCATAACCACTCAAACATCTGATCCACTTCCTCTATCTCGCCGGTCACTTGGCCTGCAGATGCGAGGTATTTCTCTCCATTAATGACAGTGACATTTCCTTCAATTGTACCCTCAATCACTAATGTTCCGTTTTTAACAGTGACATCTCCTTTTATAACTTCTCCCTTCGGTACAGTGACCTTACTGTTCTCTACAACTAAGTCTGAGTGCTTTGAGACACTAAATTGCTGATCTTCATTCCATGCAGAAAATAAACTTCCTGCCATAAGAAGAACAAATAAAGATGCCGCTGCTAATAGTGGGTGACCCTTCATCCAACGATTCCAAGAAACAGTTCGCTTTTCTTTTGGAAGTCTATTCATAACGGCTTGTGTGAAATCTTTAGGAGCTTCAATATGGGATGTACTTTGGACTAGTGCGATAGCTTTTTCTAGTTCATGAAAATGTTGAAAGCACTCCTTGCATGTATGAAGATGGTCTTTCACCTGTTTTTCTTCATCACTTGTTAGTTCATGATCCAAATATTTATGCAAAAGCTGCACAATTTCAGAAGAACAGCTCATATTTCTCACCTCATTATAAATGCCTTAATTGCTTTCGGAGGGCTTCTCTCCCCCTGTGAATCCTGGTTTTAACAGTACCTATCGGAATATCAAGGATTTCACTTATTTCTATTAATGATAGCTCATCTATATACTTTAAGACAATAACCGTTCGATATTTATCGGGCAGCTTTAAAATTTCAGCTTGAATTGTCTGCTGAAGCTCCATGGTTTCCAGCTCTTCCTCAGGCAAAGCTGCCTCTGCAGCAATTTGAGAATACATGGTTAATCCATCTGTTCCCGAAACCTCTGCATCAAGGTAATAATCCGGCTTCTTTTTCCGTATACGGTCAATCGAAAGATTCGTTGCGATTCGATATAACCATGTTGAAAACTTTTTATTCATATCATACGTATGGATATTAACATACGCCCGTATGAAGGCTTCCTGTGCGATATCTTCTGCTTCATGTGCGTTTCCCAGCATACGATAACATAATTGATAGATCTTATCCTTATACAAATCCACGATTTCAGCAAATGCATTTTGATCGCCCTTTTTAACCTGTTTTATCCGCTTCTTTACTATTGTTTCCATTTTCACATACCTCCGCACTCTGCGGGTCTCTTTATATACGTATTAGCATTTCATAAGGTTTCATTTATTGCACATAAAAATATTTTAACAAATTTTGGAGATGAGTAGGGAATTTTTATTAATTTGTTTTTAAATAGAAAATGAAAAGAAAGATTTATCTTCATATTAGTCAAAAAGTAACAAACGAAAGGGCTAATTTTAAGTGAATTGTACTAAAAATAAAGAAAATAAAAAAAAACCATAAACAATCGTCCATGGTTGTGTCATTTTATTGATATATTGTATTGGTGGAGCCTAGCGGGATCGAACCGCTGACCTCCTGCGTGCAAAGCAGGCGCTCTCCCAGCTGAGCTAAGGCCCCAATTATAAAAATCTATGGAGCGGAAGACGGGATTCGAACCCGCGACCCCCACCTTGGCAAGGTGGTGTTCTACCACTGAACTACTTCCGCAAATGATGAGCCATGAAGGACTCGAACCTTCGACCCTCTGATTAAAAGTCAGATGCTCTACCAACTGAGCTAATGGCTCTAATGGCTGGGCTAGCTGGATTCGAACCAACGCATGACGGAGTCAAAGTCCGTTGCCTTACCGCTTGGCTATAGCCCAATAGAAATTTACTTGTTAGTTCATTAGATACTTTATTATTAACATTATTTAGTGAAATATTCACACTAAACTCTCTAAACAAAATCAAAGATAAACAAATGATGAAATGGAGTTCCATTTTCCCTTCGTTTATCTGCATTTTATATGTAAATGGTGGAGGGGGGCAGATTCGAACTGCCGAACCCTAAGGAGCGGATTTACAGTCCGCCGCGTTTAGCCACTTCGCTACCCCTCCATATTTATAAAACAGTGCCGGCGAGAGGACTTGAACCCCCAACCTACTGATTACAAGTCAGTTGCTCTACCAATTGAGCTACACCGGCGTAATGGTGGAGGATGACGGGATCGAACCGCCGACCCCCTGCTTGTAAGGCAGGTGCTCTCCCAGCTGAGCTAATCCTCCAAGATTATGTATAAAAATAAATGGTGACCCGTACGGGATTCGAACCCGTGTTACCGCCGTGAAAGGGCGGTGTCTTAACCGCTTGACCAACGGGCCATTAAGGCATTTTTCTTTTTTGAATATTAAGCTTCCAACCGGGCTCGAACCGGTGACCTCTTCCTTACCATGGAAGTGCTCTACCAACTGAGCTATGGAAGCATTGGCTCCGCAGGCAGGATTCGAACCTGCGACCGATCGGTTAACAGCCGATAGCTCTACCACTGAGCTACTGCGGATTAACAACAAGCCTGGCAACGTCCTACTCTCACAGGGGGAGTCCCCCAACTACCATCGGCGCTGAAGAGCTTAACTTCCGTGTTCGGCATGGGAACGGGTGTGACCTCTTCGCTATCGCCACCAGACAAATGGTTTACGGCTTCCGATGAACTTCACATTTCTGCGTCATCTCAATCGTCAACATCCTCACGTACGGCTGTACGCTCCGGTGTCTCCTCAATCGATTCCTTGAACTGTTTGTTCCTCGAAACCCTCTAACTTTGTATAAAGTTATTAGGAATACTATATTCCTTCAAAACTAGATAACGATGTATAATTCAATTCACTTTGTTTAACGCATTAAATAGGTTAAGTCCTCGATCGATTAGTATCAGTCAGCTCCACACGTCACCGCGCTTCCACCTCTGACCTATCAACCTGATCATCTTTCAGGGATCTTACGTTACAAAGTAACAGGGAAATCTCATCTTGAGGGGGGCTTCATGCTTAGATGCTTTCAGCACTTATCCCTTCCGCACATAGCTACCCAGCTATGCCTTTGGCAAGACAACTGGTACACCAGCGGTGCGTCCATCCCGGTCCTCTCGTACTAAGGACAGCTCCTCTCAAATTTCCTGCGCCCACGACGGATAGGGACCGAACTGTCTCACGACGTTCTGAACCCAGCTCGCGTACCGCTTTAATGGGCGAACAGCCCAACCCTTGGGACCGACTACAGCCCCAGGATGCGATGAGCCGACATCGAGGTGCCAAACCTCCCCGTCGATGTGGACTCTTGGGGGAGATAAGCCTGTTATCCCCGGGGTAGCTTTTATCCGTTGAGCGATGGCCCTTCCATGCGGAACCACCGGATCACTAAGCCCGACTTTCGTCCCTGCTCGACTTGTAGGTCTCGCAGTCAAGCTCCCTTGTGCCTTTACACTCTGCGAATGATTTCCAACCATTCTGAGGGAACCTTTGGGCGCCTCCGTTACATTTTAGGAGGCGACCGCCCCAGTCAAACTGCCCACCTGACACTGTCTCCCGGCCCGATAAGGGCCGCGGGTTAGAATTTCAATACAGCCAGGGTAGTATCCCACCGACGCCTCCACCGAAGCTGGCGCTCCGGCTTCTCAGGCTCCTACCTATCCTGTACAAGCTGTACCAAAATTCAATATCAGGCTACAGTAAAGCTCCACGGGGTCTTTCCGTCCTGTCGCGGGTAACCTGCATCTTCACAGGTACTATAATTTCACCGAGTCTCTCGTTGAGACAGTGCCCAGATCGTTACGCCTTTCGTGCGGGTCGGAACTTACCCGACAAGGAATTTCGCTACCTTAGGACCGTTATAGTTACGGCCGCCGTTTACTGGGGCTTCAGTTCAAAGCTTCGCTTGCGCTAACCTCTCCCCTTAACCTTCCAGCACCGGGCAGGCGTCAGCCCCTATACTTCGCCTTGCGGCTTCGCAGAGACCTGTGTTTTTGCTAAACAGTCGCCTGGGCCTATTCACTGCGGCTTTTCCGGGCTATTCACCCTAAAAAGCACCCCTTCTCCCGAAGTTACGGGGTCATTTTGCCGAGTTCCTTAACGAGAGTTCTCTCGCTCACCTTAGGATTCTCTCCTCGCCTACCTGTGTCGGTTTGCGGTACGGGCACCTCACACCTCGCTAGAGGCTTTTCTTGGCAGTGTGGAATCAGGAACTTCGGTACTATAGTTCCCTCGCCATCACAGCTCAGCTTATGTGACAACGGGATTTGCCTCGTTGTCAGCCTAACTGCTTGGACGCGCTAATCCAACAGCGCGCTTACCCTATCCTTCTGCGTCCCCCCATTGCTCAAACGGTGAGGAGGTGGTACAGGAATTTCAACCTGTTGGCCATCGCCTACGCCTTTCGGCCTCGGCTTAGGTCCCGACTAACCCTGAGCGGACGAGCCTTCCTCAGGAAACCTTAGGCATTCGGTGGAGGGGATTCTCACCCCTCTTTCGCTACTCATACCGGCATTCTCACTTCTAAGCGCTCCACTAGTCCTTACGGTCTAGCTTCACAGCCCTTAGAACGCTCTCCTACCACTGTTCTAAAAGAACAGTCCACAGCTTCGGTGATACGTTTAGCCCCGGTACATTTTCGGCGCAGAGTCACTCGACCAGTGAGCTATTACGCACTCTTTAAATGGTGGCTGCTTCTAAGCCAACATCCTGGTTGTCTAAGCAACTCCACATCCTTTTCCACTTAACGTATACTTTGGGACCTTAGCTGGTGGTCTGGGCTGTTTCCCTCTTGACTACGGATCTTATCACTCGCAGTCTGACTCCTGAACATAAGTCTTTGGCATTCGGAGTTTGACTGAATTCGGTAACCCGATGGGGGCCCCTAGTCCAATCAGTGCTCTACCTCCAAGACTCTTAATTCAAGGCTAGCCCTAAAGCTATTTCGGAGAGAACCAGCTATCTCCAAGTTCGATTGGAATTTCTCCGCTACCCACACCTCATCCCCGCACTTTTCAACGTGCGTGGGTTCGGGCCTCCATTCAGTGTTACCTGAACTTCACCCTGGACATGGGTAGATCACCTGGTTTCGGGTCTACGACCACGTACTCATTCGCCCTATTTAAGACTCGCTTTCGCTGCGGCTCCGTCTCTTCAACTTAACCTTGCACGGGATCGTAACTCGCCGGTTCATTCTACAAAAGGCACGCCATTACCCATTAACGGGCTTTGACTACTTGTAGGCACACGGTTTCAGGATCTCTTTCACTCCCCTTCCGGGGTGCTTTTCACCTTTCCCTCACGGTACTGGTTCACTATCGGTCACTAGGGAGTATTTAGCCTTGGGAGATGGTCCTCCCTGCTTCCGACGGGATTTCACGTGTCCCGCCGTACTCAGGATCCACTCTGGAGGGAACGAAGTTTCAACTACAGGGTTGTTACCTTCTATGACGGGCCTTTCCAGACCGCTTCATTTACCCCGTTCCTTTGTAACTCCTAATAGAGTGTCCTACAACCCCAAGAGGCAAGCCTCTTGGTTTGGGCTTCTTCCGTTTCGCTCGCCGCTACTCAGGAAATCGCGTTTGCTTTCTCTTCCTCCGGGTACTTAGATGTTTCAGTTCCCCGGGTCTGCCTTCATTACCCTATGGATTCAGGTAAAGATACTGTTCCATTACGAACAGTGGGTTTCCCCATTCGGAAATCTCCGGATCAAAGCTTACTTACAGCTCCCCGAAGCATATCGGTGTTAGTACCGTCCTTCATCGGCTCCTAGTGCCAAGGCATCCACCGTGCGCCCTTAACAACTTAACCTTTGACATCGAAGATGTCATTTACTAATTATTAAGAGAATCACTAAAAATAAGCGTTTAAACTCAGTGAATTACTTGAATTGTTATCGTTATCTAGTTTTCAAGGAACATAAAGCACAGGATGCACAAATGCTATAAGCATTTAAACTCCTATGTCTTTTTCTTACATATAATGAAAGATCGTAAATGATCTCTCAAAACTAAACAAAAACCAAGCGAGCCTCATTTTCCTTAGAAAGGAGGTGATCCAGCCGCACCTTCCGATACGGCTACCTTGTTACGACTTCACCCCAATCATCTGTCCCACCTTAGGCGGCTGGCTCCTTGCGGTTACCCCACCGACTTCGGGTGTTACAAACTCTCGTGGTGTGACGGGCGGTGTGTACAAGGCCCGGGAACGTATTCACCGCGGCATGCTGATCCGCGATTACTAGCGATTCCGGCTTCATGCAGGCGAGTTGCAGCCTGCAATCCGAACTGAGAATGGTTTTATGGGATTGGCTTGACCTCGCGGTCTTGCAGCCCTTTGTACCATCCATTGTAGCACGTGTGTAGCCCAGGTCATAAGGGGCATGATGATTTGACGTCATCCCCACCTTCCTCCGGTTTGTCACCGGCAGTCACCTTAGAGTGCCCAACTGAATGCTGGCAACTAAGATCAAGGGTTGCGCTCGTTGCGGGACTTAACCCAACATCTCACGACACGAGCTGACGACAACCATGCACCACCTGTCACTTCGTCCCCCGAAGGGGAACCTTCTATCTCTAGAAGTAGCGAAGGATGTCAAGACCTGGTAAGGTTCTTCGCGTTGCTTCGAATTAAACCACATGCTCCACCGCTTGTGCGGGCCCCCGTCAATTCCTTTGAGTTTCAGTCTTGCGACCGTACTCCCCAGGCGGAGTGCTTAATGCGTTTGCTGCAGCACTAAAGGGCGGAAACCCTCTAACACTTAGCACTCATCGTTTACGGCGTGGACTACCAGGGTATCTAATCCTGTTCGCTCCCCACGCTTTCGCGCCTCAGCGTCAGTTACAGACCAGAGAGTCGCCTTCGCCACTGGTGTTCCTCCACATCTCTACGCATTTCACCGCTACACGTGGAATTCCACTCTCCTCTTCTGCACTCAAGTTCCCCAGTTTCCAATGACCCTCCACGGTTGAGCCGTGGGCTTTCACATCAGACTTAAGAAACCGCCTGCGCGCGCTTTACGCCCAATAATTCCGGACAACGCTTGCCACCTACGTATTACCGCGGCTGCTGGCACGTAGTTAGCCGTGGCTTTCTGGTTAGGTACCGTCAAGGTACCGCCCTATTTGAACGGTACTTGTTCTTCCCTAACAACAGAGCTTTACGACCCGAAGGCCTTCTTCGCTCACGCGGCGTTGCTCCGTCAGACTTTCGTCCATTGCGGAAGATTCCCTACTGCTGCCTCCCGTAGGAGTCTGGGCCGTGTCTCAGTCCCAGTGTGGCCGATCACCCTCTCAGGTCGGCTACGCATCGTTGCCTTGGTGAGCCGTTACCTCACCAACTAGCTAATGCGCCGCGGGTCCATCTGTAAGTGGTAGCAAAAGCCACCTTTCAATTTCGAACCATGCGGTTCGAAATGTTATCCGGTATTAGCTCCGGTTTCCCGGAGTTATCCCAATCTTACAGGCAGGTTACCCACGTGTTACTCACCCGTCCGCCGCTAATCATTGGGAGCAAGCTCCCTCAGATTCGCTCGACTTGCATGTATTAGGCACGCCGCCAGCGTTCGTCCTGAGCCAGGATCAAACTCTCCAATAAAGAGTTGATATAGCTCATAATAAATGTACTATTTTAGTACGTTGTTTGTTAATCGAAATTAACGTTGGCACGCTTGGTTTTGTTTAGTTTTCAAAGATCATTATCATGTCGTTTCGTCTAGAAGCGACTTTCTTAATATACCATTTAACAACTCGATCGTCAACATCTTTTTTATAATATTTTTTCATTGTTGTTAATAATGGGATCGCTCGTAAGCGACGAAAATTAATATAACATGTAAATTTAATATGGTCAATAATAAATCTCAATTTTATTAATCAATTTGAAATCTTATTAAGTAATCTTAACAAAAGTTCGTTTCTTTCCTTTAATGCCCTTATCTTTATCTCGCTCGCTTCATCTTTACCCAATAACTCTTTTACAACATTGATTTCATTTATAAGAAGATCCTCTAGTTGCATCCTTTCTTTATCATTAAATAAATAATACAGCATTTCCTTCCTCCAAAAGTATTTGTTTTTCATTATTTCTAATTTCCTTCATTTCTAATCATTTTCATCTGGGACTAAGCATAAACTTGTCTCAAGAGTAAGTAGGACGAGGAGGACCATTATGAATCAATTTCATATCATTCATATGAAAAAAATTAAACAACTAGCTTTGATTATTATGGCAGCTTTCTTTACAGCAGGGATTTTATATGTAGAAAATATATTGAATTTCCCTGTTTTCTCCACTTCAGATGGACCGAAAGCTATTTACCGGGGAGAAACGAAAAATAACGAAATTGCTTTAACCTTTGATATTAGCTGGGGAGATGTAAAAGCAGAACCAATTCTTGATACGTTAAAGAAGCATAATATTAATAATGCCACCTTTTTCCTCTCTGCTTCCTGGGCTGAGAGACACCCAGATATTGTAAAACGAATTGTTGAAGACGGACATCAAATTGGCAGCATGGGGTATAATTATGAAAATTATCGGGATCTTGAGCCAAATGAAGTAAGAAAAGATCTATCACTGGCACAGGAAGTTTTCACAGAACTAGGTGTCAAGAATGTTACGTTACTTAGACCGCCAAGCGGAGGCTTTAATAAGGAAGTACTATCAATCGCACAAAAACACGGTTATACCGTAGTTCATTATAGTATAGATTCTGATGACTGGACAAATCCTGGAGTAGATGAAATCGTTAAAAATACGACATCTTCTATAAAAGGTGGAGACATTGTTCTCTTACACGCCTCTGACTCGGCAAAACAAACAAATAAAGCTTTGCCTGTCATAATAGGAGCGATTAAAGAAAAGGGACTAAAAAATGTTTCTGTTGGAGAGCTTATTGCCAATGCCGAGACGAAATCAAAAGAAATTAAATAAAACTGTAAAAAGAGCTAGCACATCCTAGCTCTTTTTCTTTTGGATAAATTTAGGAAGCACCAATAATTGATATGCATTACAGACCTGTAATGGGATCAGCATAAGTAATAGCCAATCCTTTTCATTTACTCTCAATGCCGGAAACCATTCAATTGTTGTAACTACGACCATAAAGAACAGCGCAGGGATAAACGCCTCTTTATTCGTATTTGATTTTTTGATAAAAGCGACAATAATGGCAACAATAAAAATATAAACGGCCATTAACAAATATGGGAATATTGTTTCATTTTCCTCTGCAAATAGCTGAAAACGGAAATAAACTAAATCAAATAGAACAAATGCGATTAATACAATCTGCGCTAAGTTCCACATAGACACCGAGCGGAAAATCCCTAATCCAAACCTATGTACTGTTAAATAGGCGAAAAAGCCCATCTGACTAATGACACTGAAGATTAGCCCAACTCCAAAAAGCCAAAATAAGATTGAAATGATCTCTTTAAAATCAAACCGAAGAAACAGTTCATTATATTCTGACCACTTTAACGCAAATCCAATAATACTTGTAGCGATTCCGCCAACAAGTAAAGTACTTAGAAACAAACGAACCCAATTTCGACTATTCACTCCACTATCCTCCATCATGTTACTCCTATTGATTTTACCAATCCTTTATTAAAATTGCCACATGATAAGCATTTTCCTCGTATAAATTCTCCTTTCTAAATCAAAATATAAATAGTAAGTTGAGAAAAGAAAGGAGCTTGGATTAACATGAAGAGATACTCGCTCCTCATGATTATAGCAATGTTGATTTTTACCGTCATATCCGGATGTGCTCCAAGGGAAGAATCCGTCGGACAGGTAGATTACGAAGAAACAAAGAAAATGGTTGTAGATATATTAAAAACAGATGATGGAAAAAAAGCCCTTCAAGAGGTTATGAAGGATGAGGAAATGAAACAAGTCCTCATAATGGATCAAAAGGTTGTTACCGACACAATTGAAAAAACCTTAACATCTGATAAAGGGGCAGAATTTTGGAAGAAGGTCTTTGAGGATCCTAAGTTTGTTGAAACATTTGCAAAAAGCTTGCAGGAAGAGCATGAAAAAGTGATTAAAGGGTTAATGACTGACCCTGAGTATCAAAAGCTTCTTATCGATGTTTTCCAGGATCCTGAATTGGAAAAAAGCGTACTAACTACTCTTAAAGGCCAAGAATTCAGAAAGCATCTTCAGGATGTCATTATGGAAACCTTGAATAGTCCTTTATATAAAGTAAAAATTCAAGAAACTTTATTAAAGGCGGCCGAAGAAGCTGGAGCAGGACAGCAAAGCGGAGGCGGACAAGAAGATCAAGCCAACCAAAGTGAAGAAAATGCAGGTGGCGGAGGACAGGAAGGCGGAAGCTAAAAAAGATTATCTCACAAAAGGGTCTGACCCCTCCAAATATTGGAGGGGTCCTTTGTTTTTTATGCTTTTACTGGTATGATTTCTGTTATTTGTTCAGCAATCGATTGATAAATTTGTCCTGTCGGATGGGCCTCTCCATACACGGATGGAGCAAAATCCTCATCATTCCAATCAGGCTGTTGCAAAGGAATCTTCCCAATCAGCGGTACTCTAAGCTCCTCTGCCAGCTTTTCCCCACCGCCGCGGCCAAACACATATTCTTTTTCTCCTGTTTTGGCACTTTCAAAATAAGCCATATTTTCGATGACTCCGACAATTTCATGGTCGGTTTGAAGAGCCATTGCCCCGGCTCTTGCTGCAACAAACGCCGCCGTTGGATGCGGAGTTGAGACAATAATTTCTTTACAAGACGGGAGCATGGAATGTACATCTAATGCTACATCACCTGTGCCTGGAGGTAAATCTAATAATAAATAGTCGAGCTCTCCCCATTCCACTTCATTGAAAAAGTTAGTAAGCATCTTTCCTAACATAGGGCCTCTCCAGATAACCGGTGCATTATCTTCCACAAAAAAGCCCATAGAAATGACCTTTACGCCGAATCGTTCAACAGGGATTATTTTTTCGCCCCGCACAACTGGTCTTTTCGTAATTCCCATCATATCAGGAACACTGAACCCATAAATATCAGCATCAATTAACCCCACCTTTTTCCCTAAACGGGCGAGGGCAACAGCTAAGTTGACGGAGACCGTTGATTTCCCAACTCCTCCCTTTCCACTTGCAATTGCTAAAAAAACGGTTTTCCTTCCAGGTGTCAATAAGGAATCAGATTGAGCGGAAGACTGATCATAAAAAGCAGCGATTGTTTCTTGTGGAAGCTCATGGAAACGAAGCCCTACAGATTCTGCCCCTGCTTCCTTTACTTTTGCAACGATTTGCTGTTGTAATTGCAGCTGTTCTGCCGTATTTGTTTTTGAAATTCCTACTTTTACGCTAACATGAGATTTTTCTTGTTTTATTGTGATTTCTTCTATTGCATTAAGCTCTTCTAACGATCTATGTAAAAAAGGATCTTGTAGTTGTCCGATTATTTTTCGTAGTTCTTCTTCATGCAGCATGTTTACCACCCTTTTTGATTTCGTTTACATTAGTATAACATACTTACCAAGAAGGGAAGATTGATAAGCACTGAATTGTTTATTCAGGCGGGTTTTTTTCATTTGAGAAATATCTTAATATACCAGTGTATATCGATGCTGCAATTTTTTCTTGATACTTATCTGAAGCAAGCATTCTTTCCTCCTGGGGGTTTGATAAAAATCCTACTTCAACGAGAGCTCCTGGTTTTTCCACATTTTTAAGCAAATAGATCCCGTCAATAGGCTTTGCTACACGTTCTGTATTTTCAAGATTTCTTCGAAGCTCATCTTGGATAAATTTTGCCACATGTTCATTTTCGATAAATTTCCCATGATAAAAGGTTTGTGCACCGCTCCATCTTGATGAGGGAATGGCATTTAAATGGATACTTAAAAATAAATCGGCATCAGACTCATTGATGAGTTTTACCCGCTTCTTTAAATCCTCCGCTTTTCTTCTGCTGTACCCTTTTGTGTCTTTATCTGCAAGGTCGACATCCTTTTCTCGTGTTAATAAAACGAGCGCACCTTGTTCTTGCAAATATTCTCTAAGCTTTAGAGAAATACTTAAGGAAATGTCCTTCTCTAAAGATGAACTGCCAACAGCTCCTCCATCCGGTCCTCCATGTCCTGGATCAAGGTATATAATCTTTCCAGTTAAGGGTAAATTCCATGATTCCCAAGAATTATTATTGTTAAATTGCCATTGAAATAAAATTAGCAACAAGACAAACCCTGCTATAAAGCCAAATAACTTTATTTTTTTATTCATATTATTCCCTCCTGCTCGTCCTCTTTTCAATATATGGGACAATTAGGAGGAATATGATAAGGAAGTACAAGACAGTATCTGTTAATGAAGCCTTAATTTATAACGCTTTTCACCTTTAATAAAGCCTTGTTTCCACCATGACTGGATAAAATATTCACAAGCAAAGTAAATTTCATCAAAGGAAATGTCCTTTTCATTCATTTTTCCCCAGTTTGTTAAGTAATCAAACAAATCATCGATTAACCGTTTTTCCTCTGATTGGCATCTGCGATTTGCCGATTGCATGGATTCCCCATAATAACCAAATCGGCTATATTTTGCTCCAAGTAAAAATGCTTCTATCGCAAAATCAATACAGCCGTCCTCAATGACCGTCTTTTTAACTTTTTCAGCAAAGCTTCCAAAGCAACCTTCAATACCACTCTTTATTTCTGATAAAGAAAGCTCTCTTAGCATTTTCTTCTCATATTTTAACTCTTTTTGGTGTCTTTTCTGCTTTAAAGAGATAATATCATTCATCTTAGAAGCCTCCCTTTATATGTATTGTTTAACCCGACTTCTTTATCATTCGTGTGATCTCTTGCCAATTTACCTTTCTTGGTAATAACTTATATCTCCATGAAAACAGGAATATAAATAAATAAAGCGGATTTCGAGGAGGGATAGAATGCTCATTCATGTGATCCAATTTGGGGAAACACTGCGGGCGATCGCCAGGAGGTATGGTGTTACCATTCAGCAAATAGCTGCTGCAAATCAATTGGAGAATCCGAATCAACTAGTTGCTGGATTAGCGCTTGTTATACCAACCCCTTATCAAACCCATACTGTCCGGTATGGAGAAACATTGTGGATGATCGCCAGACGTTATGGAATAACTGTTCAAGAAATCGTTCAGGCAAATCAACTAAATGACCCTTCACTCATTTATCCAGGAACCATTTTAAGAATTCCGGCAAAAAGCCATACGGTCCGAACTGGGGAATCTTTATGGCAAATTGCTCAAAATTACGGTACTTCCGTTCAGGAGATACTTAGAATCAACCAAATCGAACAACCGAATCTGATTTATCCAGGGACGGTTTTAACCATTCCTGTTACTAAGCCTGTTATTGATGTGAATGCCTATACAATAAACACAGGAGAGACTGGGGCAAGTGAAGTTCGGGAAGCAGGAGAATTCTTAACCTATTCGTCTCCCTTCGCCTATATCATGAGAGAAGACGGAGGATTAACGTCCATTAACGATGATGCCATTATCCAAGCTTCCTTTGATGAGAGAGTAGTCCCTATGATGTGCATAACAAACTTTACCTATCGGGATCCCGGTTCCAGGCTTGCACGAACAATCCTTTCCAGTACACAAATCCAGGACAGATTGCTAACAAATATTCTAGCCACCATGAGAGAGAAAGGTTATCTCGGATTAAATGTTGATTTTGAAAATGTTTATATAGAGGATCGTACATTATACAATCAATTTTTACAGCGTACGGTTGACCGTCTTCACCCTGCAGGATTTTTTGTGTCAACAGCCCTTGCGCCAAAAACGAGCGCTGAGCAAAAAGGATTATTATATGAAGCACATGATTATCCTGCACATGGCAGAATTGTCGACTTTGTCATTTTAATGACCTATGAATGGGGATACAGATTAGGTCCTCCCCAGGCGATTTCGCCACTTAACCAAATTAGGCGGGTATTAGACTATGCCGTTTCCGTTATTCCACGGAGCAAGATCTTCATGGGCTTTCAGATCTATGCCCGTGACTGGCTGCTTCCCCATGTACAAGGACAGGAGGCAGAAACATTTAGTGAACAGGAAGCGGTACGCAGAGCACTTCAATATGGGGCTGTCATTCAATATGATGCTGTTTCACAAACGCCATTTTTCCGTTATATTGACGAACAGGGACGCAGCCACGAAGTTTGGTTTGAAGATGCCCGCAGCGCCCAGGCAAAATTTGATACAGTAAAGGAATACGGACTTCGCGGTATCAGTTATTGGGTACTTGGTTATCCATACCCACAAAACTGGCAGCTGCTTAAAGACAATTTTTCCATTCGAAAAATACTTTAGTTGTTTTTTGAGTGCATTTTACTATCCAGACCTACCCCTGCATATATTTTTTAAAGGAAAAAAGTGACAGGTGGGATGAATGAAAATGAATACTTATGACGTCAGAAACGCGATTCATTATTTTCACACGAAAATTCATGAAACGAACCACCCTTATTATTGGTACTATTTAGCTGATACACAAGCAAGAGCCGGATTGACAAACGATGCTTTGCAAACGATTGATCAAGCCTTGGCATTCCCAACTCCTTACGAACAGCATCTCAAAGAAATGAGGGCAAGCCTTAAACGCTTCGTAAATCCTAATAAACCTTCTGTTGTAGCTGCAAAACGAGGAGATATTGATGGTGACAGGATGAAAGACCTTGTCATGCTTAGCGCTAATAAAACCCCTGATAGTCCATTTTGGAAAAATATTACGTTGGTCGTCCAAAACGGAAGAACTCAGCAATATGAACAAATCTCCTTGAAAAATAACAGCGGGTACAATCCTACCCTTTTTCTAGGGGATGTTACAGGGGACAAAGCAGATGATATTTTAGTGGTTATTGATACTGGAGGAAGCGGAGGTATGATTTATGCCTATGTATTTTCCTCTCTCAATGGAAAGATTACGGAAATTTTCAATTCTGATGCTTTTAATGAAACATATAAGTACGATGTGAAGTATGAAAATCAATATAAAGCAGCAGTGACAAGCTATCATCTTCAGGAAAGGTATATTCTTGACCTTACTTATAAGGGAAAGGAATATTTATCTGAGATTTATACGAAAAATGGCTTATTAAAGGCACCGATCGAAGGATGGGTAAATCCGTTATCCGGTTTATATCCTATTGATTTTAACAGGGACGGTACATACGAACTTGTAGCATATCAGAGAATTGCCGGTAGATACAATGCTGATTCACTCGGGTTTGTACAGACTGTTTTAAAATGGACCGGCCGTACTTTTGTTCCCGACCGGCAAAGCGTGTCTATTTTTGGCGGACAGATATAGATGAAAAGGGCTGACTCTTGTTGAGAAAGCCCTTTTCATCATTATATAATGTTTTTACTTTGCTAAATTTGCCACTTCTCCAGGAGATAATGCACCTTCATAAATTCGTACTTCATCCATTAACCCCTTAAATGGTGTATCCCACCAGTTAACACCTAAGCTAAAGTTTGCGTCAGTTGTTGTAAAGATATTCGGGAAGTTCGTTCCTGTAAAACTTTGTTCCCCATTAACATAAACCGTGATTGTACCGTTGTCTACTGTGAATGCCAAATGTGACCATTCCCCTTGCTTGATTGTCATGCCTGCTGCAGCATCATACCATCTAGCACTACCAGACCAAACCATTGTATTTCCGTTTGTTGGTCCATTTGGTACAAGGCTTACCCAGTTATTACTGTCTCGCGCCCCAAAGAAGGTTGTCGTAAAGGTCGTTAATTGTTCAGGCTTTAACCAAAGCGAGACGGAATATGTGTTACTGGAAATTAACCCATTCGGCAAGCGAATACCTGATTCTTTGTTAAACACCGCAGCCTGACCGTTTTTTCCTTCAGCATATGTTATCGTACCGCCGGTATTATCGATTCGATTACCCGTAATCATACCTTCTCCAAATGTTTTAGTACTATCAATAATGTTATTTTCAAATGCATAATGTGCCGTTAATCCAGCCTCTTGATATGGCAGTACTGTAATTGTAAAGGTTTTTGTTTTTGTTACTTCACCTTTTGTGATGGTTGCAGTCAGTTCAGCCGTTAATGGACTTTCTCCAGCCTCTGGTCGAGTAATTTCTCCTGTCTCTGTGATAACGTTAGGATCAGAAGTTTTCCATGAAATAGTTGTATGACGAGTACCTTCTGTTGGAAGTGTTAAATTGGCGATAACCTTATCAGTATCACCGAGATCTAAATCTTCATAAACAGCCGCTGCAATCTCTTGATCTGTTTGATCTTGAAGCTTGCTTCCCCATACAGAAACACCTTCTTTTGATATCGCTGTAAATGTCATCACTTGACGCTCAGATGTCGGATCCCATTGACGTACGAATACTCCGTTATACGTCATTCCGTCAATTGTAAGCTCCGCTTGGTTGTGGCTTGTTTTTTTCCAAGTACCTTGAAGATCACCAGAAACTGTATTGTCTTTATTCAAACGGATTAAAACGGATTTATGGATTGTTGATGATGTATCCTTTTCGTGGTTAATAAATTTATATTCACCAATGGCATCCTGTCTGTTCACTTTATCAATGGTTTCACCTGTATAGCGGTATGGTGCGGCAACCGGCCAGCCATCTTCGTTCATAAACAATTGATGGATACGAAGCTCATGCATCTCCCCTGTTTCTGGGAAACGTGTATGGAAAACTAAAAACTTCTGACCTGTTTCCTGGTCGTAAAAAACGGAATTATGTCCTGGCGCAAGATAACCGTATCCTATTCCAGTACCTGGGTCTCCTACTTTTCTTTCAAACAGGAAATTCCCCATAAGCTTTAATCCATATGGTGAATGATCAACATTCCCTGGTAACACTGCATTTTGTCCTTTTGGATCTAAGTACGGACCATCCGGGTTTTTTGATCTGAATACCCTTATATTATAGCCACCGTCTGCACCGAGCCAGCCGTAAGATACATAAAGATAATAATAGTCAGTATTCTTGTCATAAATGACATAAGGCCCTTCTCCAGATTTTGTATATCCCCCTGAAATTTTCGTTCCAAAATAGCGGTCGATGAGTCTGCCATCCTTAGTCTCTCCATCCTTACCTGGATGGATAACTTGTCCAGTCGCTTTATCTACTTCAAGCGCAAATATCCCGCCAGACCACGAGCCATATGTCATCCACAGCTTCCCGTTCTCATCGTAAAACAAGTTAGCATCAATGGCATTTGGGTAGGTAGCATTTTCATAAGAACCATCACTGTTAAACCATGCTTCATTCGAGCCGGCTAATGTCCCGTTATCAATCAGTTTTTTAATATTTGTATTTGTCCATTTCTTATTTACTTTACTATTGTTATCATATGCCTCTTCTTCCGTAAATCCTGAATAGATAATGGTATCAACATACTTATACGGTCCCTCGATATCCTTTGCAACGGCATAACCAATAGCAGAACGGATATAAGTAGAGGAAGCACTATAATAAATCATGTAAGCACCCTTCGTGCCATCTTCATTCACATAGTCTTTGTTCCAAAACACATCAGGAGCCCAAACAGCAAAGCCGCCTTTACTATCAGAATCATTTTCACCCGCCCAAGCAAAGGAGCCCGCTAGATTTTTTGATAAGTCTCCATAAAGTGCATTTCCAGGCGTTGTATAGCCATTAGTAAATCTTGACCAGCTAATTAAATCCTTTGACTTTGCTGCCTCAATATGAGATCCAAACACATAATAAGTATCTCCATCTTTTACAATAGATGGGTCATGTACAGACACATTTTGAAAGTTCGGTGCTTCGCCTTGAGGATCAAGGTTTGGTTTATTACTATTATCGCTTGGCTTACTAGCAGCCTTGTCCGCCCCTATCCCTATAACAGCACTTGGTATGATTAACACAAGCATTAACAAGCCAAATGCCAATCTCCGTTTCCAGCTCTTTAGCATATAAAAATTCCCCTCTCGTATAAACAAAATGTAAACGCATCCAATTTAAGATGATAGAAATTGCAATATTATCACATCTCAAGCCAAGGTATGGAGTGATCTACTCTTTACTAGAAAGAGTTTGGTGAAAGGATGATGGAGTAATAATATGAAGCATTTATTGTGTATTCTAAGTTGACGAGCTTTGAAGATAGTAGTTGTAAGCAGTTTAAATTAATGACGTAATTCCCCTCCTTCTGAAAATGTCTCTTCTGGTATTGGTTAACGCTTACAAAAACCACTAGTTAATATATTTATTAATAACTTAATAATAATATGAAATATAACATTCATCAAGCGTGACCTTTTTACTATTTTATTTATTTCGTTCACCTTTTTGTTACCCTGTTAAAATTCCCACTGTAATATAGCTTAATAAAAATGCGCAAGGCGACAAGCATAAGGCGAACAGGAATAGAGGGTGTATTTACCTTCAATTCCTGTTTGACTAGATGGCGCCTGGAGCTAGACACAAAAAATAAGTTATACTTTCCTAACGATAAAAAACCCCCAACCACATCGGGTTGAGAGTCTTTGTTTACTTATTCAAAATAAGATAGAAGTCCTTAAGTTCATTCTATTGCATTAAGGCACAATCACATCAGTTTCAATCAAGCGCGGATGGATCTTTTTCGCTTTCGCATAGGTTTCATCTGTGTTTACTTTATATACATGCAGTTTTAACCCGGCATTTTTGATTTTTTTGGCCGTTTCTTCATTGATATTATGAATGGATGTTGTATAAATAGCGTTATTGTATTTCTTTAACTCTTGAATATCGGCCTCTACATTCGTCAATGCATTTCCCAGGAATGTCACGGTTGCTTCTGGGTACCATTTATTAAATTGATCTCGGATACTTTGATTACTTAGGACAAAGAATGAATGATTTAATACATTAGCATTTTTAGCTTCTTTCATGATGCCATCTACAAATGCCTTGTCCTCCCATTTTCCTTTTGAACCGTCAAAATTGATACCTAGACCGTATTTATATGCTTCTTCTAACACTTCATTAAGTGTTGGAACCTTATGATCTGTCACATTGCCATCTTTATCTTCAATCGAAAAGCTTTGAATTTCCTCTAATGTTAACTCTTCAACCATTCCAGAGCCGGTTGTTGTACGGTCGACCGTTTGGTCATGCATTAACACATATTGACCGTCTTTCGTCTTTTGAACATCGATTTCAACAAAACCATATCCTAATAAACCGGCTTGAGTAATGGACTCCAATGTATTTTCTGGAGCTGCCACCTGTGCTCCGCGATGGGCACTTAACTCCATTTTATTACTTTGCAGCCAGTTATTATTCGGCTCTGCACTTACAGCATGCCCGAAAAGTCCAGATGTGACAAACATACACAATGTAGCAAGCAACATGAATCGCCTCTTTTTCACTTTTTCTCCACTCCTATTGTATGATTATGTACACCTTTACATTACCTAGCTGTTGTAAACTGCAGATTAATTTTCTATTACATTTTTGATAATTTAACTGTTTTATATAAAATCACTAGTGTACTTGATCTTATGTTTTACGAAATATGGAGAAAAGCCAATCAAGATTTCCTTTAGGCTTTTGAATTGCCTTTTCCAATCGTTTATTAAATTCATTTTGTGAACGCCATTCTTCTTGCTGTTCTTTGCGCAAATTTTGAATTTCTCTTTGGAGAAATTCATTTTTTTCTTTTTCTTGTTGGAGCAATTCTTCGTAATAGATCTTTTGTTGTTCAGTTAGTTTTTCAATTTTCGCATGGGTTTTTTGTGATGAATTCCCGATGCTAGAGCTTATTACATGGTGATCTTGCTGGAGGCGGGCAACTGTTGTTTTAAGCTGAGTCATATCGTTTGTCAGTTGAACATTCAATTCACGTGTTGCAGCGAGTTCATTCCCTAAATATAACAAGAATTCTTTTAATTGATTGGGATCGTATGGTAAGTTTTCATATGTATCGGGTACCGCTATTTCTGTATCACTGGATCCTGTTAATTTTTCTTTTTGCTGATCCACTAAGTCCTTTGCTGTTTCATCAAGAGGTTTGTCCGTATCGCGTAACGCTATAAGTGCTTCAATATCGGATTGAACAAAGATACGCCGATCACCATCTTTTAAAAACTCATATCCATTCCGCTCTAAAATTTGACCATACTTCCGGACCGTAGGAGTTGCAATTCCTACTTCTTCTGCCACTTCCTTAGAAGAGTAGGCTCGTTCATTTGATTGAATATCATTTCGCATAGTAAATCTCCTTTTCTTTTGAGATAAAGGTTTTTATTAAATTTCAACGTTATATCGCCCTGCGATACATAGCACAAAAAGCCGCTCAACCTCTTACTTATGAATTTTACCAAAAGATGAAGTGTTTTTGGTCTAGTTTATCTCACTGTCTTTTGTTTTGACTTAAATCGCTTGATTAGATCGCCCAATATATCGGGCTCTTTCTATATATTTCGTAGTCAATCTCATTTATTGTAGTTAGGACTGTAAAAAATTCTCTTTAATTTATTCATTGGAACGTAAAATCATCTTAGAAAGAAATTCTTAGTGAGAACTAGAAAAATTTCTTTCTAATTTGTATGGTCAAAATGGCGCAAAAACAATCAATTCCTTTGTTTAACTCAACAAACGCTTGCTGCAACCCGAAATGATTGAACTCTTGCACCAGTTAATGTTTATCCCAGCTCATAATATTTTCTAAATTGCACATCTTAATATCATCGAGAGGTGAGTATTATGAAAGATAGAACTATATTAAATACATTGACTGCAGTTGGAATAGGTGGAAGCATATTCTTTTTATTAAGAAAAAAAGGTGATCTAAAGGACTGGTTTCTTATTTATTTTATTAAAACTTTAGTTTCTACTATATTTGATGGACCCGTCATAAAGCAGAAATACTTAAAATATCCACAGCGTTATTTTCCTAAATTATTTGACTCGAATATTGTATTTCTTTATGTGATATTTCCTTTATCATGTGTGATGTATAATCAATTTACTTATAAAATGAAGCCACTTAAAACATTTTTAAGTGTTTTTCTTTTTAGCGGTCCAATGACACTTATTGAGAATTGGCTTGAGAAAAATACCAATTTGGTAAGATATAATAAGGGCTGGAATAGCTATATTACTTTTGCAGTTCTCTCATTTACTTTTGTGCTTGTTAAGGGATGCATTGAGGGTATTCGTTTTTTAGATAGAAAAATAACCATTCAACGCTTTAAGACAGTATGATTAGCGGAGGAAGTGGATGATGGAGGATGGACACAACTATGGTAATTTGTGAACTAAAATATATTATGGCAACCGGAAAATTAAATAAATCTATTCTGTATTAGAATACACATGACAATTATTTTTGTCTATAAAAAATAACTCATAATTCTACAAGGGTATGTTGTTTACTGACATATCTTGAATCCCTCTAAATATTGGAGATTTGGTTGAATTTAGCAAATAAAAAAGGCCCCAACCAAATCGGTTCAGGGCCTCAAAGGCATAAAAGCAAATCAAGCTTCTTGTATACTAAATCTTTCTTTAATCCTTTCTAAATGTGCTTCTACTTCCGATTTATCTTGGGGATACTTTTCGAGATATCTAGCACAATCTTCTTTTAAATATCTAAAGAAGGTCGAGTAATCTAAAATAATTTCTTCGTCTTCTTCTACTGCGGGGCGATCAATGTAATAGGCTATTCCTTCTTTGCCAAAGTAATCCTCTTCCCACTCTTCATAGTAATCAGCAAACACGAACCTCGCATATTCTGTACCATATCCTTCACCATTCGCATAACTTTCTAAGATCCTTAAAAATTTACTGTCACCCATATGGTGATAGAAGTATCTTATTAACTCTCTCTCCTTATCTTTCACGATGGTTCAACTCCTTTTCTCCAAGATAGGGAAGAAATTCGTTATTTCTCCTGATTCATCAATAAAACCTTTAAAATGAAGCCCGTTAGAGGAAACTCCTGTAATCTCTCTTCCATCAACCGTACCATTTTTCATTGCTTCTTCTCCCCATTTTATCATTTGTTCGTCTGAAATGATGTTTGGATCGTAAACGGTTTTTGGTTGGGAAACGTTCTTTAGCTCACCAGGTATGATCTTTCCTTCCATGTCTTGTTTTGGGATTCCATATTCGATTTCATACACTCCCTCAATAGTTGGGTGCTCCCTTTTTGAAATGATACATTCGTCTATATCCCAACCTTGGTCTTTAAATGCCTTTTCAAAATGTTTGAGATTATGCCCCCCAACTATACCCTTTCCTTTTTTCCTAACAACATCTATGACTTCCACTAAATGTTTTTTATATCCTGGTTTGAACGTAATATTAGTATCCGGTTCCTCAGTTTCATTAGAATCATCATCCTTACTATTATCGTTGTCATTCTGAGTATCCTCTTCCTTGTTTTCTTTCTTTCCAGTAGAATTCTGATCATCGTTTTTGTTATGACCATTTTTCTTTCCAGTGAACATTTCCAAGATCTTATTTAAATAAGGTTTTAGTTTCGATGAAACAGAGTCACCTAGTTTTACAAGGGCTTTCCCAAAAGGAATTCGACTTAATAATGCACCAATTCCCATTGCAAGAAACGTTTCTGGCGTAAGGTATTTCTTAGGATTACGGATCGCGTCTGCAATCTGACTACCACCTGCTGCTATTCCGATTCCAGTCGATACAGCACCTATTGCCGACCAGAACCCTAATAACGGGAACATTAAAGCAAATGCTCCAAGTACAATCAAAGTTTTTTCCAATCCGGACAAACCATTCCACCAATTTTGCAGATTGTCAAATAAACAGGCAAAACAAGCCTCTGGGCCATTAGCTGTCATTCCCCATTCAAATAGAAACATAGCTGAGAATAATGCTACAAAGACGATGATTAATGCCTTGTAGTATTTCTGAATATTTGCTTCTATGCCTGATAAAAGTTCCCTGGATTCTGTTTTACCGTGTAACAATGTAAATCCAAGTTCTCTCCGTTCCCGATAAAATAGCAGCAAGTATCCAAAACGCTTTCTTTCATCAAAAGCAGATCTGAATAGATTCCACAATTCAGAAATGGGATTGATTATAATTTCCCTATCCAACATGGGAATCTTGTCTCTTACTCGGTTTAATTCCCAATAATCGATGAATAACGCAGCAGCGAGCATTATTAAAAATAACGGTTTTGCGGCATAACCGCTTCCTAATAAATCATGAATCCACGTTAACCAATCCGGAGCATTATAACCGGCATTCCATATGGCATGATCAAAAATAGCCCAAACTAATAGGATAACTGGAAAAATAGATGTAGATCGTTTTAATTTACTTTTATACCTCACTGCTAACCCGATTCCTAACGTTACCATAGCTGTTAACACCGCGTGTCCAGCAGACATTTTGTCAGGCAAAATCCCCTCTTCAAAGTATCCTGGAAATAGAGTGAATAAATCCCAATGAAGCACTTTCCCTGAAAGTAGTGTGACGCCATAACTACCTCCTGAAATCAATCGACGAGTAGCTTCCTCCATAAATTGAAAACCTGCCCCTGTGGCCGCACCAATAAGGGCATAATCACTTAAACTTAATGTAGAAGCACGTCGTGATAAAAATAGATAAACTCCAAGTGGGATCAGTTTTAATAATTCTTCAGCAATAGGGGTTAAAAATGCTTGACTCCATACATCTTGTTCCCTCCCACCGAAAATAGCCGTAATGGAACTGACGATAATAGAATTTAACAGTGTAATTATCCATGCCCCTGCCAAAAAGAAATAGGTGTACTTCTTCCAAGATAACGTTTTGCTGCGGCAGAGCAGCCAAAATTGTAAAATAACATAAAATGACCATAAAAACTGAACAAACATTTTTCGGGAATCTTCCATAAAAATTAAGCTTAGAACGAACGCACATATCGATATCCAAGAAAAAATTGTATAGATTCGTAAAATGAATGGGTGGTTCTGTATCCATTCATTCCAAAAGTGAAAGATAGACTCTAGCTTCTCCCTTAAACTCACTCTAAATTTTTCAACATGACTCATCATATTGCACCACTCCGATGCACTATTATTTTCATTCCAGCATGATTTTATTATTTACAATTCCATACTATACTCCAACACTTCCATAATTAGAATAGGTCGAATTTTTCAAATATTTTCAAGAACAGTATCATTATTCCTATATAAAAGGTCAAGAACCAATAATGCGAATGGCAACTAATTTTTTAGGGAGAATTTGACTAGTAAAAAATAGAACTATTATATGAAAAATATCCTTTACTTGTATGATAAAGTAAAATATTAGAAAAATAACTCGAAGGATGTGGTATCTTGAAGTTACATGTAAAAATTTCGTTTGTTGTTGTTATTTGCTTCATGTTTTTATTACCAAATTCAATCTTTGGCCAAGAATTATTACACAAAGGAAGTCAAGGACAAGCAGTTTATGACTTGCAAGAGGAATTAAAGAAAATGGGTTATTTTCCTAGTCAGCCGACTGGGTATTATGGTTCTATTACAGATCATGCGGTTAGACAATTTCAGCTAGATACAAGTCTATCACCAGATGGAGTCGTTGGATTTCAAACCAAGCAAAAATTAAATAGTATCGAAATGATGGCAAGAGTTGTTCATGGGGAAGCACGCGGTGAGTCTTATGAAGGAAAAGTAGCCGTAGCAGCTGTTATTATGAACCGATTGTCAACGCCAGGCTTTCCTAAAAATACATACGATGTTATTTTTCAGACGAATGCTTTTACAGCAGTACATGATGGTCAATATAATTTGACCCCTAATAGCTATTCTTATCAAGCAGTAATTGATGCTTTAAAAGGCTGGGATCCTACATACGGTTCGGTATATTATTATAATCCAACGATAGCAACAGATGATTGGATCTTCACAAGGGATACTGTACTTAGAATAGGAAACCATTTATTTGCAAAGTAAAGCTAACCTACAAAACAGGTCAGGCAACTACAGTCTGGTTCCTATGCTGATTAAAAAGAGAATGTAGTTACCTGCAGGAGAAAAGGCTTTTGTTCCACTTGTTTTAAATTCGAATAGTAAAACTGGTAAAGAAATGTCTGCTCAAAATCAGAAAATAAGATTAAATAAAGACCGAAGAAACGTTTATTAAAAATGCCTTCGGTCTTTTTATGTTGTTTTTTGCTTTCCCTTTAAGAATAAGACGTTTCCGGTTAATAAAAACCTATGCATTTTTCTTTCTTCTAAGTACCATTCCGTAATATACAGTATTCAAACAAATATTTTTCAAATTAAAAACCCTCCCTCGGATTGCCGAGAAAGGGCTGTAAACGTTGATATAAAAAATATTAACGTTTTGAGAACTGAGGTGCACGACGAGCGCCTTTAAGACCGTATTTTTTACGTTCTTTCATACGAGCGTCACGAGTTAATAAGCCTGCACGCTTAAGTGATGGACGGTATTCTGGATCTGCTTCTAATAAAGCACGAGAGATACCGTGACGGATAGCGCCAGCTTGACCTGCATATCCACCACCTGAAACATTTACAAGTACATCGTAGCTTCCTGCAGTTTCAGTTAAGTTTAATGGTTGTTTAATATCTTCGATTAAAGCAGCTGATGGGATGTAATCTTTAATATCACGATTATTTACAACGATACGGCCTTCGCCTGGAACTAGACGTACACGCGCTACAGAGCTTTTACGACGGCCAGTACCGTAATATTGAACCTGTGCCAAAATAATAACCTCCTTTTTAATTATCCGCGAAGTTCGTAAACTTCAGGTTGTTGTGCTTGGTGTGGATGTTCGCTACCAGCATATACATGTAATTTTTTAGCCATTTGACGACCTAGAGAACCTTTTGGAAGCATTCCTTTGATTGCTAATTCAAGCATTTTCTCAGAATAGTTCGTACGCATTTCCAAAGCAGTTCTTGATTTTAAACCGCCAGGGAATTGGCTGTGACGGTAATAAATTTTGTCTGTTAATTTTTTGCCTGTTAATTCGATTTTCTCAGCGTTGATGATGATTACGTGATCTCCAGTGTCAACGTGTGGAGTGTAAGTTGGTTTATGCTTGCCACGTAGGATTGATGCAACTTCACTTGAAAGGCGACCTAAAGTCTTGCCTGCAGCATCAACTACGTACCATTTGCGTTGGATATTTGCAGCGTTTGCCATAAACGTTGTACGCATGATTTTCCCTCCTGAATTGATTAAATAAAATGTCTATTTCATAACACGATAAGTTTCCGGGGCTTATTCGTGGGGTTGAAATACATACCATCAAATATAATATAACTTATAGTACCTAATGTCAAGAAAATGTTACACCTGGTTTAGTTGTCATAATAAACTTTCCATAAATAGAGGCCATGACCTGGTACGGTTTTGCCGCTCAAATTCCTGTTTTTCCCTTCTAAAATGGCGGGAATTTGATCTGGGGAAATTTCCCCTTGGCCTACGTCCAATAACGTTCCAACTAGAATTCTGACCATATTATACAAAAACCCGCTTCCTTTAAAGCAAAAAATGAGTTCTGAATCCTCTTCAAGAAGTTCAATGGAATAAATCGTTCTGACTTTATCTTCAACCTCTGTTTTCGCTACACAGAAGCTCGTAAAGTCATGTGTCCCGCATAAATGCTTGCAAGCCTCTCTAATCGCGCTCAGATCAAGCTTATAAGGGTAATGATAGCTATAATTACGCTTAAATACATCGACGATTTTTTGCCGGCTAATTCGATAGCGATATTCCTTCGCTATCGCATGAAACCTTGCGTGAAAATCGGCCAGAACATAGCTGGCTTCCAATAGAACCACATCATCCGGCAGCAGACTATTTAATGCATATGGCCATTTTTCTTCAGGAATGGTTAGATGGGTGTCGAAATGCAGAACTTGTCCAACAGCATGAACCCCTGCATCCGTCCTTCCTGATGCATGAACCTTAATAGCCTGTCCTTTATGAAGCTTCTTCAAAGCCGCTTCGATTTCACCTTGAACCGTTCTTTTATTTGGTTGCACCTGATAACCGCTAAATTGTGATCCATCATAAGAAACAATACATTTTACCCTCATCATTTGCTCCTATGTCCTTAAAAAAATTAAAAGCAGCCCTAAAACAACAAGCAGGGATAAAACGGACGTATCGAGTCCCCTCCACTTTAACTGCCTTAGCTTGGTTCTGCCTTCTCCGCCGCGATACCCTCTTGCCTCCATCGCCGTAGCAAGCTCCTCCGCCCTTTTAAAGGCACTTATAAAGAGGGGGACTAGTAAGGGTACTACCGCCTTAAAACGGTCCTTTACAGGGCCGCTGGCGAAGTCTACGCCCCTTGCCATTTGAGCTTTTAAAATTTTATCAGTTTCTTCCATTAACGTCGGAATAAACCTTAAGGAAATCGACATCATTAAAGCAAGCTCATGGACAGGCAACTTTATCTTCTTAAACGGTCCCAATAGACTTTCCATGCCATCGGTAATTTCGATCGGCGTAGTTGTTAAGGTTAAGATTGTTGTCATTAGGATTAAATAAAGAAAACGCAGTGATAGATAGATTCCTTGCTTCAGACCTACTTCATAAATTCTGAGAAATCCTAAATCTACTAGAACTTCCCCTTCTTTCGTGACCAGAATATGAAGAAGAAACGTAAAGAGAATGATCCATAAAACAGGCTTAAGCCCTTTTAGCAAAAAGTGTACAGGAAGCGTTGTTAATACAACAATGATCAATGTAAACAAACCTAGCATCAGATAGGTAATAAAGTTATTTGCCAAAAATACGATAAAAACAAAGACAAAAATCATCAGTAATTTTGCACGTGGATCCATTCTATGAATAAGAGATTCACCAGGAACATATTTCCCTATAATCATACTATTCATCCTCTAAGCTCCACCTCACCTACTAAAGCTTTTAGCTGATCAACTGCTTCATCGATCGTTAACGGAATTTCTTCAAAAGATAACCCTTTTTCTACTAATAGCTGCTGTAGTTTAACTGTTTCAGGCAAATCCAGGCCTAACGAGGAAAGCTTATCAGACTGACTAAATATCTCTCTTGGCGTACCATGCATCTCGATTGTTCCTTTATTCATGACAATAATCTTATCAGAATACTTAGCTGCATCCTCCATACTGTGTGTAACAAGAATAATCGTTAACTTTTGTTCTTGATTTAAACGATAGAATAACTCCATCATCGCTTTTCTTCCCCTAGGATCAAGACCTGCAGTTGGCTCATCTAACACAAGAACCTCAGGACCCATAGCCAAGATTCCCGCAATTGCGACTCTTCGCATTTGACCGCCGCTTAAATCAAAGGGGGATTTTTGCAGGATCGATTCTGGCAAGCCGACAAGCTCTAAGCTTTGTCTTGCTTTTCTTAAGGCCTCTTCCTCGCTTGCGCCAAAGTTCATCGGACCAAACGCAATATCCTTCTCAACGGTCTCTTCAAAAAGCTGATGCTCAGGAAATTGAAAAACGATGCCAACTAGGCTTCTGACAACCTTCAGATTCTTTTGCTTCTTACCAGCCTCAATTTTGTGCTCACCGATATGAATAGAGCCCTTAGTAGGCTTTAAAAGCCCATTTAAATGCTGTAGTATAGTCGATTTCCCTGAACCGGTATGCCCTATAATAGAGACATAGGAACCCGATTTCACCGTAAGATTGATGTCATAAAGAGCAAGTCTTTCAAATGGTGTACGGGCCTGATAACGATGCTCTACATTTTTGATTGTAATGTCCATAGCTCATTCACCAGGCCTTCCTCAGTCAAATGATTATGTTGAATGGGTACTCCAGCTTTACGAAGCTTTTTACTTAGTAGAAAAGGAAACGGTAAGTCAAGACCGATTTCCACCAGTTTATCATCAAGCTTAAACACCTCTTCAGGCGTTCCCTCAGCGAACTTCTTCCCGCCATTCATCACGATAATTCTGTCCGCTTTTGACGCTTCCTCCAGGTCATGCGTGATTGAAATAACCGTTAACAGCCCTTGATTTTTCAGCTCACGAACGGTTTGAATGACTTCGTTTCGCCCTACTGGATCAAGCATTGATGTTGCTTCATCTAAGATGATAATATCTGGTTGAACAGCTATGACACCCGCAATGGCTACACGCTGTTTTTGGCCTCCTGAAAGATGGTGTGGCTCATGAGTGTGAAAGGCATCCATTTTGACCTTTTTCGTTGCCCATTCAATTCTTTTGATCATCTCTTCTCTCTGTATACCATTATTCTCAAGACCAAAGGCAACGTCATCCTTCACCGTTGCACCTACAAATTGATTATCGGGGTTTTGAAAGACCATACCGACATGCTTGCGTATATCCCATATCGAATCTTCTGATAATTCGATCCCGCAGACTTTGACCTTCCCTTTTTCTGGAATGTACAATCCGTTTAAAATTCTTGCTAATGTCGATTTGCCAGATCCGTTATGACCTACAATCGCAAGCCACTCACCTTGTTTAACTTGGATGGAAACATTGTCTAATGCAGGAGCAGCTTCCTGATGATAATGAAACGTTATGTTTTCAACATCTATGATTGTTTGACTCATCACTCGTTTCTCCTCTTAAGAAAAGCGTAAGAACATAAACTATGGCAAAAAATCTGTTTACCTTATCCTATAAAAAAAGGGCATTGATCCAGTTTTACAACTGTCACGCCCTTGTAGTAAATGTATTAAACTAATTCAATGATAACCATTGGAGCACCGTCACCGCGACGTGGTCCAAGCTTCATGATGCGAGTGTAACCGCCTTGGCGATCTTCGTAACGTGGAGCGATATCACTGAAAAGCTTTTCTAAAGCATATTTCGGCTTATCTTTTTCCTTACCTTCCTCAGTTGTAACTGTTACAACTTCAGCAACTTCGTTACGTACATAAGAAGCAGCTTGACGGCGAGCATGAAGATCTCCGCGCTTTCCTAAAGTAATCATCTTTTCAACAACTGAGCGTAATTCTTTAGCACGTGCTTCAGTAGTTTCAATGCGTTCTGAGATGATTAAATCAGTAGTTAAATCACGTAGCATCGCTTTACGCTGAGCACTTGTACGACCTAATTTTCTGTATGACATCAGATGTCCCCTCCTTCGTTGTATAATGTATGTTTTTGTATATCTAAAAACAAATGTTTTATTGAAACATACGAAAACGCTAGTTAACTTTCTAACTAGTCGTCTTTTCGAAGACCTAAACCTAGTTCTTCTAGCTTAGCCTTAACTTCTTCTAGAGATTTGCGACCTAGATTACGAACCTTCATCATATCCTCTTCTGTTTTATGAGCAAGCTCTTGCACTGTGTTGATTCCAGCACGTTTTAAACAGTTGTAAGAACGAACAGATAAATCTAGTTCTTCAATCGTCATCTCTAAAACTTTCTCTTTTTGATCCTCTTCTTTTTCAACCATAATTTCTGCATTTTGAGCTTCATCAGTAAGCCCTACAAAAATATTAAGGTGTTCAGTAAGGATCTTTGAACCTAAAGCAATCGCTTCTTTCGGTCCTGTACTACCATCAGTCCAAACGTCAAGCGTCAGTTTATCATAGTTGGCAACTTGGCCAACGCGTGTTTTCTCTACTTGGTAGGAGACACGTGCAACTGGTGTGTAGATCGAATCAATTGGAATCACTCCAATAGGCTGATCCTCTCTCTTGTTTGAATCAGCTGGCGTGTAGCCACGGCCGCGCTTAGCTGTTAGTCTCATTCTAAAGCTAGCATCTGATGCAAGAGTTGCAATATGAAGATCTGGATTTAGAATTTCGACGTCACTATCATGAGTAATATCAGATGCAGTTACACTGCCTTCGCCTTGAACATCAATCTCAAGCGTCTTTTCCTCATCAGAGTAGATTTTAAGAGCAAGTTTTTTAATGTTTAAGATAATCGAAGTAACATCCTCTACAACACCCTCGATTGTTGAAAACTCATGAAGTACGCCATCTATCTGGATCGATGTTACAGCGGCACCAGGGAGAGAGGATAAAAGAATACGACGTAAGGAGTTACCCAAAGTTGTACCATATCCACGCTCAAGTGGCTCGACGACGAACTTGCCGTATTTGGCATCATCGCTGATTTCAACCGTTTCGATTTTTGGTTTTTCAATTTCTATCATCTATAAACCCTCCTTCAAAACGTCGAAACCCCGGCTAGACTGGAAAATTTATAAAACGTCTAACCGAAATTCCCCATTCAAAAGTTCCCGAATGTGCACAACAACTAAGTGATTCTGCTAGAACTTATATACTGTATCATAACCCATTATAGACAGAGATACAAAATCTATACAGAAAATTTACACACGACGACGTTTTGGTGGACGGCATCCATTATGTGGAACTGGAGTAACGTCTCTAATTGCTGTTACTTCTAACCCTGCAGCTTGAAGTGAGCGAATAGCCGCTTCACGTCCTGCACCAGGTCCTTTTACAGTAACTTCAAGAGTTTTTAGACCATGTTCCATAGATGCTTTTGCTGCTGTTTCAGCAGCCATTTGTGCAGCGAAAGGAGTAGATTTACGAGAACCTCTGAAACCTAACGCACCAGCACTTGACCATGAAAGTGCATTACCATGAGTGTCTGTAATAGTAACAATCGTGTTGTTGAAAGTTGAACGAATGTGAGCAACACCACTCTCAATATTCTTTTTCACACGACGTTTACGAGTGTTCGTTTTACGTGCCATTATTGGTTACCCTCCTTTTATCTTATTTTTTCTTGTTTGCTACAGTACGACGTGGACCTTTACGTGTACGAGCGTTATTTTTTGTGTTTTGTCCGCGAACTGGTAAACCGCGACGGTGACGAATACCGCGGAATGAACCGATCTCGATTAGACGCTTAATGTTTAAAGATACCTCACGGCGAAGGTCACCTTCTACTTTAAGCTTATCGATTACATCACGAATTTTTCCTAACTCTTCTTCAGTTAGGTCACGTACACGAGTATCTTCTGAAACCCCAGCCTCAGCTAGAACTTTCTGAGCAGTTGAGCGTCCGATCCCAAAGATATATGTTAATGAAATGACAACACGTTTGTCACGAGGAATATCAACACCTGCAATACGAGCCATTAAGCTTGCACCTCCTTAAAAATTAACCTTGTTTTTGCTTATGCTTAGGATTCTCACAAATAACCATGACTTTGCCTTTTCTGCGAATGACTTTACATTTTTCACAAATCGGTTTAACAGATGGTCTGACTTTCATGATTTTAATACCTCCTTAGTAGTACGGAGTGCTAATTATTTAAAACGGTACGTAATTCTGCCACGAGTTAAATCATATGGAGATAATTCTACCGTAACTTTGTCTCCAGGTAAAATACGAATGAAATGCATGCGAATTTTTCCAGATACATGCGCTAAAACCGTATGACCGTTCTCAAGTTCTACCTTGAACATTGCATTTGGCAATGTTTCAACGACAGTTCCTTCAACTTCAATTACATCGTCTTTCGCCATCGAACTGTTCTCCCTTCTCAAAATCAGTAACTTGCTCATTGACAAACTTCCATTTGTCACACGACCTGTTTCCACTATACTGTTCTGAACTTCCGGAGATACTCAGGTAAAGAATTCTAGATGATGAACATTCTTTTACTTGGAGATTCAAACTTCGCTTTCTCCATCAGTATTAAAACGAAATGACATCCGAAATTTCCAATCAATATGGCATATCGTACTTGCTCAAGATTAAGCAAGTTGACACATGCCTGGAATCGAATTAGGTTCGTTCAAGCAATGTCACCTTCAGGTTAGGCTTTTGTTAGAATTTCATAGCCTGTTTCAGTGATCGCAATCGTGTGCTCAAAATGGGCACACACTTTACCATCTACTGTAACTACTGTCCATTCATCTGCCAATGTTTTCACATAACGGGTACCCGCATTAACCATTGGTTCAATTGCTAACACCATTCCCGGCTTTAGCCTTGGGCCTTTGTTAGGTGGACCATAATGAGGTATTTGCGGATCTTCATGTAAATCTTGCCCGACACCGTGACCAACATACTCTCTTACAACAGAAAAACCATGTCCTTCAACATACGTTTGAATGGCATGAGAAATGTTTGAAAGTCGATCTCCTGGTTTTGCTTCTTCCAGCCCTTTATATAAGGACTCCTCAGTAACAGTTAAAAGTTTCTGAGTCGCTTCAGAAATTTCACCAACCGGATATGTCCAAGCAGAATCACCATGATATCCGTTATATTTAGCACCGATATCAATGCTAATAATATCTCCCTCACGCAATACGCGATCACCAGGTATTCCGTGAACGAGTTCTTCATTTACAGAAGCACAAATGCTCCCGCGGAAACCATTATACCCTTTAAAAGATGGAATTGCATCATAACCTCGAATAAACTTTTCGGCAATTGCATCCAATTCTTTTGTCGTGATACCAGGCTTGATATATTTTTGCAATTCTTGATGTGTTAAAGCAACAATTCGACCAGCTTCTCGCATAATCTCAAGCTCTCGCTGAGTCTTACAAATGATCATGCACTAGTCCTCCAAGCAGCTGATTAACGTCATCAAAAACTTGATCAATATCCTGTTCCCCATTAATGTTTCTTAAATAGCCTTTATCGCTATAGAAGTTCAGTAATGGTTCAGTCTGCTTAAGGTTAACTTCTAAACGGTTAGCTACCGTTTCTTCGTTATCGTCTGCACGCTGATAGAGTTCTCCACCACATTTATCACATTCGCCTTGTTTAGCAGGCGGATTAAATACTAAGTGATAGGTTGCGCCACAGTTTTTGCAAATACGACGTCCTGTTAAGCGTTCCATTAGAATATCTTTATTTACTTCAATGTTGATTACGTAATCAATCTGTTTGTTTAGATCTGCCAGAATTCCTTCAAGCGCTTCAGCTTGAGCAACAGTTCTAGGAAAACCATCTAAAAGAAAACCTTTTTGGCAATCATTCTTTCCTAAACGTTCACGAACAATACCTATGGTTACTTCATCAGGCACAAGTTCACCTTTATCAATAAAAGACTTTGCTTGCAACCCTAGTTCTGTCTCTTCTTTCATAGCAGCTCTGAACATATCTCCTGTTGAGATATGAGGGATGTCGTACTTTTCGACAATACGTTCAGCCTGAGTGCCTTTACCCGCACCCGGAAGGCCCATCAATACTAAATTCATTTGTATTTCCCCCTCAGTCTCTATTTAGAGGGAATGGGAACATATCCCATATCCTCCCTATTTAATAAAGCCTTTATAATGACGTTTCACCAGCTGACTTTCAAGCTGTTTCATTGTTTCAAGGGCAACCCCGACAACGATTAACAAGCTTGTTCCGCCAATCTGTGCAGATTGCGGTAGATCAGCAAATTGAATGAAGAAAACAGGAAGAACAGCTATAACTGCTAAGAAAAGAGAACCGACAAAAGTTAGACGATATAATACCTTTGTAACATATTCCTGCGTATTCTTACCTGGTCTGATACCAGGTATATAGCCGCCTTGCTTCTTCAAATTTTCTGCCATCTGCTCAGGGTTCACTTGAACAAATGTATAGAAGTATGTGAAAGCAATAATTAATGCGATATAGATGATCATCCCTATAGGCTGAGTGTAATCAAATGTTTTCTGGATCCAATCCGTCACATCATTCGGACCAAAAAAGGCTGCTATCGTCGGTGGAGTAATAATAAATGACACCGCAAAGATAACAGGAATAACGCCAGCAGGGTTCACTTTTAAAGGCAGATGAGTTGTTTGACCTCCGCCCATATTGTTGTTCCCGGAACGCTTAGCGTACTGAATTGGAATCTTACGAAGTGCTTGTTGGATGAAGATGACCCCAACGATAACGGCTAAAATAGCCAATACCAGAATGGCAACTGTTACAATTCGGATGAAAAGCTGATCGCCGGCATCTTGGAATTGTTGTGCATATATTTGGTTAATCGTTGAGGGAATGCCTGCTGCGATCCCTGCAAAGATAATAATGGAAATTCCGTTTCCAACACCTTTGGAGGTGATCTGTTCTCCTAACCACATTAAAAATGCTGTACCAGCTGTTAAGACAATCGCAATTAATAAGTACGTCCATATGCCAGGATTTTCGATTAACAATCCGCCTGACTGGGTATTGAACCCGTAGGACATACCTAACGCCTGGATGAAACCTAATATGATCGTAAAGTATCTTGTAAATTGTGCGAGCTTGCGCCGCCCAACTTCACCTTGCTTTGACCATTCAGTGAATTTTGGCACAACGTCCATCTGCAAGAGCTGGACGATGATCGATGCTGTAATATAAGGCATAATCCCCATCGCTAAGATCGAGAAGTTATATAAAGCACCTCCGCCAAATGTGTTTAAGATTCCGAAAACATTCAGTTCATCTTGTGCTTGCAACACATCAGCATTGACATTCGGCACAGGAATGAATGTACCAATACGAAATACAATTAACATTAAAAGGGTGAATATGATCTTATTTCGAATATCACCCACGCGCATAAAATTGGAGATTGTTTTAAACATTAGATCACCTCAGCTGTACCGCCAGCAGATTCAATAGCTTCTTTAGCAGAAGCAGAGAATTTGTTAGCTTTTACAGTAAGTTTTTTCTCTAACTGTCCATCACCAAGAATTTTAACACCAGATTTAACATTGCTTACAACGCCTGTTTCAAGCAATAGTTCTGGAGTAACCTCAGTACCTTCTTCGAAACGGTTAAGCTTATCAAGGTTAACAACTGCATAGTCCTTACGGTTAATATTTGTAAAACCGCGTTTAGGCAAGCGTTGGAACAAAGGAGTTTGACCACCTTCGAATCCAGGACGAACTCCACCACCTGAACGAGCGTTTTGTCCTTTGTGACCTTTACCAGCTGTTTTACCGTTGCCAGAACCAATACCACGACCTACACGATTACGTGTTTTACGTGAACCTTCTGCTGGTTTCAACTCATGAAGTTTCATCGGGACACCTCCTTATAGATTTTTATTTCAATTATTGTTCTTTAACTGTAACTAAGTGTGCAACTTTATTAATCATACCGCGAATCGCAGGATTATCTTCTTGAACTACAGTTTGGTGTAACTTTTTAAGTCCAAGTGTTCTTACAGTAATACGTTGGTCTTCAGGACGACCAATTACACTGCGAGTGAGGGTAATTTCTAACTTATTCGCCATTTTAGTTCCCTCCTTATCCTAACAGTTCTTCTACCGTTTTTCCACGTAACTTAGCAACATCTTCAGCACTCTTAAGTTCTTTCAATCCAGAAATTGTAGCACGGATCATGTTAATTGGAGTGTTAGAACCTAAAGATTTAGAAAGAATATCAGCTACACCTGCTAATTCTAGTACCGCACGAACAGGTCCTCCAGCGATAACTCCAGTACCTTCAGATGCTGGTTTTAGTAAGATGTTTCCTGCTCCAAATTGACCGATAACTTGGTGAGGAATTGTAGTACCTACCATAGGTACTTCGATTAGGTTTTTCTTTGCATCTTCAATTGCTTTACGAATCGCATCTGGCACCTCTTGTGCTTTACCAGTACCGAAACCTACGTGACCGTTCTTATCACCAACAACTACAAGTGCTGCGAAACGGAAACGACGACCACCTTTAACAACTTTCGCTACGCGGTTAACGGTAACTACGCGTTCTTCAAGCTCTAATTTGTTTGGATCAATACGACGCATTCTTTATGTCCCTCCTTTTGCGATTAAAATTCTAGTCCAGCTTCGCGTGCTGCATCAGCTAGAGCTTTAATACGACCATGATATAAGTATCCGCCGCGATCGAATACGACAGATTTAACACCTTTTTCAATAGCACGTTTTGCAACTAATTCGCCAACCTTTTGAGCAGCTTCAACATTGCTTTTTGAATCAAGATCAAAATCTTTATCTAAAGTAGATGCACTCACTAAAGTAACAGCATTAGTATCATCAATTACTTGTGCATAAATGTGTTGGTTTGAACGATATACGTTTAGACGTGGACGAGCCTGAGTACCAGATAACTTAGCACGAACACGTGCATGTCTTTTTTTACGTACAGCATTTTTATCAGCCTTAGTAATCATTTAGGTCACTCCTTTCTTATCATCTAGGCAATATTACTTCGCAGTTTTACCTTCTTTACGACGTACATGTTCGCCTTCGTAGCGAATACCTTTACCTTTGTAAGGCTCTGGTGGACGAACGTCACGAATGTTAGCTGCAATAGCACCTACACGCTCTTTATCAGTACCTTTAACAAGAACCTTAGTTTGAGATGGAACCTCAATTTCAATACCTTGTTCAGGTGTGATCTCAACAGGGTGAGAGTAACCAACATTAAGAACTAATTTATTACCAGATTTAGAAGCACGGTATCCGACACCGATTAGCTCCAATCCTCTTTCAAATCCTTTTGATACGCCTTCCACCATGTTTCCAAGGAGACTGCGAGTTGTACCGTGAAGGGCACGGTGTTCTTTTGCGTCAGATGGACGGCTTACAGTTAAAACGTTGTCTTCAATTGTGATTTTAATATCAGGGTTGAATGTGCGAGTTAACTCACCTTTTGGTCCTTTAACTGTTACAGTGTTATCTTCAGCGACAGTAACTGTAACACCAGCAGGGATTTCAAGTGGTTTCTTACCAATACGAGACATTCATTGCACCTCCATTCATTTTAAGCTTATTACCAAACGTATGCTAATACTTCTCCACCAGTTTGTTTTGCACGAGCTTCTTTGTCAGTTAAAACACCTTGAGAAGTAGAAACAATTGCAATACCTAATCCGTTAAGTACACGTGGTACTTCATCAGCTTTAGCATAAACACGTAAACCAGGTTTGCTGATTCTTTTCAAACCAGTGATTACACGCTCATTGTTTGAACCGTATTTTAAGAAAATACGAATAATGCCTTGTTTGTTATCTTCTACATATTCTACATCACGTACGAAACCTTCACGCTTAAGGATTTCTGCGATTTCCTTTTTGATTTTAGATGCAGGGAACTCAAGCTTTTCGTGACGTACCATGTTCGCATTACGAATGCGAGTAAGCATATCTGCAATAGGATCTGTCATAACCATTACTAAATAACCTCCTTCCGTTTTACGGTATTACCAGCTAGCTTTTTTCACGCCTGGAATTTGACCTTTGTAAGCAAGTTCACGGAAACAAATACGGCAAAGCTTAAATTTGCGTAGTACTGAGTGTGGACGACCGCAACGTTCGCAGCGTGTGTACTCTTGTACTTTAAATTTTTGCGTGCGCTTTTGCTTAGCAATCATTGATTTTTTAGCCACAATTTCGCCTCCCTTTACTAGCGATTATTTTTGAAACGGCATACCGAACTGTGTTAATAGTTCGCGAGCTTCTTCGTCAGTATTCGCAGTAGTTACGATAACGATATCCATACCACGAACTTTGTTTACTTTATCATAATCAATCTCAGGGAAGATTAATTGCTCTTTCACACCTAAAGTGTAGTTACCGCGACCGTCAAATGATTTTTTTGAAACCCCACGGAAGTCACGTACACGTGGTAGTGATACAGAGATTAACTTATCTAAGAATTGGTACATACGCTCACCGCGTAGTGTAACTTTTGCACCGATAGGCATACCTTCACGTAAGCGGAAGCCTGCGATTGATTTTTTTGCTTTCGTTACAACTGGTTTTTGACCAGTGATTTGCGCTAATTCATCAACAGCAACATCTAATGCTTTTGAATTTGATACAGCGTCACCAACACCCATGTTGATTACGATTTTTTCAATTTTTGGAGCTTGCATTACTGATTTATATGAAAACTTGCTCATTAATGCAGGTGTAATTTCTTTTTGATATTTTTCTTTAAGGCGGTTCATGAAATATACCTCCCTTCTTTATTTACTATTTATCTAAAGTTTCACCAGATTTTTTTGCAACACGTACCTTTTTACCGTCAACCACTTTATAACCAACACGAGTTGGTTCACCTGATTTAGGATCAAGCGGCATAACATTTGATACATGGATAGGTGCTTCTTGATTGATGATTCCACCTTGTGGATTAGCTTGAGAAGGTTTAGAGTGTTTTTTCACAACATTTACACCTTCAACAAGTACACGATCTTTTTTAGGATAAGAAGCAAGTACTACGCCTTGTTTACCTTTATCCTTACCAGAGATAACCATTACTTTGTCACCTTTTTTAACATGCATGCTAGTTGCACCTCCTTAGTAAGGCAATCAGATTTATTATAGAACTTCCGGAGCTAAAGAAACGATTTTCATGAAGTTGTTTTCACGTAATTCACGTGCAACAGGTCCGAAAATACGTGTACCGCGTGGGCTTTTGTCATCACGGATGATAACACATGCATTTTCGTCAAACTTGATGTAAGAACCGTCTGAACGACGTGAGCCGCTTTTCGTACGAACGATTACAGCTTTTACAACATCACCTTTTTTGACAACGCCACCTGGTGTTGCTTGTTTTACCGTACAAACAATAACATCACCGATATTAGCAGTTTTACGTCCAGAACCACCTAATACTTTGATTGTTAGTACTTCACGAGCACCAGAGTTGTCAGCAACTTTTAAACGAGATTCTTGTTGGATCACTTATGTTACCTCCCTTCGGAATTAACTATCCGAACAATATTAAATGATAATAGCTTCCTCAACGATTTCAACTAAGCGGAAACGTTTAGTAGCCGATAATGGACGAGTTTCCATTATTCTTACGATGTCACCAGTTTTAGCTTGGTTGTTTTCATCATGTGCTTTGAATTTCTTAGAGTATTTAACTCGTTTGCCGTATAACGGGTGTGTTTTATATGTTTCAACAAGAACAGTAATTGTCTTATCCATTTTGTCAGAAACAACACGGCCAGTATATACTTTGCGTTGGTTGCGTTCACTCATTCAGTAAACCTCCTCTCTTATTAACGGTTTGTAGCAGCGAGCTCTCTTTCACGAATAACAGTTTTCATGCGAGCGATCGATTTACGAACTTCACGGATGCGAGCAGTATTTTCCAATTGTCCTGTCGCTAATTGAAAGCGAAGGTTAAATAACTCTTCTTTAAGAGACTTTACTTTTTGTTCTATTTCAGCAGTGGTAAGGTCACGAATTTCATTAGCTTTCATTAGATTCACCACCAATTTCTTCACGTTTTACGAATTTCGTTTTGATCGGTAATTTGTGAGAAGCTAAACGTAAAGCTTCACGTGCTACCTCTTCAGAAACACCAGAAATTTCGAACATTACTTTTCCAGGTTTAACAACTGCTACCCAACCTTCTGGAGCACCTTTACCAGATCCCATACGTACCTCTAGAGGCTTAGCTGTATAAGGCTTAGAAGGGAAGATTTTGATCCAAACTTTACCGCCACGTTTCATATAACGTGTCATCGCGATACGTGCTGCTTCAATTTGACGGTTAGTGATCCATGAAGCTTCTAGAGCTTGGATACCGAATTCACCGAAATGTACTTCAGTACCGCCTTTCGCACGACCACGCATTTTCCCACGATGTTCTCTGCGGTATTTAACGCGTTTTGGCAATAACATATTATTTTCCTCCTTCCTCAGTTTTCTTCTTAGTAGGAAGAACCTCTCCACGATAGATCCAAACTTTTACGCCTAATTTACCGTAAGTTGTATCAGCTTCAGCTGTTCCATAATCGATATCAGCACGAAGTGTGTGTAGTGGAACTGTCCCTTCACTGTAATGCTCAGCACGTGCGATATCTGCTCCGCCTAAACGGCCTGAAACTTGAGTTTTGATACCTTGAGCACCAGCGCGCATAGCACGTTGAATTGTTTGTTTTTGAGCACGACGGAAAGAAATACGGTTTTCTAATTGACGCGCGATATTTTCAGCAACTAATTTAGCATCTAAATCAGCTTTTTTGATTTCTAAAATGTTGATGTGTACACGTTTGCCAGTTAATTGGTTAAGTGCTTTACGCAATGCTTCAACTTCCGTACCACCTTTACCAATAACCATACCTGGTTTAGCAGTGTGGATAGTGATGTTTACACGGTTAGCAGCACGCTCGATCTCAATTTTAGAAACAGATGCATCGTTAAGACGCTTAGTAATGTATTCACGAATTTTAATATCTTCATGTAAAAGAGTTGAGTAGTCTTTACCAGCGAACCATTTTGACTCCCAATCACGAATAACTCCAATACGAAGACCGACTGGATTTACCTTTTGACCCACGGATTATCCCTCCTTCTTTTCTGTTAAAATGATTGTGATGTGGCTTGTGCGTTTGTTAATAGCACTTGCACGACCCATAGCACGTGGACGGAAACGTTTAAGAGTTGGACCTTCATTTGCATAAGCTTCAGAAACAACTAAGCTATTGATGTCCATTTCATAGTTATGTTCAGCGTTTGCCACTGCAGATTTTAAAACTTTCTCGATGATTGGAGAAGCAGCCTTTGGCGTGTGATTTAAAATCGCTACTGCTTCGCCCACTTGCTTACCTCGAATAAGATCTAGAACTAAACGAGCTTTACGAGGAGCAATGCGAACTGTTCTTGCGACAGCTTTAGATTGTTGCATGTAAAATGCCTCCTCTCATTAACGTCTTGTTTTTTTGTCATCACTTGCATGACCTTTGTACGTACGTGTAGGTGCAAACTCACCAAGTTTGTGACCTACCATGTCCTCAGTTACATATACAGGAACATGTTTACGTCCATCATAAACAGCAATAGTGTGACCAATGAATTGCGGGAAAATTGTAGAACGACGTGACCAAGTTTTAATTACTTGCTTCTTGTCAGTTTCATTTAACTTTTCAACCTTGCTCATTAAATGTTCATCCACGAATGGTCCTTTTTTCAAGCTACGGCCCATGATTGTACCTCCCTTCGCGATCGTGCTACGGTTCGATTGAACCGTAGTTCAACCACGTTATTTTTTACGACGACGCACGATAAACTTATCTGATTTGTTTTTCTTCTTACGAGTTTTAGCACCAAGAGTTGGTTTACCCCATGGTGACATTGGTGATTTACGTCCGATAGGAGCGCGACCTTCACCACCACCGTGTGGATGGTCATTAGGGTTCATAACAGATCCACGAACAGTTGGGCGTTTGCCTAACCAGCGAGAACGACCTGCTTTACCGATGTTGATAAGTTCATGTTGCTCATTACCAACTTGACCTACAGTTGCACGGCAAGTTGCAAGAATCATACGAACTTCACCAGAGTTTAAACGTACTAATACATATTTTCCTTCTTTACCTAATACTTGAGCAGATGTTCCTGCTGAACGAACTAATTGTCCGCCTTTACCAGGTTTTAATTCGATGTTGTGTACCACAGTACCAACAGGAATGTTTTGTAATGGCAGAGCATTACCTACTTTAATATCTGCTTCAGGACCAGACATGATTTCTAATCCTACAGTAAGGTTTTTCGGAGCAAGAATATATCTTTTCTCACCATCAACATAGTTGATAAGTGCGATGTTTGCAGAACGATTTGGATCGTACTCGATTGTAGCAACGCGTCCTGGTATACCATCTTTGTCGCGTTTAAAATCGATCACACGATATTGGCGTTTGTGTCCGCCCCCTTGGTGACGAACTGTTAATTTACCTTGGTTATTACGTCCACCCTTCTTATGAAGTGGTGCAAGTAACGACTTTTCCGGTTGATCTGTCGTAATTTCAGCAAAATCAGAAACTGTCATGTTACGACGACCGTTTGTGGTTGGTTTATACTTTTTAATCGCCATATCGATATCCCTCCTTTTCTATTAAAAATTATACTTCGAACAATTCGATTGTGTTGCTATCTTCAGTAAGCTTAATAATCGCTTTACGACGACGGTTTGTGTATCCGCCATAACGGCCAACACGTTTGAATTTACCTTTATAGTTCATGATGTTTACTTTTTCAACTTTTACGTCAAAGATTGCTTCGATTGCATCCTTCACTTCAGTTTTATTAGCCTTAACATCAACTTCAAACGTATATTTTTTCTCAGTCATTAGATCTGTTGAACGTTCAGTGATTACGGGGCGCTTAATAATATCACGAGGATCTTTCATTATGCAAGCACCTCCTCTACTTTTTGCACCGCAGCTTTCGTCATGATTAGCTTTTCATGGTTAAGTACATCAAGTACGTTTACTCCGTCTGCTGTAACAACTGTTACACCAGGGATGTTACGAGCTGATAATGCAACATTTTCATTGCTGTCTGCTGTAACGATCAACGCTTTTTTATCAACAGAAAGACCTTTAAGTACTGCAGTCATTTCTTTTGTTTTTGGAGCGTTTAACGCTAAGTCCTCTAAAACAACGATGTTGTTGTCAACTACTTTAGATGATAAAGCTGATTTGATTGCTAAACGGCGAACTTTTTTAGGTAATTTATATGCATAAGAACGTGGAGTTGGTCCAAATACGATACCACCACCGCGCCATTGTGGCGAACGGATAGATCCTTGACGAGCACGTCCTGTACCCTTTTGACGCCAAGGTTTGCGACCTCCGCCTGCAACTTCTGAACGATTTTTTACTTTGTGAGTTCCTTGACGTAAGGAAGCTCTTTGCATGATAACCGCTTCAAATAATACGTGCTGATTAGGTTCGATACCAAATACAGAATCATTTAGTTCGATCTCTCCAACGTTAGATCCAGATTGGTTTAATAATGCTACTTTCGGCATTATCCAATTCCTCCTTTCCTAAAGAAATTATTTAGATTTAACTGCGCTTTTCACAGTGATAAGTGCTTTTTTAGGTCCTGGAACGTTACCTTTAATTAATAATAGATTGCGTTCTGCATCTACTTTAACAATTTCTAAGTTTTGAACAGTAATACGTTCTCCACCCATACGACCAGGTAAAAGTTTGTTTTTGAATACACGGTTTGGCGCTACAGGTCCCATTGAACCAGGGCGACGATGGTAACGAGAACCGTGAGACATAGGTCCGCGAGATTGTCCGTGGCGTTTGATTGAGCCTTGGAAACCTTTCCCTTTAGAAATTCCTGTTACATCTACTGTTTCACCAGCAGCAAAAATATCAACTTTGACTTCTTGACCAACTTCGTATTGCTCTAAGCTAGCTTCACGAAGTTCTTTAACGAAGCGCTTAGGTGCAGTATTAGCTTTTGCAACGTGACCTTTTTCTGGTTTGTTAGATAACTTCTCACGTTTGTCTTCAAATCCTAATTGAACAGCTGTATAACCGTCTGTTTCAACAGTTTTCTTTTGAAGAACAACGTTTGGAGTAGCTTCGATTACAGTTACCGGAATTAAATCACCGTTTTCTGCAAATACTTGCGTCATACCAATTTTTCTTCCTAAGATTCCTTTGGTCATGAGTCACACCTCCTATTAGTTTCAATATTTATTTTAATGATTAAAGTTTGATTTCAATGTCAACACCAGATGGTAAATCTAAACGCATTAATGCATCAACTGTTTGTGGTGTTGGGTTGATGATATCAATTAAACGCTTATGAGTACGCATTTCGAACTGCTCACGAGAATCTTTATACTTATGAACCGCACGAAGGATTGTGTATACTGATCTTTCAGTTGGTAATGGAATCGGACCAGATACATTTGCACCAGAACGTTTTGCAGTTTCTACAATTTTCTCAGCAGATTGATCAAGAATTCTATGATCATAAGCTTTTAAACGAATACGAATCTTTTGTTTTGCCATTATTTTCCCTCCTTTTCGCCTATTTTCAAAATAGACATTTTCTCCGCAAGAATTTTCCCTACACACGCCATGGCAAAGCGGCCGTGTGTATCGGCAACCTCCTGCTTCATCGCAGTCAAAGACCAACATTGTCTATTATATAAAAAAATCGTGACAGATGCAAGATATATTTAAAAATATCGCTAGTAATCTTGCGCACTTTCACTATTATACATAGATTGAATATGAATATCAAGATTGTCCGCAGTGGTTTAATTTTCTAATCACGTAGTTTGTCTTGAAAAAATAATATCAAACTCATCTGCTTTGTAAAATCATATGATCTTTGTCTCTTATAGAAAAAAAGCGCAAGCGCCTTGATCAGCCTAGGGCAAATAAGACGATTTAGAATAGAAAGCGTTCTTTGCCTTCAATTCTAAATCGTCTAGACCCTAGAGGGGCTAGGCGCTGGAGCTAGACACTAAAACTAAGTACAAAAAGTTTTCTTAAATTTTTAAAAACTTTATTGTATAGAAAAAGACGAGCAATGAATGCTCGCCTTTTTTATATCTTCTATTATATAGAAAGATTATTCTTGGATAGAAGCAACAACGCCTGCGCCTACAGTACGTCCACCTTCACGGATTGAGAACTTAGTTCCTTCTTCAATCGCGATTGGAGCGATAAGTTCAACAGACATTTCAACGTTATCCCCAGGCATAACCATTTCTACGCCTTCAGGAAGTTGGCAGATACCAGTTACGTCAGTTGTACGGAAGTAGAACTGAGGACGGTAGTTAGAGAAGAATGGAGTGTGACGTCCACCTTCTTCTTTTGATAAAACGTAAACTTCTGCTTTAAATTTAGTGTGTGGAGTGATTGTACCTGGTTTAGCAAGTACTTGTCCACGTTGTACTTCATCACGAGAAACCCCACGAAGAAGTGCACCGATGTTATCTCCAGCTTCAGCATAATCAAGAAGTTTACGGAACATTTCAACACCTGTTACAGTAGTTGATTTTGGCTCTTCAGTTAAACCGATGATGTCGATTACGTCACCAACTTTAACTTGTCCACGCTCAACACGACCAGTAGCAACTGTTCCACGACCAGTGATTGAGAATACGTCCTCAACAGGCATCATGAATGGTTTGTCAGTGTCACGTTCTGGAGTTGGGATGTACTCATCAACAGCATTCATAAGTTCAACGATTTTTTCTTCCCACTCAGCATCTCCTTCAAGAGCTTTAAGAGCAGAACCTTTGATTACTGGTACATCATCACCAGGGAATTCATATTCAGAAAGAAGGTCACGAACTTCCATTTCAACTAGTTCTAATAACTCTTCGTCATCAACCATGTCACATTTGTTTAAGAATACAACTAGGTATGGAACACCTACTTGACGAGATAAAAGGATGTGCTCACGAGTTTGAGGCATTGGGCCGTCAGCTGCAGATACAACTAGGATACCGCCATCCATTTGAGCAGCACCAGTGATCATGTTTTTAACATAGTCAGCGTGTCCTGGGCAGTCAACGTGTGCATAGTGACGAGTTTCAGTTTCATACTCAACGTGTGCAGTTGAGATTGTGATTCCACGCTCGCGCTCTTCTGGAGCAGCGTCGATTTGATCGTAAGCCATAGCCGCACCTTTACCACTGCGTTTAGCAAGAACAGTAGTGATAGCAGCTGTTAATGTAGTTTTACCATGGTCAACGTGACCAATTGTACCGATATTAGCATGCGTTTTGGAACGGTCGAATTTTTCTTTAGCCATTCTAAAAATCCTCCTTAGAGTTTTATTATTTTAGGATATATGTAACAGAAAGTGATAACATCACTCTCTGTTCTCACATAAGTAGTTATACTTCATTAAAGGGGTAAAAATCAATTACTCACCTTTATTTTTTTTGATAATTTCTTCAGATACTGATTTTGGCACTTCTTCATAATGGTCAAAGTGCATTGTAAACACACCGCGACCTTGAGTGCTTGAACGTAATGCAGTAGCATAACCGAACATTTCAGAAAGTGGAATCATTGCACGAACAACTTGTGCATTACCACGAGCTTCCATACCTTCAACACGTCCACGACGAGCTGTTACTTGGCCCATGATATCACCCATGTATTCTTCTGGAACAACAACTTCAACTTTCATAACAGGTTCTAGAATAACTGGATTACATTTTGATACCGCATTTTTAAGAGCTAATGAAGCAGCTACTTTAAATGCCATTTCACTTGAGTCAACATCGTGGTAAGAACCATCTACTAATGCAGCTTTTACATCAACTAATGGATATCCAGCTAGTACACCGTTTTGCATTGCATCTTCAAGACCAGCTTGAACTGCAGGTACATATTCACGAGGTACTACTCCACCAACGATTTTATTTTCAAACTCAAAGCCTTTACCTTCTTCATTTGGTTCGAACTCGATCCAAACGTGTCCGAATTGTCCGCGGCCACCTGATTGACGTGCAAATTTACCTTCAACTTTTGCACCTGAACGGAATGTTTCACGGTAAGCAACTTGAGGAGCACCAACATTTGCTTCAACTTTGAATTCGCGTTTCATACGATCTACAAGAATATCTAAGTGAAGTTCACCCATACCTGCAATAATTGTTTGACCAGTTTCTGGATCAGTATGAGCTCTGAATGTAGGATCTTCTTCTTGAAGCTTTTGTAAAGCAGTTGTCATTTTATCTTGGTCTGCTTTTGATTTTGGTTCAACTGAAAGCTGAATAACTGGCTCTGGGAATTCCATAGACTCAAGGATTACAAGGTTTTTGTCATCACATAGAGTATCACCAGTTGTCGTATCTTTCAAACCTACAGCAGCTGCGATATCACCAGCATAAACTTGTGAAATTTCTTCACGGCTGTTTGCGTGCATTTGCAGGATACGACCAACACGCTCACGTTTACCTTTTGTTGAGTTTTGAACGTATGATCCAGAACTCAATGTACCAGAGTAAACACGGAAGAATGTTAATTTACCAACGTAAGGATCAGTCATTACTTTAAATGCTAAAGCAGCGAATGGGCCCTCATCGCTAGATTCGCGAGTTACTTCTTCATCTGTATCAGGAACAGTACCTTTGATTGCAGGTACATCCAATGGAGATGGAAGATAATCAATAACAGCATCTAGCATTTTTTGAACACCTTTGTTTTTGAAGGCAGATCCACAAATAACTGGATAGAATTCAACGTTTACTGTACCTTTACGAATAGCTGCTCTTAGCTCTTCGTTTGTGATTTCTTCACCGCCAAGGTACTTTTCCATTAATTCTTCATCAAGTTCAGCTACTGCTTCTACTAAACTTTCACGGTATTCATTTGCTTGATCTTGGTATTCCTCAGGAATTTCTTTCACTTGGATATCAGTTCCTAAGTCATTACCGTAGAATGTTGCATTCATTTCTACTAAGTCAATAATTCCTTCAAATTGATCCTCAGCACCAATTGGTAATTGAATTGGGTGAGCATTCGCTTGAAGACGGTCGTGAAGAGTTTTAACAGAATATAAGAAGTCCGCGCCGATTTTGTCCATTTTGTTTACGAACACAACACGTGGTACTCCATAAGTTGTAGCTTGACGCCAAACTGTTTCTGTTTGTGGCTCAACACCTGATTGCGCATCAAGAACTGCAACAGCACCATCAAGTACACGTAAAGAACGTTCAACTTCAACAGTGAAGTCTACGTGTCCTGGTGTATCAATGATGTTTACACGATGACCTTTCCATTGTGCAGTTGTTGCAGCAGATGTAATCGTAATACCGCGCTCTTGCTCTTGCTCCATCCAGTCCATCTGTGATGCACCTTCGTGAGTTTCACCAATCTTATGAATACGACCAGTGTAATAAAGAACACGCTCAGTTGTCGTAGTTTTACCGGCATCAATGTGTGCCATGATACCGATATTACGAGTGTTTTCTAAGGAGAACTCTCTTGCCATTTAGTAATTTCTCCTTCCTCATGGGAATTTTAGTATAATTAAATTGTATTGATTACCAACGATAGTGTGCAAATGCTTTATTTGCTTCAGCCATTTTGTGAGTATCTTCACGTTTCTTAACAGCTGCACCAGTGTTGTTAGCAGCGTCAAGAATTTCGTTAGCTAAACGCTCTTCCATCGTTTTTTCTCCACGAAGACGTGCGTAGTTTACTAACCAACGAAGACCTAAAGTAGTACGACGATCAGGACGTACTTCTACAGGTACTTGGTAGTTAGCACCACCAACACGGCGAGCTTTAACTTCAAGTACTGGCATGATGTTTTTAAGTGCTTGTTCAAACACTTCCATCGGATCGTTGCCAGTACGTTCTTTGATTAGATCAAACGCATTGTAAAGTACAGATTGTGCTTTACCTCTTTTTCCGTCGATCATAATTCTGTTTACTAAACGTGTAACAAGCTTTGAATTGTAAAGTGGATCTGGTAATACATCTCTTTTTGCTACAGGACCTTTACGTGGCATGTTATGTCCTCCCTTCATTTGTTGATTTTATTTTAATTGTTTTTTGATTATTTTTTTGGAGCTTTTGGACGTTTTGTACCGTATTTAGAACGGCCTTGCATACGGCCATCAACACCAGCTGTATCAAGTGCTCCACGCACGATGTGGTAACGTACCCCCGGTAAGTCTTTAACACGTCCTCCACGGATTAGAACAACACTGTGCTCTTGTAGATTGTGACCGATACCAGGAATATAAGCTGTTACTTCAATTCCGTTTGTTAAACGAACACGAGCATATTTACGAAGCGCTGAGTTTGGTTTCTTCGGCGTCATCGTACCTACACGAGTACAAACACCGCGTTTTTGTGGTGATGATACATTCGTTTGCTCTTTTTTGAAGCTATTGTAGCCTTTGTTTAAAGCAGGTGATTTTGATTTCTCAATCTTGCTCACACGGCCTTTACGAACTAATTGGTTAATAGTAGGCATTATCGTTTTCCTCCCCTCACTGTTTAATACCACACATCCAGGTGGTTCATATTTGGGCAAAAACAAAGTTTCTGCAAAATGACTTATCATATCGCAAAAACAGTTTTTACTGGATTATAGCTACAGCAGCAGCTCCAACCTCTATTCCACAAGCTTTACCCAGCTTTTTCATAGATGGCACTTTTGTTAAAGGAACTTTCTGTTGCTCTGATGCCTGAATAATCTTTTGGATAATTCGAGGATCAGCATCATCAGCAATTACGATCTCTTTAACTTCATGATTTTGTAGAGCTTTAACTGATTGCTTCGTACCAACAATTATTTTTTGTGCCTGTGATACTTTTTCATAAGACATATCCGAATATCCTCCAAAGTAACAGGTTTTAACCCGCGCACCTTGAATATATTATCACTGGAAAGGATGGATGTCAATATCCATTACAAAAAACTTTATACATCTATCTCTAACCAATATTTGTAACGAAGTAATTCTTGATAACAAATAAATAACCAGAGGGGAGAACCCCCCTGATTGAACTTATTATTAGTCGATTGTAACTACTTCTTCTGTTTGGTTAACCTTTGAAATTGGTTCTGCCTGACGATATCTTGGCATACCAGTACCAGCAGGTACTAACTTACCAATAATAACATTTTCTTTCAGACCCAATAATTCATCTCGTTTACCTTTAATTGCTGCATCAGTTAGAACACGAGTTGTTTCTTGGAATGATGCTGCAGATAAGAAGGAATCTGTTTCAAGTGATGCTTTTGTAATTCCGAGTAATACCGGTCTTCCTGTTGCAGGGCGTTTACCCTCAAGCAACACTTGTTTGTTTGCATCAGTAAATTGATGAACATCAAGCAGTGTTCCTGGTAAAACATCGGTATCTCCAGCATCCATTACTCTTACCTTGCGAAGCATTTGACGAACCATAACCTCTACGTGCTTATCACCAATTTCTACCCCTTGCATACGGTATACTTTTTGAACTTCGCGTAATAAGTATTGTTGTACAGCTTGAAGGTCCTTCACTTTTAACAATTCTTTCGGATCAATAGAACCTTCTGTTAATACTTGGCCGCTCTCGATTTTATCACCTTGAGTCACTTTTAAACGTGCATTATATGGAGCCGTATAGGATCTTGTTTCAACTTCACCTTGAATCACAATTTCCTGCTGTTTATCACGAACTTCGTTAATTTCAGCTACAACACCATCGATTTCTGAGATAAGTGCCTGACCTTTAGGATTTCTCGCTTCAAATAGCTCTTGAATACGAGGCAAACCTTGAGTGATATCATCTCCGGCAACCCCTCCTGTATGGAAGGTACGCATTGTTAACTGGGTACCAGGCTCACCGATTGATTGAGCAGCGATAATTCCGACTGCTTCACCCACTTCAACTTCGCTTCCAGTTGCAAGATTTCGTCCATAACATTTTTTACATACACCATGTCTAGTGTTACATGTAAACGCGGAACGAATCCAAACTGCCTCAATACCAGCTTCAATAATCTCAACGGCAATATCTTCAGTAATTAATTCATTTTCATCTACGATCACTTTGCCTGTTTCAGGATGCTTAACTGCTTTGCGGCAATAGCGGCCGATTAAACGTTCATCTAATTTTTCAATGACTTCTGTACCTTCTTTGATTGCCTCAGCACGGATGCCTCGATCTGTTCCACAGTCATCATCACGAATGATAACATCCTGTGCCACATCAACAAGTCGGCGTGTTAAATAACCAGAGTCAGCTGTTTTTAAGGCCGTATCAGCAAGACCTTTACGAGCACCATGTGTTGAAATGAAGTACTCTAATACTGTTAAACCTTCACGGAAACTTGATTTAATTGGTAATTCGATAATACGTCCAGCCGGGTTGGCCATTAGTCCACGCATACCAGCAAGCTGTGTAAAGTTAGATGCGTTACCACGGGCACCAGAGTCACTCATCATAAAGATTGGGTTGCGTTTATCAAGGGATGCCATTAATTTTCCTTGAATTGTATCCTTTGCCGCACTCCAAATCGAAATAACGCGCTCATAACGCTCGTCTTCGGTAATTAAACCTCTTCTGAATTGTTTTAAAACATTATCAACTTTAGTTTGTGCTTCGCCGATAATCTCTTGTTTTTCTTTTAATACGATAATGTCAGATACACCTACAGTAATACCTGCTTTTGTTGAGTATCTAAAGCCAAGATTTTTAAGGCGATCGAGCATTTTTGATGTTTCAGTAATATGGAATTTCTTGAAAATCTCCGCAATGATCTTTCCAAGAATACCTTTTTTGAATGGTGCTATTTCTTCTTGTGCAGCAATATGCTCTTTCACATTGACATTTGTATCAACAAAATACTTTTCAGGTGTTCTTTCCTCAATGTTTGTTTTTGTCGGTTCATTCATGTATGGGAATGATTCCGGCAAAATTTCATTGAAGATCAACTTACCAACAGTCGTGATAAGGAGCTTTTTGTTTTCTTCCTCAGTGAAAGTTTGATTGTTTAACGCTCTTGCATTTACAGCTATACGTGTATGTAGATGTACATAACCATTTTGATATGCAAGAAGCGCTTCGTTTGTATCTTTAAAGATCATACCTTCACCGATTGCTCCCGCACGCTCCAATGTTAAATAATAGTTTCCTAAAACCATGTCTTGAGATGGAGTAACAACTGGTTTACCATCCTTAGGGTTAAGGATATTTTGAGCTGCAAGCATTAAAATACGTGCTTCCGCTTGTGCTTCCGCTGATAACGGTACGTGTACCGCCATTTGGTCACCGTCAAAGTCTGCATTATACGCTGTACATACTAGCGGGTGCAAACGGATGGCGCGACCTTCCACTAGAGTAGGTTCAAAAGCTTGAATTCCTAGTCTATGAAGAGTTGGGGCACGGTTAAGCAATACTGGGTGTTCTTTAATAACCGATTCTAGAACATCCCATACTTCAGGCTGAACGCGTTCGATTTTACGCTTTGCACTTTTAATGTTATGAGCTAACCCTTTTTCAACAAGCTCTTTCATAACAAAAGGCTTAAATAATTCTAAGGCCATTTCCTTTGGTAGACCGCATTGATACATTTTCAGGTTTGGACCTACTACGATAACAGAACGGCCTGAGTAGTCAACACGTTTACCTAATAGGTTTTGACGGAAACGTCCTTGCTTCCCTTTTAACATATGGGAAAGGGATTTTAATGGGCGGTTACCCGGTCCAGTTACTGGTCGTCCGCGGCGTCCATTATCGATCAACGCATCAACAGCTTCTTGAAGCATACGTTTTTCGTTTTGAACAATGATGCTAGGTGCACCTAAATCTAATAAACGTTTTAGACGGTTGTTACGATTAATTACACGTCTATACAAGTCGTTTAGGTCAGATGTTGCAAAACGTCCACCGTCAAGCTGTACCATTGGACGAAGCTCAGGCGGTATAACAGGCAGTACGTCAAGAATCATCCATGATGGATCATTTCCAGAGTTACGGAATGCTTCAAGAACTTCTAAACGTTTAATAGCACGTGTTCTGCGTTGTCCTTGAGCTGTTTTTAATTCTTCTTTTAAAGCGTCAACCTCTTTATCTAAATCAATATCTGATAAGAGCTTTTTAATCGCTTCAGCACCCATGGATGCTTGGAACGTATTTCCGTATTTTTCGCGATATGCACGATATTCCTTTTCAGATAAAAGCTGTTTCTTTTCTAATGGGGTATCTCCTGTATCTGTTGTTACATAAGAAGCAAAATAGATCACCTCTTCTAACGCACGAGGAGACATATCTAAAACTAAGCCCATACGGCTAGGGATTCCTTTGAAATACCAAATGTGTGAGACAGGTGCAGCTAATTCGATATGCCCCATTCTCTCACGACGTACTTTTGCGCGAGTGACTTCTACGCCACAACGATCACAAACGACACCTTTATAACGCACTCTTTTGTATTTACCACAATGACATTCCCAGTCCTTGGTCGGACCAAAAATACGTTCACAGAACAGGCCGTCTTTTTCAGGTTTTAATGTACGATAGTTAATTGTTTCAGGCTTCTTAACCTCACCAAAAGACCATGAGCGGATTTTGTCTGGTGAAGCTAAACCGATGCTCATATATTCAAAATTATTTACATCTAACAAGGGGCCTACCTCCCTTTTCGTCTTCAGGTTCTACCCTTTTTTAAAAACAAGAAAGAATATGTTTATCTGAGTAAATGCGCCTTTCAGCCCCAGACCGCAAAGTGCGTACAGTCGAGTTCAGTATTTTAACGATCTTAACCACACTCGTCTAGTCTGAGGCTTTAGCACTGTCACTTGTGTTTTCCTTACTACTCTTTTGCCACTGTGTCTTTTTCTAACTCAACAGCTTCAACTTCTGTATCTATTTGATCATTAATGGAAAGACCATCTGCTTGTTGTGTATCATCTTCATCATCAAGGTCTCTCATTTCGATCTCTTGCTCATCACTTGAAAGCATTTTGACATCCATACCTAAACTTTGAAGCTCTTTAATTAAAACTTTAAATGATTCTGGAACACCTGGTTCTGGAACATTTTCACCTTTAACGATCGCTTCGTATGTTTTCACACGGCCGACAACATCATCTGATTTAACAGTCAGGATTTCTTGAAGCGTATAGGCAGCACCGTATGCTTCAAGTGCCCAAACCTCCATCTCTCCAAAACGCTGACCGCCAAATTGCGCTTTACCGCCAAGCGGCTGTTGTGTAACAAGTGAGTATGGACCAGTAGAACGTGCATGCAGCTTATCATCAACCATGTGAGCAAGCTTGATCATGTACATGATCCCAACTGATACACGGTTATCGAATGGTTCACCTGTACGGCCATCGTATAAGACGGTTTTAGCGTCACGAGCCATACCTGCTTCTTCTAGTGTATTCCATACATCTTCTTCCCTCGCACCGTCAAATACAGGTGAAGCAACATGGATTCCTAGTTTTCTTGCAGCCATTCCTAAGTGAAGCTCCAATACCTGACCGATATTCATACGTGAAGGTACACCAAGCGGGTTTAACATGATGTCCACTGGTGTGCCATCAGGTAAGTATGGCATATCTTCCTCTGGAAGAATACGTGAGATAACACCCTTGTTACCATGTCGTCCAGCCATTTTATCTCCTTCAGAGATTTTACGTTTCTGAACGATATAAACACGCACTAATTGGTTAACACCTGGTGGTAATTCATCGCCATCTTCACGATTAAATACTTTTACATCAAGGATAATTCCTTCTCCACCATGTGGTACACGTAATGATGTATCACGAACTTCACGCGCTTTTTCTCCAAAGATTGCATGTAAGAGACGTTCTTCTGCAGTTAGTTCTGTTACCCCTTTAGGCGTTACTTTACCTACAAGAAGGTCTCCGTCTTTTACTTCCGCACCAATTCGGATAATTCCGCGTTCATCTAAGTTTCTTAACGCATCTTCACCGACGTTCGGGATGTCACGTGTAATTTCTTCAGGTCCAAGTTTCGTATCACGAGATTCAGACTCATATTCTTCAATATGAATAGACGTATAAACATCATCTTTTACAAGTCTTTCACTCATGATAATCGCATCTTCATAGTTGTAACCATCCCATGTCATGAAGGCAACCATTACGTTTCTACCTAACGCAAGTTCACCTTTTTCCATTGATGGACCATCCGCTAAAATTTCGCCTTTAACAACTTCATCACCTTCGCGTACAATCGGGCGTTGGTTGTAGCAAGTTCCTTGGTTTGAACGGATGAATTTTAATAAGCTGTATTTATCTAAATTACCTTTTACCTTTTGTCCATTAACTTCCTCGTAGCGGCGAACCCAAACATTCTTCGCTTCTACACGCTCAACGATACCAGGATATTTACAGATAACTGCGGCACCTGAGTCTTTACCAGACACATACTCCATTCCTGTACCTACGATTGGAGCTTCCGGATTCATTAATGGTACTGCTTGACGCTGCATGTTCGCACCCATTAAGGCACGGTTAGAGTCATCATTTTCCAAGAAAGGTATGCACGCAGTTGCAGCAGATACAACCTGCTTAGGAGATACATCCATATAATCAATACGGTCTCTGTTTACAACCGTGTTTTCACCACGGAAACGAGCAACGATGTCCGCATCGATAAATGAACCATCATCAGCAAGTCTTGCATTCGCTTGAGCGACAACGTAATTATCTTCCTCGTCAGCAGTCAGATAATCAATACGCGATGTAACCTTACCAGTTTCTGGATCAACTCGGCGATATGGTGTTTCAATAAAGCCGAATCTATTTACCTTCGCATAAGAAGATAATGAGTTAATCAAACCGATGTTCGGACCCTCTGGAGTTTCAATCGGACACATACGGCCATAGTGTGAATAGTGAACGTCACGTACCTCAAAGCCTGCGCGTTCACGAGTTAAACCACCAGGTCCAAGTGCTGATAAACGGCGTTTATGAGTTAACTCAGCAAGCGGATTCGTTTGATCCATGAACTGAGATAATTGTGAACTTCCAAAGAACTCTTTAATAGAAGCGATAACAGGACGAATATTGATTAATTGTTGCGGAGTGATCGTATTCGTATCCTGAATAGACATTCTCTCGCGAACAACACGTTCCATTCTTGATAAACCAATTCTAAATTGGTTCTGTAATAACTCACCAACAGAACGCAATCTACGGTTTCCTAGATGATCGATATCGTCTGTGTCTCCTACACCATGTAACAGATTAAAGAAATAGCTGATTGAAGATAAAATATCAGCAACTGTAATATTTTTTACAGCTTCTTCTACATAAGCATTTCCTATTACATTAATAACCTTTTCGCCTTCAGGATCATTTGGAGCATAGATTTTTATCGATTGAAGTGTTACTTCCTCTTCAATGACTCCGCCAGAAGGGCGTTCTGTTTTAAAACCAACACCACTTTCAAGATTCGGAAGAATGCGGTCTAATGTTCTTCTATCAATCATTACACCTTTTTCAGCAATGATCTCGCCTGTTTCAGGATCTACTAATGTTTCTGCTAGTCGTTGGTTAAAAAGACGATTCTTAATATGAAGCTTCTTATTAATCTTGTAACGACCAACACTTGCCAAATCATAGCGTTTAGGATCAAAAAATCTAGAGTCTAATAAACTCTTTGCATTTTCAACTGTTGGCGGTTCACCCGGGCGAAGACGCTCATAGATTTCGAGCAAGGCTTTTTCAGTACTTTCCGTATTATCTTTATCAAGAGTATTACGCAGGTACTCATTTTCACCCAATAAGTCGATGATTTCTTGATCAGAGCCAAACCCAAGAGCACGTAATAAAACCGTTACTGGTAATTTACGCGTACGATCAATACGTACATAAACAACATCTTTCGCATCTGTTTCGTACTCTAACCAAGCTCCACGGTTTGGGATAACTGTTGCTGTAAAGCCTTTTTTACCATTTTTATCGACTTTACCGCTGTAATATACACTTGGTGAACGGACTAACTGAGACACGATAACGCGCTCTGCTCCGTTAATGACAAATGTACCTGTCTCTGTCATGAGAGGGAAATCTCCCATAAAGACATCCTGATCCTTTACTTCACCAGTTTCCTTGTTAATCAACCGCACCTTCACTCGTAATGGCGCAGAATAGGTAACATCGCGCTCCTTTGATTCCTCAACGGAGTACTTAGGGTCTCCTAAGCTATAATCAATAAATTCTAGCGAGAGGTTACCAGTGAAATCCTCAATAGGAGAAATATCTTGGAACATTTCTCTCAAGCCCTCATCAAGAAACCACTGATAGGAAGAGGTTTGAATTTCAATAAGATTTGGTAATTCTAACACTTCACTAATGCGTGCATAACTTCTGCGTTGGCGGTGTCGTCCATACTGAACTAGTTGACCTGTCAACTCATTCACCCCTCAAATCTAGCGTAATAGATCTTGCGTTGTACTGTTATGTATACCTTAAATTTTTTAGACAGACGAATAAGAGAACTCACATAAGATCATTCTCTTAAAAATCAATATCTTAATATACAACCTATAAAATCTGAAAAAACAAAGGAAATTTTTAAGTACAAAACGCAAGGAAAAAACAAAAAATAAAAAGGGTTTCTTCTTAGAAAAACCACAATTTGAATCGTACTATTGATTTTATAAGTATCCCCAAAAATCTAACTTTTATACATTTATTTGCTAAAAATTAGACAGTTATGGAAATTATATATTGGCATTTTATAATGTTAACACAACAGAAAATTTGAGTCAACATTTTTTCGCTTTAATGATATAATAGCCTTTTTTCTTTTCAACAACTTCCACCTCAGAAAACAACTCATTCAGTTTATCAATCGCTGAAGGCGCTCCTTGCTTTTTTTGAATGACAATCCATAACTCACCGCCATCTACCAGGTGCCGGGAGCTTTCTTCAAAAATAGAATGAACAACTTTTTTCCCTGCTCTTATCGGAGGATTCGTTAAAATAGCAATATATTTACGATCTTTATCTATTTTTTCAAACAGATCACTTTGGAATATATTCACGTTTGTTATAGAATTTCGCGCAGCATTATCAATAGCTAGTTCGATCGCTCGTTCATTTACATCAATCATATCTACATGTCGATCATAATGTTTTGCAATCGAAAGTCCGACAGGCCCATAACCGCAGCCTACATCCAAAACATCACCCTCTAAATCAGGACACGCAAAGGTTTCAATCAGTAAGCGCGAACCAAAATCTACTTCATTTTTAGAAAACACCCCGCGGTCACTTTCAAACGTAAAGAGATGTCCTTTTAACGTGTATTCCCATTTTTTTCGATCGCTTTCCACGTTAGGCTTTTGTGAATAATAATGTTCACTCATATAAGCTTCCCCTCTTTCAGAAGATTAGGGTTTGTATTTTACAATGCTTTTATACATACAGCATAAAAAGTCAACGTTTTTTCCTTCTTAGCTAAAACCGAGGTTCATTATAATTTATACACTATCTTTACGTATATAAAAAGCCCGCCATCACTAGCGAGCTTTTTTTACGTTCAAGTATAATTACTTAACTTCTACAGAAGCGCCAACTTCTTCAAGTTTAGCTTTTAATTCTTCAGCTTCTTCTTTAGAAACGCCTTCTTTAAGCGCTTTTGGAGCGTTATCTACTAATTCTTTAGCTTCTTTTAAGCCAAGGCCAGTAGCTTCACGTACAACTTTGATAACTTTGATTTTTTGTCCGCCAGCACTTGCAAGTACTACGTCAAATTCAGTTTGCTCAGCAGCAGCTTCGCCACCAGCAGCACCAGCAACAGCTACAGGAGCTGCAGCAGTTACACCAAACTCTTCTTCGATTGCTTTAACTAAGTCGTTTAATTCTAAAACAGTCATATTTTTAACTGCTTCAATGATTTGTTCTTGAGTCATTCTAATTTCCTCCTTGTTTTTCCTTTTAAAGTTTAATTAATTTATAAATACTAGGTAACTCGAATTACGCACCTTGTTCTTCTTTTTGGTCAGCAACAGCTTTTGCAGCAAGTGCAAAGTTGCGGATTGGAGCTTGAAGAACGCTAAGCAACATAGAAAGTAAACCTTCGCGTGATGGAAGTTCAGCAAGAGCTTTAACCTCTTCAACAGAAGCGATGTTCCCTTCAATTACACCAGCTTTGATTTCAAGCGCTTCATGCTTCTTAGCAAAGTCATTTAAAATTTTTGCTGGAGCTACAACATCATCATTACTGAAAGCAATCGCATTTGGACCAGTTAACGCATCGTTAAGGCCAGTTAGCTCAGCTTGTTCTACTGCACGGCGAGTCATCGTGTTTTTGTAAACTTTAAAGTCAATGCCCGCTTCACGTAATTGCTTACGTAGTTCAGTCACTTCACTTACAGTTAATCCACGATAATCTACAACGATAGTAGATTTGCTTTCACGGAATTTTGTAGCAATTTCTTCTACGATTTGTTTCTTTTGTTCGATAATTGCGCTCATTGTTACACCTCCTGTAGTTCTTTGTGTGACACTAGTACCGTTCGGTGATGGTCGTAAAAAAACCTCCACGATAGACATGGAGGTTTGTATATACAACAAGAAGCAAACAAATGCTTTATTCGTAAATACACCTCGGTAGGAAGATTAAGCTTTCAAAAAGCACCTACTGTCTACGGTATAGCGATATTCATTTAAACAACATTGATAATTATATATAAACTAATTTACGAAGTCAATAGTTATTATTTTACAGCAAAACTAGAAGAATCAACTTTTACGCCAGGTCCCATTGTAGAAGTCGCATTTACGCTCTTCATGTAAGTACCTTTTGCTGCAGCTGGTTTCGCTTTTAATAACGTTTCGTAAACAGTTGTAAAGTTTTCAACTAGTTTAGAATCTTCGAAAGAAACTTTTCCGATTGGAACATGGATGATACCAGCTTTATCAAGACGGTATTCAACCTTACCAGCTTTGATTTCGTTAATCGCTTTTGTTACATCAAATGTAACTGTTCCAGTTTTAGGGTTTGGCATTAAACCTTTAGGTCCTAAGACACGACCTAATTTACCAACTTCACCCATCATGTCTGGAGTCGCAACGATTACGTCAAATTCAAACCAACCTTGTTGGATTTTGTTGATGTAATCTGAATCTCCAACATAATCAGCACCTGCAGCTTCAGCTTCTTTCGCTTTTTCACCTTTAGCAAATACTAATACACGTTGAGTTTTACCAGTACCGTTTGGAAGTACTACTGCTCCACGGATTTGTTGGTCAGCTTTCTTAGGGTCAACTCCTAAACGGAAAGCAACCTCTACAGTTGCATCAAATTTAACGATGCTCGTTTTTTTCACTAGTTCAATTGCTTCTTGAACCGGATAAAACTTAGTACGATCTACAAGCTTTGCAGCTTCTACTAGCTTTTTACCTTTTTTAGCCATTTTTATTTCCTCCTTAGTGGTTTTAGCGGAATAACCTCCCACGAATAAAGGTTGCGAACTTGTTTTTAAGCAAACTCGCAACCCCCAAAAACATCCTTGACTAATAAGATTAGTCTTCGATAACGATACCCATGCTGCGTGCAGTACCTTCAACCATACGCATCGCTGATTCAACGCTTGCTGCGTTTAAATCAGGCATTTTTGTTTCAGCGATTTCACGTACCTTGTCACGCTTAACAGTCGCTACTTTATTACGGTTTGGTTCACCAGAACCAGACTCAATACCAGCCGCTTTTTTAAGAAGAACAGCAGCAGGAGGAGTTTTCGTAATAAATGTAAATGAACGGTCCTCGAATACCGTGATTTCTACTGGAATAATTAAACCAGCTTGATCAGCTGTACGAGCGTTAAACTCTTTACAGAATCCCATGATATTAACACCAGCTTGACCTAATGCAGGACCAACTGGTGGTGCTGGATTAGCTTTCGCTGCAGGAATTTGCAATTTTACAATTTTAATTACTTTTTTAGCCACGAGACACACCTCCTTAAGTCCGTGATGTGGTAAATGGGTTAAACCCTCCCACTCATCTAAACCATCCGTTGTACGAATGGTTAAAATTAGGGCGAACAAGATAAATCAAGTATATGACCTGAGCTTATTACCCTTATCGAGTCAGAAATAATGGAATTTCTGATCAGTGTAAAAACATAATTCTGCCTCAGATCTCCGAGACATACTGACCTATGAAATATTACCACTTTTCATAAGTGATTTCAAGTTTTTTTACAATTATAATTTGCTTACTTGAGCAAAATCCAATTCTACAGGGGTTTCACGGCCGAACATATTAACAAGAACTTTGAGCTTGTTTTTATCCTGGTCAATTTCTTCGATTGTTCCAGTAAAGTTTGCAAACGGTCCCTCTGTTACCTTTACTGTTTCATTCAATTCAAAGTCAATTTCAACCTTGCGCTCATCCATTCCCATTCGTTTTAAAATAAAATTAACTTCATCAGGTAATAAAGGCGTTGGTTTAGAACCATGTCCAGCAGATCCGACAAACCCTGTTACTCCTGGGGTATTCCGTACGACATACCAGGAATCGTCAGTCATGACAATCTCAACTAGAACATATCCCGGAAACACTTTTTTCTTTACAACCTTCTTTTTGCCATCCTTAAAATCCGTTTCTTCCTCTTCAGGTACAACCACACGGAAGATTTTATCCTCCATGCCCATAGATTCAACCCGTTTTTCTAGATTTGCTTTTACTTTATTTTCATAACCTGAATATGTGTGTACAACATACCAATTCTTTTCCATAGCTTCAGGACAAGTTGTCCTTCCCTCCCCACAATAGGTTTTATTTGAATGAATCTCTATATTTTTCTGCCTAAATATAATACTTTTTTAAACAATGAAAAAACCCGTTTAACGGGTTTTGCAGACAAAGATTAATATTCTCTATTATAGCACGATTTACCATCTGTTATTCAAAAATCAAACGAATTAATGAAGAAATACCTAAATCGATGACCGCAAAGAAAACACTAAAAAACACAACAGTCGTAACAACGGTAATTGTATACTTTGTCAGTTCTTTACCTTTTGGCCAACTAACCTTCTTCATTTCACGAGATACATCTCGAAAGAAATTAACTAAACGCTGCATGAATGCTACCTCCAGGATAATAGGGAAACTTCGCAAGAAAAATAGAAAGTAAAAAAATGAAGACTATTTTGTTTCACGGTGGTTCGTATGCGAATTACAGACTTTACAAAACTTTTTCACTTCTAACCGGTCATTCATAGCTGTTATATTTTTCATTGTCGTATAATTCCGACTTCCACAAGATGTACACGCCAACGTTATTTTTTTTCGCATTTCCTCACCTGCCGTTACACAATGATTCCTTAAAACTTTATCATAGTGAGGTTTTCACGTCAATAAACGATGAAATTCGAGCTGACGCTAGTGTCCTTTACAAACTAATTTCTCTCAGTTCTAAGTATCTTTCTAGTTTTCTCTTTACTCTCTGTAATGCATTATCGATCGACTTAACATGTCTATTTAATTCAGCTGAAATTTCATGATATGAACGTCCGTCTAAATATAACACAAGCACTTTGCGCTCTAAGTCGCTTAATAATTCTCCCATTTTCACTTCAATATCATCAAATTCCTCTTGATTAATGATAAGTTCCTCAGGGTCCATAACCTTCGCACCTGAAATAACATCCATCAACGTTCGATCTGATTCTTCATCATATATCGGCTTGTCCAATGATACATAAGAATTCAATGGAATATGTTTTTGACGGGTTGCTGTTTTGATTGCGGTAATAATTTGCCTGGTAATACATAATTCAGCAAATGCTTTAAATGAAGTAAGCTTGTCCTCTTTAAAGTCACGGATCGCCTTATATAAACCTATCATTCCTTCTTGAATGATATCCTCCCGATCAGCACCAATTAAGAAATAAGATCTAGCCTTTGCACGAACAAAATTCCGATATTTCGTAATTAAGTAGTCAAGTGCTTCACTTTCTCCGCTATGCACAAGTTCAACCACTTGTTCATCTTCCAATAATCCAAACTCTTCCTTGTTGACCTTACCCTTGTTGAATGGTGAATTCAAGCCCGATCCCCCCGACCGCACACAAGATAACAATATTATACAGTATCAATTTTGTAAGCGTCAACCAACTATAATTTTCCCCTGCGCCACTTTTCAAGCTTTTCCATCACATCATCAGGGAATAAAATCTTAGAGGATGGTTGCTTTTCCTCAATCTTTTTTACCCTTTGTTTAATTCTGCCCTCGATTGAATTCATTTCATTCAACAACTCTCTTGCTGATTTGCGAAGTGCACCTTGTCCAAATATCGCCCATTGTTCTGTAAAATCTGATGTAGCTACATGTACCTGTGTTTTAATGTTATTTAAGGACTTTGCCAACTTTTCAATTCGTTCATCTGCTGTTTCATTTTCCCGTGTAAAAATAACCTCAACACGATAATTTTTTAATGTTTTCTCAATTCCTTTTACAAGATGGGCGTCAAATACAATGATGACTCGATAACCCGTATAGGCCTGATATTCGGCCATCTTTTCGATTAATCGATCCCTTGCTTCAGATAAATTGGTCATCTTAAGCTTTTGAAGCTCAGGCCATGCACCGATAATGTTATATCCATCAACTAATAGGATATCCATTCTACACTACTCCCCTAAAGGGTATCTCTTTCGGTAAACCTCATACATCAAAAGACTAGCCGCAACAGATGCATTAAGAGATGTAACATGTCCCACCATTGGCATTTTAATTAAAAAGTCACACTTTTCCTTTATTAGTCGTCCAATTCCCTTGCCTTCACTTCCTATTATGAGAGCTAACGGCATGTTTCCATCTAAATTTCGGTAATCATCTGCACCTTTTGCATCTGTTCCTACAACCCAGACTCCTCGTTCTTTTAACTCTTCAATTGTTCTGGCCAAGTTTGTCACACGTGTAACAGGGATATGTTCAATTGCACCTGTTGACGCTTTAGCAACTGTAGCCGTTAAGCCTACCGCTCTTCTTTTCGGGATAATAATGCCATGGGCTCCTACTGCATCAGCTGTTCTCATAATCGATCCTAAATTATGGGGATCTTCAATTTCATCGAGTATCAAAAGGAAAGGCATTTCTCCCCTTTTTTCAGCAAGTTGAAGAATGTCATCAAGATGAACATATTCATAGGCAGCTACCTGAGCAACAACTCCCTGATGGTTTCCTTCTACCATTTGGTCAATTTTCTTTTTCGGAACAAAATTGATGGTAATGCCCTTTTCTTTTGCAAGCTTTGTTATTTGTTGAGCTTGTCCCTTTAACGAATTTTCCGCAACCCATATTTTATTAATCTCCCGCGAAGACTTTAATACTTCAATAACGGGATTCCGACCAATAATATAATCCTGATCCATTAGCTTTTCCTCCCTTCCTCAGATTTAATAAACCGGAACGCCTCCTGTATGAGTTCGTCTAAACGACCTTTTCTTTTTTCTAGATAAAGATAGCCGATCAACGCTTCAAATGCTGTACTATACCGGTATGTTTGGACATCGGTATTTTTCGGGATCGTTCCTGATTTCGCATTTCTGCCGCGCCTAATAACCGACTCTTCCTCTTCTGAAAAGCATTCCATAGACATGAAATAGTGCAAAATTCTAGCCTGGGCCTTTGCAGACACATAACTTTTCGCCTGATTATGAAGTTGATTTGGCCGAATCGTCCCTTCAGCTAATAGATGATGCCTCACATACATTTCATACACAGCATCACCAATATAAGCCAATGCTAAGCTATTCAACTGCTTTGCATCTTTAACCGTTTCAAAATCTAACAACATGATGTTCCTCTTCTCTATATGAAAAGGAGGCGATAGAACTCTTTGGTGCCCCCTTCAATATTGATCTTCCTTACCTTTATTCCCTCTTTAAAGGTTGTATAATCAACCACGCTTCCATCTAGTTCCTTGCGGGGTATCCTCTAAAATAATATTTAAATCTTTTAATTTATCTCTGATTTCATCTGCTAATGCAAAATTACGGTCTTTTCTTGCTTGAATCCGCTGATTGATCATTTCTTCGATCTCTTCATCTAAGAGTTCAGTAGAAGCAAACTTGACCCCTAACACTTCGCCTAGTTGATCAAACTCATCAAGAAACGCCTGGATCACTTCTTCAGATGTATTTTGCTCTTGTAAGTAATAATTTGCTTGCTTCGATAAGTCAAAAAGGACAGAAATGGCATTTGCCGTGTTGAAGTCATCATCCATTTCTTTCTTGAATTGCTGACGATAATCATAAATTTTGCTTAGCCATTCATCGTTATTATCAGTTAAATTCGTGCTGCTGTTTTTACGGTGCTGCAGATTCGTATAAGATGTCGTTAACCGTTCAAACGCATTCGCCGTGCTTTCCAGCAATTCCTGTGAAAAGTTAATTGGGTTTCGGTAATGAACAGATAGCATAAAGAAACGGACAACCTGTGGGTCAATTTCTTTAATGATATCGTGTACGAGAACAAAATTTCCTAATGATTTAGACATCTTTTCGTTATTGATATTAATATAACCATTATGCATCCAATATCTTGCAAATGGCTTGTCATTTAATGCCTCTGATTGAGCGATCTCATTCTCATGATGTGGGAAGGTTAAATCCTGTCCACCTGCATGAATGTCGATTGTATCGCCAAGGTATTTCTTCGCCATGGCAGAGCATTCAATATGCCAGCCCGGGCGCCCATGTCCCCAAGGGCTTTCCCAAAAAATTTCTCCTTCTTTAGCTGCTTTCCATAGAACAAAATCGAGAGCATCATGTTTTTTCTCTCCTACCTCAATTCTGTTGCCTAATCGCAGCTCGTCGATTGATTGATGGGAAAGCTTTCCGTACTCTGCAAACTCTCTCGTCTTATAATAAACATCTCCGCCTGCTTCATAGGCATAGCCTTTATCAATTAATGCTTGAATGAAATCAATGATAATGTCAATGTTTTCTGTCACACGCGGGTGAATGGTCGCTCGCTTGCATCCTAGTGCAGAAACATCTTCATAATAAGCATCGATAAAACGTTCAGCAATGGTTGGAACATCCTCACCGAGTTCATTTGCCGCTTTAATTAATTTATCATCAACATCTGTAAAGTTAGATACAAAGTTTACTTCATAACCGCTATATTCAAGATATTTTCTAACTGTATCGTAAACGATTGCCGGTCTTGCATTCCCGATATGAATATAGTTATATACGGTTGGACCGCAAACATACATTTTTACTTTTCCTGCTTCAAGAGGTTCAAACGTTTCTTTTTGCCTCGTTAGCGTATTGTACAACTTTATTGTCATGTTCACTCGTTCCTTTCTTTAACTGTTGTACTTCATATCTCAAGCTTGAAAGCTCAGCCTCAAGCTCTTTAAATCGATCTGCAACCGGGTCAGGCAAATTACAGTGGTCTAAATCCTTCCCAACCCGCTGGCCATTTTGAATAACCACTTTACCAGGAATTCCAACAACTGTTGAATGATCTGGAACATCCTTTAGCACAACAGAGCCAGCTCCTATTTTAGAGTATGCACCAACAGTAATCGATCCTAACACTTTTGCTCCTGTCGCAATCAATGCATTATCTTTTATTGTTGGATGTCTTTTCCCTTTTTCTTTACCAGTTCCCCCAAGTGTTACCCCTTGGAACACGGTAACATTATCGCCGATTTCACATGTCTCCCCAATAACAACTCCCATTCCGTGATCTATAAAGAACCTGCGGCCGATTTTTGCAGCTGGGTGGATTTCCACTCCTGTAAAAAATCTGCTAATTTGCGAAACAGCCCTTGCAAGAAAGAAAAGCTTCTTTTTGTATAAAGCATGTGCGATCCGATGGCCCCAAATCGCATGTAAACCTGAATACGTCAAGATAACCTCAAGATAGTTCCTCGCAGCTGGATCTTGTTCAAATACGACCTCCACATCTTCTTTCATCATTTTAAACACGGATATCCCTCCATTCATCACTTTCGATAAACCTTTATTATTTAGTAAAGAAAGGATCTTACCAGTCTCCCTACTCCCTTTGCCGTCGGCCCAAAAACTCTATTTCTTTTTTCTTGCTAGCCATTCCCTTTATCTTTTTGGTCCATACAAAAAAGCGCCTCTGCCATAATACAGAGACGCTTTGCACGCGGTTCCACTCTGTTTAGGTATGAGCATCTCGAAATAATCGTTCGCCTCATAACCTCAACTTTAGCTCTATAACGTAGAGCGACACGCTTTTACTTACTAATCCAATACTAGACGTTTAGTAAAAGACTCAAAGGTGCATTTCAAGAATTACTTCACATAAACCCCTTTCAGCCGATGGAGGTTTTCTCTGAAAAGGAAGCAATGCTTTACTCTCCTTATCAACGCTTTCTAACTATTGGTTTAACCATACTATATTACATTTTTTGAAAAAAGTTAACTAATAATATTTTCTAATCGGGAAAGGACCGTGTTTTTCCCTAAAACAGCAATTGACTTCGGTAAATCAGGACCATGGGTTTGGCCGGTAATTGCAACACGAATCGGCATAAATAGGTTTTTCCCTTTTTGGCCCGTTGCCTTTTGGACCCCTTTAATGGCAGCTTTTACATTTTCTGCTGAAAAGTCTTCTAATCCTTCCAGCTCACTTACAAATGCTTTTAATACCTCTGGCACCTGCTCACCGTCAAGAACAGCCTTTGCTTCGTCATTATAGGTAATATCATCCTTAAAGAATAATTCAGTTAAAGTAACAATTTCCGCACCATAGCTCATTTGCTCTTGATAAAGAGCAATCAGCCCATGAATTCGCTCTTTTTCTTCCCCGCTCATCGCTTCAGATACTTTTCCTGCCTTAACTAAATGCGGAAGTGCAAGCGGGACAAGCTGATCGACCTCTAATTGTTTTATATATTGATTATTCATCCATGCCAGTTTTTGTGTATCAAAAACAGCAGGGGATTTTGATAGACGTGCAGCATCAAATATTTCAATTAACTGCTCTTTGCTATAGATCTCCTCTTCTCCAACAGGTGACCAGCCAAGCAAGGCAATAAAGTTAAACAATGCATCTGAGAGATAACCAAGCTCCTCATATTGCTCAATAAATTGAATAATCGATTCATCACGTTTACTTAATTTTTTACGCTGCTCATTAACAATTAACGTCATATGACCAAACGTCGGGATATCCCATCCAAATGCTTCATAAATCATGATTTGCTTTGGTGTATTCGAAATATGGTCCTCGCCGCGTAAAACATGGGAAATTTTCATTAAGTGATCATCAACAGCTACTGCAAAATTATAGGTTGGTGTCCCATCCTTTTTGACAATAACAAAATCACCCATACCCTCTGATTCAAATGAAATATCACCTTTCACCATATCAGTGAAGCGAAACTCCCGGTTTGCCGGAACCCTGAACCGAATGCTTGGCTTTAAGCCTTGATTTTCATAGGCTTTTTGCTCCTCAGCTGTTAAATTCGCATGTTTTCCAGAATAATGAGGCGTCTCACCGCGGGCAATTTGTTCCTCACGTTCTTTTTCTAACTCTTCTTCCGTACAATAGCATTTATAAGCAAGCCCTCTTTCCAACAGCTCTTCATAGTATTTCTTATAAATGTCATTACGTTCTGATTGGCGGTAAGGACCATATTCTCCTCCGACATCTACGCTTTCGTCCCAGTCAATCCCAAGCCACTTTAAATACTTTAATTGGCTTTCCTCTCCGCCTTCAATGTTTCGCTTTTTGTCAGTATCTTCAATACGGACAATAAACTTTCCGCCTTGATTTTTTGCAAATAAATAGTTAAATAATGCTGTTCTAGCATTTCCTATATGTAAATGACCGGTTGGGCTTGGGGCATATCGCACCCTTACTTCGTTTGTCATACTTTAACCTCCACAGCTTTATATATAAATACAGTTCTATTTCATTTAGTCAGACCTAATTTTATCACCAATATGGTCAAGATACAAAAAAATAGTAAGTTCTTATCGTTTCTTAATTAATACAGTTGCCTGTGCCGCAATCCCCTCTTGTCTACCTGTAAAGCCAAGCTTTTCTGTTGTCGTAGCTTTGACATTTACTTGCGAAAGATCTGCCTCAAGCAATTCTGCAATTTTCTCTCTCATCTTTTCAATATGAGGTGCCATTTTTGGCTTTTGCGCAATAATTGTGCAATCTATGTTTCCTAGTTCATACCCTTTGCCCTTCACAAGCTTCCATACATGTGTAAGAAGCTTAGCAGAATCTGCATCCTTAAACTCAGGGTCAGTATCTGGAAAGTGTTTGCCGATATCTCCTTCTGCAATGGCACCTAAGCAAGCATCGGCCACTGTATGAAGTAAAACATCTGCATCAGAGTGTCCTAATAACCCTTTTTCATAAGGTATTTCAATGCCGCCAATTATTAATGGACGTCCTTCAACTAATTGATGGACATCAAAGCCTTGTCCAATTCTAATCAATTCTTTTCCCTCTCTTCATTGTTCCTTTTATTGGATCAGATATGTTTTTGCCCGCTCAAAATTGCATTCGCGATGATCAAGTCCTCTGGGGTTGTTAATTTTATATTTGTATAATCGCCCAATACGATAGAAACCGGCCGGCCTGCTCGTTCAATAAGGCTGGCATCATCTGTCCCAAGATAATTTTCCTTGTTCGCTTGGTGATGAGCATCAAGAATAATCGGCAAAATAAAGGCCTGCGGGGTTTGGATTGACACTAAGGTTGATCGCTCCACCGTTTCAACAACCACTCCGTTCTGCACCCGCTTGATTGTATCCTTTACCGGCACTCCTAAAGTAGCGGCTCCCGTTTCCTTTGCTTTATGTACTAAATCTTCTATCTTTTCATGCGATATAAAAGGTCGCGCTCCATCATGTACAAGGACAAGCTCGCCTTCATCAACAGCCTGTAAACCATTATATACACTGTATTGCCTTTCACTTCCACCTGATACGAGCGATTTCACTTTTTTAATATGATAGTGTTTAAGTAACCGAAGAAAATCATCTCTCTCCTGTTCATTTATAACCAGGATAATTCCTGAGCAAAATGGATGACTGTCAAATACTCTTAACGTATGAATGATAATGGGGGCATGATTAAGCTTAATAAACTGCTTATTTTTACCAGCATTCATCCGTTTGCCTTGTCCAGCAGCTGGTATAACGACTTGATAGTTCATTATGTTTACTCCTTCAAAAAAAACAATATACCACCATCATAAAAGATTAATCTATATATGTAAAACAGCCCATGAAACATTAATCAATTAATGTTTCACGGGCTTAATAATAAAAGCGCAAGGCGCTTAGCATTCGGCTACAAGCATAAGGCGAATAGGAATAGAAGGTGTTCTTTACCTTCCATTCCTATTTGACTAGACCCTAGAGTCAGTCAAAAACTAGGGCGTCCTCATCTCTTGACTGCACTTGCACGTCCAATGCTTTGGAGCTAGGCAAAAAAACTAAGTAGAAAAAGGTTAAATATGTTCTACTTATTATCATTTACAATGCCTTTTCTAACAATTTGGGCTTTGCAAAAATCATTCTACCGGCAGACGTTTGAAGAACACTTGTAACAAGAACATCAATATGTTTTCCAATATAGTTCCGACCATCTTCAACCACAATCATTGTACCGTCATCTAAATAAGCAATACCTTGATTATGTTCTTTTCCATCCTTGATGACTTGAACATTCATTTCTTCCCCCGGCAGTACTACAGGCTTAACGGCATTTGCTAAATCATTGATGTTGAGAACATGTACTTTTTGCAGTTCACAAACTTTATTTAAGTTAAAATCGTTTGTGACAACGACACCTGAAGTTAATTTTGCAAGCTTAACCAGCTTGCTATCAACCTCTTGAATATCCTCAAAGTCACCTTCATAAATCTCAACATTAATCGCAAGCTCTTTTTGAATTCGGTTAAGAATATCAAGTCCTCTGCGACCTCTGTTGCGTTTTAAGACATCTGATGAGTCAGCAATATGCTGAAGCTCCTCCAAAACAAATTGGGGAATCACAATCGTTCCTTCTAAAAAGCCTGTTTGACATATGTCTGCGATTCTTCCATCAATTATGACACTTGTATCGAGAATCTTTAGCTTTTTATCTTCTGTTTCACCTTCTTCTTCCGTTGTTCCTTTTTTCTTTCCTATTCGATTCGGTACGGAAAAGAGATTAATTAGTTCATCTCTTTTCTTGAAACCTACTTGGAATCCTAAATAACCAAGCAACAGCGTAAGAAAGATTGGTATGATTGTATTAAACACTTGGTATTGGATATCTTTTAAAGGAATAACAATAAGAAAAGCAACTATAAGACCAAAGATTAATCCTAAACTACCAAATAAAACATCTGTAACAGGAGCTTTCACAACAGCCTCTTCTAAAACTTTAATCCAATTTACAACGTAATCTACTAACCAAAATGTTGCCACAAAAAAGACGATTGCACCTAATACGGCTAAAGTATAAGGCGTATTAATAAAAGGTATGTCCTGCATATTTAATAACTCGAGTAGTTCTGGCATGAAGAAGATCCCTAACATACCACCTATACTCAAGAATAACAGTTGAATTATGCGTTTTATTAACATACCTTCACCTCCTTTTTACGATATAACTACTTTATCTTACTTCTAGAACTTGTGAAATAAAAAATTAAAAATGTAAATAGATTGATACAAGCCTGTAATTTTTCAAACAATATGGGAAAAAACGTATCAAAAGTATGAATAATTTGATGAAGTTTGGCCGTTTGCTTTGTCCTTATTTGCTCATACAAAGACACGTAAAAATCAATTTTAATATACCCTAAATTCAAGAAATTAAAACCATAAATTTGGAAATTCATTAAATATTCTTATATGTGTGCCTATCAATTAACAACTGATCCTGAAGTCTTTTTAACCCTTCTATAATTTTTTTTGCCCTCACCTCCCCGATTCCATCTACCTCATCTAATTGTTCTACGTTTGCCCGCAAAATAAGTTTCAAGTTTTTATAGGTTGTCACTAAATTTTCAATAATGATCCCTGGAAGCCTAGGAATTTTATTTAATAATCGATACCCTCTCGGCATAACCGGGCTGTCTATATTCGTAAATGAGGTGTACCCAAGCAATTTCAAAAGATCTGAATCCTCCAAAAGCTCAAAGCTGGAAAGATCCTGAAGCTGCTTAATAATTTTAAATGGATCGACGGCTTTGTCATTGGCATAATCTTTTATTAACAGTGCCGCTTCTTCCTCTGATCCCGAAAGGAGCTCTGCAAGCTGCAGCCTGATAAGATGCCCTTCAGCTCCAAGCTCATTTACATAGTCGTTAATTTCATCTTTTATCCGCAAAACCATTTCAAATCGATGCAGCACCTGTAAAACCTCTTTAAAGGTGACAAGCTCTTCAAGCTCTAATGCCCCTAATGTAGCAATTGATTGGTCAAGAACCAGTTTATACTTTTCCAGCGTTTGAATTGCCTGATTCGCCTTCGTTAAAATCACACCAATTTCTCTAAGCGCATACCTAAGTTCACCATGGTAGAGAGTAATGACATTTCTTCTTTGAGAAATTGCAATCACCAAATTGCCTGTTTGTTTTGCCACTCTTTCTGCGGTTCGATGACGCATTCCCGTTTCCGAAGAATAAATCGACGGATCGGGAACAAGCTGAGCATTTGCAAACAAAATTTTATTACCAGTATCACTTAAGACAATGGCTCCGTCCATTTTAGCCAGTTCATACAAGTGTGCTGAGGAGAATGGACATTGGATGAAAAATCCACCATCAATGATTTCCTTGACCTTCTCATTGTGACCAACAACAATTAATCCGCCCGTCTTCGCACGTAAAACATTTTCAATCCCTTCTCTAATTGGTGTACCTGGTGCAACAAATTGTAAGATTTCATTTAGCGTTTTTTCACCTGATAAATTCCCTACCTCTGTCATCCTCTATCCTCCTAACGTTTTATGGAGAGCCTCTGCTACATTTTTAACCCCAATAATCTCAATCTCATCAGGAGGGCTCCATCCACTTATATTAGCCTCTGGGATGATTGCTCTTTTAAACCCCAGCTTAGCAGCTTCCATGACTCTTTGTTCGATCCTGGAAACTCTGCGTACTTCCCCTGTCAATCCAACTTCTCCGATAATAACATCGGTTGGTTTTGGCGGGATATCCTTAAAGCTGGATGCAATGCTTACAGCAACTGCTAAATCTATTGCAGGTTCATCAAGCTTCACACCTCCTGCAACCTTTAAATAAGCATCTTGATTTTGCAGGAGCAAACCAACACGTTTCTCTAAAACTGCCATTAATAATGGCACCCGGTTATGGTCAATTCCTGTAGCCATTCTTCTTGGATTCCCAAAGCTGGTAGGTGAGATTAATGCTTGAATCTCAACTAAGACAGGTCTTGTACCTTCCATTGAGGCAACAACTGTTGAACCAGCCGCACCTTTAGACCGCTCTTCTAAAAAGATTTCTGAAGGATTTTGTACCTCTTCTAAACCTGATTCTTTCATCTCAAATATTCCCATTTCATTCGTTGAACCAAAGCGGTTTTTTACAGCACGCAATATGCGGTATGTATGATGTCTTTCCCCCTCAAAATAAAGAACCGTATCCACCATATGCTCTAATAATCTTGGTCCTGCAATCGATCCTTCCTTTGTTACATGACCAACAATAAAAATCGCAATTCCTTTTGTTTTTGCAATTCTCATCAGCTCTGCTGTCGATTCTCTGACTTGAGAAACACTGCCAGGAGCAGAGGTTATTTCACTATGGTATACCGTTTGGATCGAATCAACGACAACAAACGATGGGTTCGTTTCTTCTATCGCTCTTGAAATAAAACTTAAATCTGTTTCAGATAATACTAAAAGCTTATTAGATTTTACTCCTAATCGGTCAGCTCTCAGTTTTGTTTGTTTAACTGATTCTTCGCCAGAAATATATAAGACATCATTTCCACTTTCAGCTAATTGTGAGGACACTTGCAGCAAAAGTGTCGATTTACCAATCCCGGGGTCGCCGCCAATTAATACAAGTGATCCTCTGACAATACCGCTTCCTAATACACGGTTAAATTCTTTTAAATTTGTATAAATCCTTGGTTCTTGGGTTGTTTCAATATTTGTAATTGGGGAGGGTTTTTGTACAGTTTGATTGGAATGAGCAAAAACTGCCTTGCGAGGTGAGGCAGACTTTAAAACTTCCTCTGTCATTGTATTCCATTCACCACAGCCTGGGCACTTGCCCATCCATTTAGGTGATTCGTACCCACATGATTGACAAATAAACTTTACCTTTGTTTTAGCCATAAAACGATCCTCTCTTATTAGATTACCAAGTAGTCGAACTAATTATGAGTCATATCCCTAATTATAGAACGGAAAGAGGATTTCGAGGAGCATTTTGTTAGGTATGAAGCGTTAGCTTTTATTTACATTTTTTTACACAAGATGCAAATTAGAGCAGATTTCTGTCGAATTCTTGATGAATAAAGAAAGTGAGGCACACGTATCGCGGTATGCCTCAGCTTCCAATCAACCCATATTATATAACTTCTTCCTTTTCGGCTGTTTTGACAACAAATTCGCCATTCTCGACATCTAAGATAATTTTTTGACCTTTATCAATCGTGCCCTTTAATAATTCTTCTGATAGGCGATCTTCTACATTTTTCTGAATAGCACGGCGCAACGGTCTTGCACCATATTCAAGATCAATTCCTTCTTCTGCAATTTTCTCCTTCGCAGACTCCGTTAATTCTAATGAAAGATCTTGTTCCTTCAAGCGTTTTGTTAGTTGATCAGACATAAGTGAAACAATTTCTTTTAAGTGCTTCTTCTCTAGTGAGTGGAAGACAATAATTTCGTCAATACGATTAATGAACTCTGGACGGAATGCGCGTTTTAACTCATTCATTACCTTGTCTTTCATATCTTTGTAATTTTGAGTTTCATCTTGAACATTAAAGCCCACATATTTATTACGCTTCAGTTCACTTGCCCCAACATTTGATGTCATAATTAAAATCGTATTTCTAAAATCAACCGTGCGGCCTTTCGAATCTGTTAGTCTTCCATCCTCTAACACTTGAAGCAAGATATTAAATACATCAGGGTGAGCCTTCTCGATTTCATCTAACAGAACGACAGAATAAGGCTTTCTTCTTACTTTTTCCGTTAATTGTCCGCCTTCCTCATAACCTACATATCCTGGAGGTGAACCAACTAAACGTGAAGTGGAATGCTTTTCCATGTACTCTGACATGTCAATGCGAATCATCGCATCTTCATCACCAAAAATTGATTCAGCCAACGCCCTTGCAAGCTCCGTTTTCCCCACACCTGTTGGCCCTAAGAAAATAAATGAACCAATTGGACGTTTCGGATCCTTTAACCCTGCTCTTGCACGGCGAACCGCTTTTGCCACGGCTACCACTGCTTCCTCTTGTCCGATAACTCTTGAATGTAAAATGTTTTCCATATTTAATAATTTATCGGTCTCTGTTTGCGCTAATCTTGACACTGGAACACCAGTCCAGCTTGATACAACCATGGCAATATCTTCAACAGTGACTTCTGTATTTTCCTGTCCTTGTTTTTCCTTCCACGTTTTTTTAGTTTCTTCCAGTTGTTCACGCAATTTTTGCTCGGTATCGCGTAAAGATGCTGCTTTTTCAAACTCTTGGCTTTGAACAGAAGCATCTTTTTCTTTTCGGATTTCATCAAGCTTTTGCTCAAGCTCTTTTAAGTTCGGCGGTGTTGTAAATGAACGCAGTCTGACTTTAGAACCTGCTTCATCAATTAAATCAATGGCTTTATCAGGCAAGAAACGGTCTGAAATGTAGCGATCAGATAATTTAACTGCTGCATCAATGGCTTCATCAGTGATAGAAACTCTGTGATGTGCTTCATAACGGTCACGCAAACCTTTAAGAATTTGAATACTTTCATCCACTGTCGGCTCATCCACTTGAATTGGTTGGAATCGTCGTTCTAAGGCAGCATCTTTTTCGATGTATTTTCGATATTCATCAAGTGTTGTTGCCCCAATACACTGTAATTCTCCTCTTGCCAATGACGGCTTTAAGATATTAGATGCATCGATTGCACCCTCAGCTCCACCGGCACCAATTAGTGTATGCAGCTCATCTATAAATAGAATGATATTTCCAGCCTGACGAATTTCATCCATCACTTTTTTAAGACGATCTTCGAATTCACCGCGGTATTTTGTACCGGCTACTACTGTACCCATATCGAGTGTCATAACACGCTTATCACGTAAAATTTCCGGAACTTCATTTTGAACGATTTGTTGTGCTAAGCCTTCAGCAATTGCAGTTTTACCGACTCCAGGCTCACCAATTAAAACAGGATTATTTTTTGTACGGCGGCTTAATACTTCAATAACACGCTGAATTTCCTTGCTTCTTCCAATAACAGGATCCAAACTGCCTTCTCTGGCAATGGCTGTTAAATCTCTTGCAAGACTATCCAATGTTGGAGTATTTGCATTTGCCATACTTCCGCCTTGGTGGTTTGAAGACGTTTCATTGCTGCCTAATAACTGAAGAACCTGTTGTCTTGCTTTATTCAAGCTTACTCCTAAGTTATTAAGCACACGTGCTGCTACTCCTTCACCTTCACGGATAAGGCCTAATAGAATGTGCTCTGTACCTACATAGGAATGGCCTAACTTTCTCGCCTCATCCATCGATAGCTCAATGACTTTTTTAGCCCTAGGCGTGTAGTGAATGGTTTGAGAAGCATCTTGGCCTCTGCCAATTAACCCTTCAACCTCTTTCTGGATCTTATCTGGTCCAAGTCCTAATGCCAATAGAGCCTTCGCCGCAATTCCTTCCCCTTCGCTTACAAGTCCGAGAAGAATGTGTTCTGTTCCGATATTGTTATGACCTAAACGAACTGCTTCCTCTTGTGCTAAAGCAAGTACCTTTTGAGCGCGTTCTGTAAATCTTCCAAACATCATGATTCATCATCCTCCATCCGTTTATTACTTGCCATTTCTAGATTCAGCCTCTCTCTAATCAATGCAGCTCGGCGAATATCCCTTTCATTTGGTCGTAATGGCCCGCCAAAGTATTGTTGCAAAAATCCAGGCTGGGTTAAAATCATCAGTTCATTGAGAATAGTGCGGGATAAGTCTTTTATAATTCCTAAATCAATTCCCAATCTAACATCAGATAAACACTTGGCTGTCTCATTGGATTCAATAATTCGACTGTATACCAATGTTCCTAATGATCGGTAAACCCTGTCTTCCAGCTGATGTTGTGAGGAGTTGTATAAATCCTCTCTGGTAGACCTTTCTTGTGTAATTAATTGCTGAACAACACTTATCAAGTCCTCGACAATGTCTTTTTCAGTTTTGCCTAATGTGATTTGGTTGGAAATCTGAAAAATGTTGCCTACAGCTTCACTGCCCTCACCATATATTCCTCTTACAACCAACCCAAGCTGATTAATGGCCGGAATAATTCGATTAATTTTCTGAGTAAGAACTAAAGCCGGTAGATGCATCATAACCGATGCTCTTAAACCAGTCCCTACATTTGTCGGGCAGCTTGTTAAATAGCCTCTATTTTCATCAAAAGCATAATCAACTTCTTGTTCAATCAAATCATCTAACATGTTGGCCATATCCAATGCTTCTTTAAGCTGAAATCCCGGGAATAAACATTGTATGCGAATATGATCCTCTTCGTTTAGCATGATGCTAACTTCTTCGTTTTCAGATAATAAGCATCCTCCGTAAATAGAGTTTTCTGCTAGGTTAGGGCTTATCAAATGCTTTTCCACTAAGACTCTTTTTTGGATGGGCTGCATATCATTCATCTTCAACAGCTCTAAATGACCGATTTTTTGAAAGGTTTTATTTGCATATGTTTTCTCGAAGAAATTTAGAACACTTTGTGCTTCTTCATTTGTAGAAAGTGTCGGAAACTTATACTGCTCCATATTACGAGCTAATCGTATACGGCTGCTTAACACAATATCTGAATCCGGCCCCTCTTGGCTCATCCAAGCACTCATTGCTTTATTCATGAAGTTTTGGAGTGACATAATCATGATCCCTCCTCATAAAGGCCGCTTAATTGTTTTTCAAGGGTTCTAATTTGATCTCTAACCATAGCAGCTTGCTCAAACTCTTCCTGGACAATTAAGTGGTGAATTTTATTTTTCAAATCCTCTATTTGCTTTCGTATATGAATGTCTCCACCGATGCGTTTCGGGATTTTACCAGAGTGGGCTGTATTCCCGCCATGAACACGTCGAAGGATAGGTGTTATATAGTTTTTAAACGTATGATAGCAATTTGAACAGCCTAATCTGCCAACCTTTTTAAATTGCTGAAAGGTCATTTTGCATCGGCTGCACTGAGGAACATCATTTGATGCAAATACATTCTTTTCCTCTGACTTTATGTTTCCAGATTCCATATTTAGCAAACCAGTTAATAAATTATTTAAAGAAAATCCAGGATTAACATTGAACATAAAGAATTCACTATTTTCTTTTGCACAATGCTCACATATATGGACTTCCGTTTTTTCACCATTAATCACTTTTGTAAAGTGAAACGTTGCCGGTCTTTCATTACACTCCTGGCAAATCATCCGTCTCCCCTACTTTCACTTATATTTCAACGAAGTTAACATGGCCTTAACCATTCTTGCCCTAAGCTCATCCCTGTGAGGGAGGTCAATATATAACACTGAACGGTCAATGACACTTAACATTAATTTCGCTTCACGTGCAGAAATTACCTCTTCACTAACAAGTCGACCTATAATGTCTTCAGCAGCGGCCTGTGAAAGGCGATGATCAATTAAGTGTAAGATTTGGTCGAGCAGCTGTGCGTGATTATTTGTTCGAACTTTAATGATTCGAATATAACCGCCTCCGCCACGTTTACTTTCTACAATATAGCCTCTTTCAATCGTAAATCGTGTATTGATAACGTAGTTAATCTGCGAAGGTACACATTGAAATCTATCAGCAATTTCACTTCGTTTAATCTCAACTATTTCTTTCCCGCTACTATCCAGTACCTTTTTTAAGTACTGTTCAATAATGTCTGAAATATTCCTCACTCAACCTCCCCCTCACTGACTTTGACTATATTTGACTTTAATTCAACTATAAAACGAACAGAAAAATTTTTCAACTTTTCTGTTTCATTTTAAATATTGCCAAATTAAGTGAAGGTAAAACCTATTTAAAAGATTTTTTCAATCTCAGGATAGTCCAGTAATAGCTTTTCTAAATCAGTATGAAGAACCGATGAGATATCAATTTCTAATTGATAATAAAATACGACATTTCCCTCCTTATCCCTTCTACAATTTGTCATAATAATTTTATTTGTTGAGATCTCATATGATGATAGTTTTTCAGTTAATTGTTCAATTGTAATGCTGCTCTTGCCTGAATGGAGGGCTACTTTCATTTTGTTCCTTGCTTTATTGACATTCATATATTTTTCTATTCGATTCAAAAATATTAAGCACATTAAAACAATAATTGTAGTAAATAATGCTAAAACATACATACCTGCACCAATCACAAGTCCTAAACCAGCAACAATCCAAATGGAAGCAGCCGTTGTTAATCCTCTTACAGTTGCTCCTTTAACCAAGATTGTACCGCCACCTAAGAAACCTATACCGCTAATAACATAGGAGGGAATTCTTGCTGGATCAAAACGAATATTTTGATTGTTATCTATATAATCTTTGAAACCATAAAGTGAAAGAATCATCATTAAACAAGAGCCTATACCCACTAATAAATGGGTACGAAATCCTGCTGGATGATTATTAAATTCACGCTCCAACCCAATTACCCCACAAAAAACAGCTGCAATAAAGATACGTGCAAACATTATATATGTATCGTGACCTAAGAAATCGAGCATCCCCATTTTTTCTCCTTTTGATTTAGCTAATTATGTGATCTTACTATATGTATACTCAAATGATTGTCTTCAACCACAATTATTGAAAAATATTAAAGGAATATTGTAAAAAGAGAGCATAAAGGAATAAGTTTATATGACTATTACTGGAGATTTTTTAACAACAAAAAAGACCAGTATCTCTACTGATCTTTTTATCCTCTTACCTGGCAACGTCCTACTCTCACAGGGGGAGACCCCCAACTACCATCGGCGCTGAAGAGCTTAACTTCCGTGTTCGGCATGGGAACGGGTGTGACCTCTTCGCTATCGCCACCAGATATATTTTGATGTCGTTTTATAAGCGACAAATACTATTATATTAAGTTTTTGTAAAAAATCAAGATATTTTTTACGTTTATTTTTGAAGAAATGTTCCTTCAAAACTAGATAACGATTATACAATTCAATTACTGAGCTTACGCTTTTCCAAATAGGTTAAGTCCTCGATCGATTAGTATCAGTCAGCTCCACACGTCACCGCGCTTCCACCTCTGACCTATCAACCTGATCATCTTTCAGGGATCTTACGTTACAAAGTAACAGGGAAATCTCATCTTGAGGGGGGCTTCATGCTTAGATGCTTTCAGCACTTATCCCTTCCGCACATAGCTACCCAGCTATGCCTTTGGCAAGACAACTGGTACACCAGCGGTGCGTCCATCCCGGTCCTCTCGTACTAAGGACAGCTCCTCTCAAATTTCCTGCGCCCACGACGGATAGGGACCGAACTGTCTCACGACGTTCTGAACCCAGCTCGCGTACCGCTTTAATGGGCGAACAGCCCAACCCTTGGGACCGACTACAGCCCCAGGATGCGATGAGCCGACATCGAGGTGCCAAACCTCCCCGTCGATGTGGACTCTTGGGGGAGATAAGCCTGTTATCCCCGGGGTAGCTTTTATCCGTTGAGCGATGGCCCTTCCATGCGGAACCACCGGATCACTAAGCCCGACTTTCGTCCCTGCTCGACTTGTAGGTCTCGCAGTCAAGCTCCCTTGTGCCTTTACACTCTGCGAATGATTTCCAACCATTCTGAGGGAACCTTTGGGCGCCTCCGTTACATTTTAGGAGGCGACCGCCCCAGTCAAACTGCCCACCTGACACTGTCTCCCGGCCCGATAAGGGCCGCGGGTTAGAATTTCAATACAGCCAGGGTAGTATCCCACCGACGCCTCCACCGAAGCTGGCGCTCCGGCTTCTCAGGCTCCTACCTATCCTGTACAAGCTGTACCAAAATTCAATATCAGGCTACAGTAAAGCTCCACGGGGTCTTTCCGTCCTGTCGCGGGTAACCTGCATCTTCACAGGTACTATAATTTCACCGAGTCTCTCGTTGAGACAGTGCCCAGATCGTTACGCCTTTCGTGCGGGTCGGAACTTACCCGACAAGGAATTTCGCTACCTTAGGACCGTTATAGTTACGGCCGCCGTTTACTGGGGCTTCAGTTCAAAGCTTCGCTTGCGCTAACCTCTCCCCTTAACCTTCCAGCACCGGGCAGGCGTCAGCCCCTATACTTCGCCTTGCGGCTTCGCAGAGACCTGTGTTTTTGCTAAACAGTCGCCTGGGCCTATTCACTGCGGCTTTTCCGGGCTATTCACCCTAAAAAGCACCCCTTCTCCCGAAGTTACGGGGTCATTTTGCCGAGTTCCTTAACGAGAGTTCTCTCGCTCACCTTAGGATTCTCTCCTCGCCTACCTGTGTCGGTTTGCGGTACGGGCACCTCACACCTCGCTAGAGGCTTTTCTTGGCAGTGTGGAATCAGGAACTTCGGTACTATAGTTCCCTCGCCATCACAGCTCAGCTTATGTGACAACGGGATTTGCCTCGTTGTCAGCCTAACTGCTTGGACGCGCTAATCCAACAGCGCGCTTACCCTATCCTTCTGCGTCCCCCCATTGCTCAAACGGTGAGGAGGTGGTACAGGAATTTCAACCTGTTGGCCATCGCCTACGCCTTTCGGCCTCGGCTTAGGTCCCGACTAACCCTGAGCGGACGAGCCTTCCTCAGGAAACCTTAGGCATTCGGTGGAGGGGATTCTCACCCCTCTTTCGCTACTCATACCGGCATTCTCACTTCTAAGCGCTCCACTAGTCCTTACGGTCTAGCTTCACAGCCCTTAGAACGCTCTCCTACCACTGTTCTAAAAGAACAGTCCACAGCTTCGGTGATACGTTTAGCCCCGGTACATTTTCGGCGCAGAGTCACTCGACCAGTGAGCTATTACGCACTCTTTAAATGGTGGCTGCTTCTAAGCCAACATCCTGGTTGTCTAAGCAACTCCACATCCTTTTCCACTTAACGTATACTTTGGGACCTTAGCTGGTGGTCTGGGCTGTTTCCCTCTTGACTACGGATCTTATCACTCGCAGTCTGACTCCTGAACATAAGTCTTTGGCATTCGGAGTTTGACTGAATTCGGTAACCCGATGGGGGCCCCTAGTCCAATCAGTGCTCTACCTCCAAGACTCTTAATTCAAGGCTAGCCCTAAAGCTATTTCGGAGAGAACCAGCTATCTCCAAGTTCGATTGGAATTTCTCCGCTACCCACACCTCATCCCCGCACTTTTCAACGTGCGTGGGTTCGGGCCTCCATTCAGTGTTACCTGAACTTCACCCTGGACATGGGTAGATCACCTGGTTTCGGGTCTACGACCACGTACTCATTCGCCCTATTTAAGACTCGCTTTCGCTGCGGCTCCGTCTCTTCAACTTAACCTTGCACGGGATCGTAACTCGCCGGTTCATTCTACAAAAGGCACGCCATTACCCATTAACGGGCTTTGACTACTTGTAGGCACACGGTTTCAGGATCTCTTTCACTCCCCTTCCGGGGTGCTTTTCACCTTTCCCTCACGGTACTGGTTCACTATCGGTCACTAGGGAGTATTTAGCCTTGGGAGATGGTCCTCCCTGCTTCCGACGGGATTTCACGTGTCCCGCCGTACTCAGGATCCACTCTGGAGGGAACGAAGTTTCAACTACAGGGTTGTTACCTTCTATGACGGGCCTTTCCAGACCGCTTCATTTACCCCGTTCCTTTGTAACTCCTAATAGAGTGTCCTACAACCCCAAGAGGCAAGCCTCTTGGTTTGGGCTTCTTCCGTTTCGCTCGCCGCTACTCAGGAAATCGCGTTTGCTTTCTCTTCCTCCGGGTACTTAGATGTTTCAGTTCCCCGGGTCTGCCTTCATTACCCTATGGATTCAGGTAAAGATACTGTTCCATTACGAACAGTGGGTTTCCCCATTCGGAAATCTCCGGATCAAAGCTTACTTACAGCTCCCCGAAGCATATCGGTGTTAGTACCGTCCTTCATCGGCTCCTAGTGCCAAGGCATCCACCGTGCGCCCTTAACAACTTAACCTTTGACATCGAAGATGTCATTTACTAATTATTAAGAGAATCACTAAAAATAAGCGTTTAAACTCAGTGAATTACTTGAATTGTTATCGTTATCTAGTTTTCAAGGAACATAAAGCACAGGATGCACAAATGCTATAAGCATTTAAACTCCTATGTCTTTTTCTTACATATAATGAAAGATCGTAAATGATCTCTCAAAACTAAACAAAAACCAAGCGAGCCTCATTTTCCTTAGAAAGGAGGTGATCCAGCCGCACCTTCCGATACGGCTACCTTGTTACGACTTCACCCCAATCATCTGTCCCACCTTAGGCGGCTGGCTCCTTGCGGTTACCCCACCGACTTCGGGTGTTACAAACTCTCGTGGTGTGACGGGCGGTGTGTACAAGGCCCGGGAACGTATTCACCGCGGCATGCTGATCCGCGATTACTAGCGATTCCGGCTTCATGCAGGCGAGTTGCAGCCTGCAATCCGAACTGAGAATGGTTTTATGGGATTGGCTTGACCTCGCGGTCTTGCAGCCCTTTGTACCATCCATTGTAGCACGTGTGTAGCCCAGGTCATAAGGGGCATGATGATTTGACGTCATCCCCACCTTCCTCCGGTTTGTCACCGGCAGTCACCTTAGAGTGCCCAACTGAATGCTGGCAACTAAGATCAAGGGTTGCGCTCGTTGCGGGACTTAACCCAACATCTCACGACACGAGCTGACGACAACCATGCACCACCTGTCACTTCGTCCCCCGAAGGGGAACCTTCTATCTCTAGAAGTAGCGAAGGATGTCAAGACCTGGTAAGGTTCTTCGCGTTGCTTCGAATTAAACCACATGCTCCACCGCTTGTGCGGGCCCCCGTCAATTCCTTTGAGTTTCAGTCTTGCGACCGTACTCCCCAGGCGGAGTGCTTAATGCGTTTGCTGCAGCACTAAAGGGCGGAAACCCTCTAACACTTAGCACTCATCGTTTACGGCGTGGACTACCAGGGTATCTAATCCTGTTCGCTCCCCACGCTTTCGCGCCTCAGCGTCAGTTACAGACCAGAGAGTCGCCTTCGCCACTGGTGTTCCTCCACATCTCTACGCATTTCACCGCTACACGTGGAATTCCACTCTCCTCTTCTGCACTCAAGTTCCCCAGTTTCCAATGACCCTCCACGGTTGAGCCGTGGGCTTTCACATCAGACTTAAGAAACCGCCTGCGCGCGCTTTACGCCCAATAATTCCGGACAACGCTTGCCACCTACGTATTACCGCGGCTGCTGGCACGTAGTTAGCCGTGGCTTTCTGGTTAGGTACCGTCAAGGTACCGCCCTATTTGAACGGTACTTGTTCTTCCCTAACAACAGAGCTTTACGACCCGAAGGCCTTCTTCGCTCACGCGGCGTTGCTCCGTCAGACTTTCGTCCATTGCGGAAGATTCCCTACTGCTGCCTCCCGTAGGAGTCTGGGCCGTGTCTCAGTCCCAGTGTGGCCGATCACCCTCTCAGGTCGGCTACGCATCGTTGCCTTGGTGAGCCGTTACCTCACCAACTAGCTAATGCGCCGCGGGTCCATCTGTAAGTGGTAGCAAAAGCCACCTTTCAATTTCGAACCATGCGGTTCGAAATGTTATCCGGTATTAGCTCCGGTTTCCCGGAGTTATCCCAATCTTACAGGCAGGTTACCCACGTGTTACTCACCCGTCCGCCGCTAATCTTCGGGAGCAAGCTCCCTCAGATTCGCTCGACTTGCATGTATTAGGCACGCCGCCAGCGTTCGTCCTGAGCCAGGATCAAACTCTCCAATAAAGAGTTGATATAGCTCATAATAAATGTACTATTTTAGTACGTTGTTTGTTAATCGAAATTAACGTTGGCACGCTTGGTTTTGTTTAGTTTTCAAAGACCATTTTTTAATGACAACTAAATTAGAATACCCAATCCATATTGTGTTGTCAAGATTTTTTTTGGTGGAGCCTAGCGGGATCGAACCGCTGACCTCCTGCGTGCAAAGCAGGCGCTCTCCCAGCTGAGCTAAGGCCCCATAAGCATTATAGAAATGGTCGGGAAGACAGGATTCGAACCTGCGACCCCTTGGTCCCAAACCAAGTGCTCTACCAAGCTGAGCTACTTCCCGAAATAATTATCAGATATGGGATGTGAGAGGTCAGAGATTCCAAAGCATTATCTTAAATATAAAGCTTTCAATCTCAGTTCTGACTTCCTAATTCTCACTTCAAAATATATGGCGCGCCCGAGAGGAGTCGAACCCCTAACCTTTTGATCCGTAGTCAAACGCTCTATCCAATTGAGCTACGGGCGCAAGTCTAACTGGTGCCGAGGACCGGAATCGAACCGGTACGGTAGTCACCTACCGCAGGATTTTAAGTCCTGTGCGTCTGCCAGTTCCGCCACCCCGGCATTTCTAAAGAGCGGAAGACGGGATTCGAACCCGCGACCCCCACCTTGGCAAGGTGGTGTTCTACCACTGAACTACTTCCGCATTATTTAACTGGTGCGGGTGAAGGGACTTGAACCCCCACGTCACAAGGACACTAGATCCTAAGTCTAGCGCGTCTGCCAATTCCGCCACACCCGCACGGTGTGTAAAATGGTGAGCCATGAAGGACTCGAACCTTCGACCCTCTGATTAAAAGTCAGATGCTCTACCAACTGAGCTAATGGCTCATTTTTAAATGAGTAGTACTATTATGTTTAACGCTTGTTACTGACGCCCAAATCTCAGAATGATTTTTCAAGGAGCAGCTCGATTTGTGCGCTGATGTTTCGCTTCGCAGCTTATTCGTTCGTGCTCTACCAACTGAGCTAATGGCTCTTATTTATTGAAACAATAAGTGGTGCCGGCGAGAGGACTTGAACCCCCAACCTACTGATTACAAGTCAGTTGCTCTACCAATTGAGCTACACCGGCGTAATGGTGGAGGATGACGGGATCGAACCGCCGACCCCCTGCTTGTAAGGCAGGTGCTCTCCCAGCTGAGCTAATCCTCCGAGGCACAGGATGTGTGGCGATTAACGTCGCACACTTTACATGCCATCCTTTATTTTTTCTTTAAACAACCTGGCAACGTCCTACTCTCACAGGGGGAGACCCCCAACTACCATCGGCGCTGAAGAGCTTAACTTCCGTGTTCGGCATGGGAACGGGTGTGACCTCTTCGCTATCGCCACCAGATATATTTTGATGTCGTTTTATAAGCGACAAATACTATTATATTAAGTTTTTGTAAAAAATCAAGATATTTTTTACGTTTATTTTTGAAGAAATGTTCCTTCAAAACTAGATAACGATTATACAATTCAATTACTGAGCTTACGCTTTTCCAAATAGGTTAAGTCCTCGATCGATTAGTATCAGTCAGCTCCACACGTCACCGCGCTTCCACCTCTGACCTATCAACCTGATCATCTTTCAGGGATCTTACGTTACAAAGTAACAGGGAAATCTCATCTTGAGGGGGGCTTCATGCTTAGATGCTTTCAGCACTTATCCCTTCCGCACATAGCTACCCAGCTATGCCTTTGGCAAGACAACTGGTACACCAGCGGTGCGTCCATCCCGGTCCTCTCGTACTAAGGACAGCTCCTCTCAAATTTCCTGCGCCCACGACGGATAGGGACCGAACTGTCTCACGACGTTCTGAACCCAGCTCGCGTACCGCTTTAATGGGCGAACAGCCCAACCCTTGGGACCGACTACAGCCCCAGGATGCGATGAGCCGACATCGAGGTGCCAAACCTCCCCGTCGATGTGGACTCTTGGGGGAGATAAGCCTGTTATCCCCGGGGTAGCTTTTATCCGTTGAGCGATGGCCCTTCCATGCGGAACCACCGGATCACTAAGCCCGACTTTCGTCCCTGCTCGACTTGTAGGTCTCGCAGTCAAGCTCCCTTGTGCCTTTACACTCTGCGAATGATTTCCAACCATTCTGAGGGAACCTTTGGGCGCCTCCGTTACATTTTAGGAGGCGACCGCCCCAGTCAAACTGCCCACCTGACACTGTCTCCCGGCCCGATAAGGGCCGCGGGTTAGAATTTCAATACAGCCAGGGTAGTATCCCACCGACGCCTCCACCGAAGCTGGCGCTCCGGCTTCTCAGGCTCCTACCTATCCTGTACAAGCTGTACCAAAATTCAATATCAGGCTACAGTAAAGCTCCACGGGGTCTTTCCGTCCTGTCGCGGGTAACCTGCATCTTCACAGGTACTATAATTTCACCGAGTCTCTCGTTGAGACAGTGCCCAGATCGTTACGCCTTTCGTGCGGGTCGGAACTTACCCGACAAGGAATTTCGCTACCTTAGGACCGTTATAGTTACGGCCGCCGTTTACTGGGGCTTCAGTTCAAAGCTTCGCTTGCGCTAACCTCTCCCCTTAACCTTCCAGCACCGGGCAGGCGTCAGCCCCTATACTTCGCCTTGCGGCTTCGCAGAGACCTGTGTTTTTGCTAAACAGTCGCCTGGGCCTATTCACTGCGGCTTTTCCGGGCTATTCACCCTAAAAAGCACCCCTTCTCCCGAAGTTACGGGGTCATTTTGCCGAGTTCCTTAACGAGAGTTCTCTCGCTCACCTTAGGATTCTCTCCTCGCCTACCTGTGTCGGTTTGCGGTACGGGCACCTCACACCTCGCTAGAGGCTTTTCTTGGCAGTGTGGAATCAGGAACTTCGGTACTATAGTTCCCTCGCCATCACAGCTCAGCTTATGTGACAACGGGATTTGCCTCGTTGTCAGCCTAACTGCTTGGACGCGCTAATCCAACAGCGCGCTTACCCTATCCTTCTGCGTCCCCCCATTGCTCAAACGGTGAGGAGGTGGTACAGGAATTTCAACCTGTTGGCCATCGCCTACGCCTTTCGGCCTCGGCTTAGGTCCCGACTAACCCTGAGCGGACGAGCCTTCCTCAGGAAACCTTAGGCATTCGGTGGAGGGGATTCTCACCCCTCTTTCGCTACTCATACCGGCATTCTCACTTCTAAGCGCTCCACTAGTCCTTACGGTCTAGCTTCACAGCCCTTAGAACGCTCTCCTACCACTGTTCTAAAAGAACAGTCCACAGCTTCGGTGATACGTTTAGCCCCGGTACATTTTCGGCGCAGAGTCACTCGACCAGTGAGCTATTACGCACTCTTTAAATGGTGGCTGCTTCTAAGCCAACATCCTGGTTGTCTAAGCAACTCCACATCCTTTTCCACTTAACGTATACTTTGGGACCTTAGCTGGTGGTCTGGGCTGTTTCCCTCTTGACTACGGATCTTATCACTCGCAGTCTGACTCCTGAACATAAGTCTTTGGCATTCGGAGTTTGACTGAATTCGGTAACCCGATGGGGGCCCCTAGTCCAATCAGTGCTCTACCTCCAAGACTCTTAATTCAAGGCTAGCCCTAAAGCTATTTCGGAGAGAACCAGCTATCTCCAAGTTCGATTGGAATTTCTCCGCTACCCACACCTCATCCCCGCACTTTTCAACGTGCGTGGGTTCGGGCCTCCATTCAGTGTTACCTGAACTTCACCCTGGACATGGGTAGATCACCTGGTTTCGGGTCTACGACCACGTACTCATTCGCCCTATTTAAGACTCGCTTTCGCTGCGGCTCCGTCTCTTCAACTTAACCTTGCACGGGATCGTAACTCGCCGGTTCATTCTACAAAAGGCACGCCATTACCCATTAACGGGCTTTGACTACTTGTAGGCACACGGTTTCAGGATCTCTTTCACTCCCCTTCCGGGGTGCTTTTCACCTTTCCCTCACGGTACTGGTTCACTATCGGTCACTAGGGAGTATTTAGCCTTGGGAGATGGTCCTCCCTGCTTCCGACGGGATTTCACGTGTCCCGCCGTACTCAGGATCCACTCTGGAGGGAACGAAGTTTCAACTACAGGGTTGTTACCTTCTATGACGGGCCTTTCCAGACCGCTTCATTTACCCCGTTCCTTTGTAACTCCTAATAGAGTGTCCTACAACCCCAAGAGGCAAGCCTCTTGGTTTGGGCTTCTTCCGTTTCGCTCGCCGCTACTCAGGAAATCGCGTTTGCTTTCTCTTCCTCCGGGTACTTAGATGTTTCAGTTCCCCGGGTCTGCCTTCATTACCCTATGGATTCAGGTAAAGATACTGTTCCATTACGAACAGTGGGTTTCCCCATTCGGAAATCTCCGGATCAAAGCTTACTTACAGCTCCCCGAAGCATATCGGTGTTAGTACCGTCCTTCATCGGCTCCTAGTGCCAAGGCATCCACCGTGCGCCCTTAACAACTTAACCTTTGACATCGAAGATGTCATTTACTAATTATTAAGAGAATCACTAAAAATAAGCGTTTAAACTCAGTGAATTACTTGAATTGTTATCGTTATCTAGTTTTCAAGGAACATAAAGCACAGGATGCACAAATGCTATAAGCATTTAAACTCCTATGTCTTTTTCTTACATATAATGAAAGATCGTAAATGATCTCTCAAAACTAAACAAAAACCAAGCGAGCCTCATTTTCCTTAGAAAGGAGGTGATCCAGCCGCACCTTCCGATACGGCTACCTTGTTACGACTTCACCCCAATCATCTGTCCCACCTTAGGCGGCTGGCTCCTTGCGGTTACCCCACCGACTTCGGGTGTTACAAACTCTCGTGGTGTGACGGGCGGTGTGTACAAGGCCCGGGAACGTATTCACCGCGGCATGCTGATCCGCGATTACTAGCGATTCCGGCTTCATGCAGGCGAGTTGCAGCCTGCAATCCGAACTGAGAATGGTTTTATGGGATTGGCTTGACCTCGCGGTCTTGCAGCCCTTTGTACCATCCATTGTAGCACGTGTGTAGCCCAGGTCATAAGGGGCATGATGATTTGACGTCATCCCCACCTTCCTCCGGTTTGTCACCGGCAGTCACCTTAGAGTGCCCAACTGAATGCTGGCAACTAAGATCAAGGGTTGCGCTCGTTGCGGGACTTAACCCAACATCTCACGACACGAGCTGACGACAACCATGCACCACCTGTCACTTCGTCCCCCGAAGGGGAACCTTCTATCTCTAGAAGTAGCGAAGGATGTCAAGACCTGGTAAGGTTCTTCGCGTTGCTTCGAATTAAACCACATGCTCCACCGCTTGTGCGGGCCCCCGTCAATTCCTTTGAGTTTCAGTCTTGCGACCGTACTCCCCAGGCGGAGTGCTTAATGCGTTTGCTGCAGCACTAAAGGGCGGAAACCCTCTAACACTTAGCACTCATCGTTTACGGCGTGGACTACCAGGGTATCTAATCCTGTTCGCTCCCCACGCTTTCGCGCCTCAGCGTCAGTTACAGACCAGAGAGTCGCCTTCGCCACTGGTGTTCCTCCACATCTCTACGCATTTCACCGCTACACGTGGAATTCCACTCTCCTCTTCTGCACTCAAGTTCCCCAGTTTCCAATGACCCTCCACGGTTGAGCCGTGGGCTTTCACATCAGACTTAAGAAACCGCCTGCGCGCGCTTTACGCCCAATAATTCCGGACAACGCTTGCCACCTACGTATTACCGCGGCTGCTGGCACGTAGTTAGCCGTGGCTTTCTGGTTAGGTACCGTCAAGGTACCGCCCTATTTGAACGGTACTTGTTCTTCCCTAACAACAGAGCTTTACGACCCGAAGGCCTTCTTCGCTCACGCGGCGTTGCTCCGTCAGACTTTCGTCCATTGCGGAAGATTCCCTACTGCTGCCTCCCGTAGGAGTCTGGGCCGTGTCTCAGTCCCAGTGTGGCCGATCACCCTCTCAGGTCGGCTACGCATCGTTGCCTTGGTGAGCCGTTACCTCACCAACTAGCTAATGCGCCGCGGGTCCATCTGTAAGTGGTAGCAAAAGCCACCTTTCAACTTCGAACCATGCGGTTCGAAATGTTATCCGGTATTAGCTCCGGTTTCCCGGAGTTATCCCAATCTTACAGGCAGGTTACCCACGTGTTACTCACCCGTCCGCCGCTAATCATCGGGAGCAAGCTCCCTCAGATTCGCTCGACTTGCATGTATTAGGCACGCCGCCAGCGTTCGTCCTGAGCCAGGATCAAACTCTCCAATAAAGAGTTGATATAGCTCATAAAAAATGTACTATTTTAGTACGTTGTTTGTTAATCGAAATTAACGTTGGCACGCTTGGTTTTGTTTAGTTTTCAAAGATCATTTTTTTAAAGCAGCTTTATAATAATAACAAACTCCCAATCTTAAAGTCAAGAAGTTTTTATTTATTTTTTTAAAAAGCTCATTGCCTGTTTCGCAGCAACGTATTCAAATATACCACCGTTTCATTCCTTTAGCAAGCATTTTTTTAAAATAATTTAAAAATGAATAAAACTTGATAATTCGAAGAGAAAGTTATTGATGTAATTCTATACTAAACGCTAGAAAACTAATTTAAGCGTTTAGTGAAAGTTATTCAGAAATAACTCTATTTAGCCTGCGTTATTTACATGAAACCGACCAATTAAACGCAAATACAGCTAACTCAGTTTCTGGTATCAGTCCATTTTTAATACATGAACTTTTAGCATATTCAAGTGAGTAATAGTTTAAATAAATAGCCGTCACCAGAAAAAACAAGATAAATATAGATAACTTAATGCTCTTAGCTTTTATATGAACCACCACGCTTTTATACACAATATTCTAAATCCCTACCATTTTAACATATTATGACAATCAAAAAAGCAGACCAAATCAAAATATGGCCTGCTTCTAAAGTTCTTTTTAACGGTGTCTCATTTGCGGGAATAACAATACGTCACGAATTGATGGTGAATTAGTTAAAAGCATAACTAGACGATCGATACCGATTCCTAAACCACCTGTAGGCGGCATTCCGTATTCGAGTGCTTCAATAAAGTCTTCGTCCATCATATGAGCCTCGTCATTACCTTGTTCACGTTCTTTAAGCTGCGCTTCAAAACGCTCTTTTTGATCAATTGGATCATTTAGTTCTGTAAATGCATTTGCATGTTCACGAGCAACGATGAATAGCTCAAAGCGATCAGTAAAACGAGGGTCATCATCATTTTTCTTGGCCAAGGGTGAAATTTCTACAGGATGACCGTAAATAAATGTTGGTTGGATTAATTTTTCTTCTACTTTTTGTTCAAAGAATTCGTTGACGATATGTCCATATTGCATATGTTCAGTAATCTCAACATGATGTTCTTTTGCAAGAGTCCGAGCCTCTTCTAAGGACATCTCCTTCCAAAAGTCTGCACCTGTATATTCTTTTATAGCATCCACCATATGAAGTCTTTTCCATTTCGGTTCAAGATTTACCTCGTATTCCCCATATTGAATCGTTGTCGTGCCTAATACTTCTTTTGCTACATGGGCAATGACATTTTCCGTTAACTCCATAATATCTTGATAATCAGCGTATGCTTCATAGAGTTCGATCATCGTGAATTCAGGGTTATGGCGCGTAGATACACCCTCATTTCTGAAGACGCGGCCTATTTCATAGACTTTTTCCAATCCGCCTACAATTAATCGTTTCAAGTGCAATTCAATTGCTATACGCATGTATAAAGGCATATCCAATGCATTGTGATGAGTAATAAACGGACGGGCAGAAGCACCACCAGGAATAGAATGCATTGTTGGTGTTTCCACTTCTAAATATCCTTGATCATCTAAATAGCGTCTCATCGCTTGAATGATTTTACTGCGAGTAATAAACGTTTTCTTACTTTCTGGACTCACAATTAAATCTACATAACGTTGACGATAGCGTTGCTCAATATCTTTTAATCCATGGAATTTGTCTGGTAATGGTCGCAATGCTTTTGTTAAAAGCTCAAAAGATTTTACTTTTATCGACAATTCTCCCACTTTTGTCTTAAACACTTCTCCAGTTACACCAATAATATCCCCAAGATCTGCTGTATTGAAAATGTCATAAGCCTCTTCCCCAACAGTATCCTTACGAACATAAATTTGAATTTGACCAGATAAATCCTGGATATGGGCAAATCCCGCTTTCCCTTTTCCTCGCTTTGTCATAATACGTCCAGCAATTGTAACAGATATCGCCTTTTCTTCTAATTCTTCTTTTTCGAATTCATTATAGGCATCAATAATCTCTGCTGTTTGATGCGTTCTTTCAAAGCGTTTTCCAAACGGATCTAACCCTTTTTCTCTTAAAGTATGTAATTTCTCACGTCTCACCTTTAGCTGATCATTTAATTCTTCTTGGTTTAATTCATCGTGACTCATATTAACAACTCCTATCAGTTACTAAATAAAAAGCAGAAAACTGCCAGGAGTACTGGCAGTAAAACAACTTAACGCGCAAACCATTAAACAACCTAACAGTTATCCTACTTGACTAGCACTTTCTTGTTTTGCTTCAACCTCTAAAACAAACTCATCCAGAAGGGCAACAAGCTCGTCTCTAGTATTCATTAGGTTTACTTCATTTCTTACCTTTGCATTTCCTCTGATCCCTTTTAGATACCATGCAGCATGCTTTCTCATTTCGCGAACAGCCACATTCTCATTTTTAAGGGCAATTAATCGATCTAAGTGCAGCTTACATACCTCAATCTTTTCACGTACACCTGGTTCATCCATTAGTTCACCAGTTTCTAAATACTTAACAGTGCGATAAATCATCCAAGGGTTTCCTAGTGCAGCACGCCCAATCATAACCCCGTCAACACCTGTTTCATCAAGCATACGCTTAGCATCTTGTGGTGTTGTTACATCACCATTACCGATAACCGGGATTTTAACCGATTCCTTTACCTCTTTAATGATATCCCAATTTGCTGTTCCTTCATACATTTGTACACGTGTACGACCATGCAAGGCTACAGCTTTACCTCCAGCGCGTTCTACAGCTTGGGCATTTTTCACAGCATAAATATGCTCCTCATCCCAGCCCATACGCATCTTTACGGTTACAGGCTTTTCAACAGCCTCTACTACAGCTGAAACCATGTCATAGATTTTATTCGGGTCTAAAAGCCACTTTGCACCAGCATCACATTTCGTAATCTTCGGAACTGGACAACCCATGTTTATATCAATAATGTCCGCTGTTGTGTTTTTATCAACAAATTTAGCAGCCTCAACTAGCGTTTCTTTTTCGCCGCCAAAAATTTGCAAACTTAAAGGTTTCTCACGCTCATCTATATAAAGCATCCCCATTGTTTTTGCATTTTTATATAAAATCGCTTTATCGCTCACCATTTCGGCACAAACTAAACCAGCACCAAATTCTTTTACCGTTAAGCGAAAGGCAGAATTACATACACCTGCCATAGGGGCAAGCACGACTCTATTTTTTAATTGAATATCACCGATTTTAAACAATTTCTAACCTCCTATCCTTTCATTGATTCATTTGGGGTCAGCTCTTCAACAGTAATGTTAAGAGCTTTAGCTACTTTCTCGATAAACTGTTTGTTGGGTTCACGATTGCCTCTTTCTATTTCACCTAAGACTGAAACAGAAACACCAAGATCTTTTGCGAAACTCTCTTGGGTAAAGCCTTTTAATTTTCTAAAAGCGCGAATACGTCTACCCCATTTTTCTGCTTCCATATTCGTACTCCTTCTTTATCTTGTAATTGATCTATGATAGTCGAAAGTGATTCTTTCCTCGATGGAATGCGGATGTTCTTGTCTAATTCTGATAATGGAATTAACACAAAGGCACGTTCATGCATTCTAGGGTGTGGAACAATAAGTTGCTCTGTTTCAATATTTTCATGATTATAAAGCAAAATGTCAAGGTCTAAAGTTCGCGGCCCCCATTTTACTTCACGCTTTCGATTATGTGATTTTTCAATTTCCTGTAACACGTTTAATAGTTCAAGCGCTGATAGATCAGTGTTTATCTTAATAACCATATTTAAAAATTCATCTTGATCAGTAAAGCCAATTGGATCTGTTTCATAAATAGAGGAAATATTTTCTACAATTATGGATGGGTGAAAGTGCAGTGTTTGAATGGCTTTTTTTAAGTGCTTCTCCCGGTTTCCCATATTCGATCCAAGAGCTATATATGCTTCTACGTTCATTTCCTACCCCTTTTAATTTCGACGGCTACCTCTTTATAATGACCTGGTATCGGCGGGTCGGGCTTTATTAACTTTACCGTACAGTTTTGAACGAGATAGAATTTCGTCAATACTTCCTTAGCAATTTGCTCGGCAACAGTCTCAACAAGCTTATAAGGTTTACCCTCGACAATCTTTTTACAGCATGTATAAAGTGATGCATAATTGACGGTATGCTCCAAATCATCTGTTTCTCCTGCTTGTTTTAAATCTACTTCTACCGTTAAATCAACTCTAAATCGTTGGCCAATCTTATTTTCTTCCTTCAAAACACCATGGTATCCATAAAACTCCATACCGTTCACAAAAATCTTATCGATGTTAGTTACCTCCTTTACCAAGCATTGCATCCATCATTTTTGCCATTCTCGCCATCTCTAACACATCATGAATACGAATGATTTGGCAGCCTTTTTCAATTCCTAAGCATACGGTTGCACCTGTACCTTCCATTCGTTCCGTCGGCGGCAGGTCTAAAACATGCCCGATAAATGACTTTCTAGATGTACCTAATAATACCGGATAGCCAAGTTCGACAAAAGCATCCAAATGTCTCATTACCTGCAAATTATCGTCCATTGTTTTGGCAAAACCAATACCCGGATCTAAGATAATTTTATCATCACTAACTCCTGCATTCTTTACAATTGTAACAGACTCCATTAGGTCAGCAATCATATCAGGAATTAATTGATGATAATCACGATCGTGACGGTTGTGCATAAGAATAATTGGGACATTATAATCAGCAGCAACCTTTGCCATATCAGGATCGGCTTTCGCACCCCAAATGTCATTAATGATGCTTGCACCTGCTTCAACCGCTTGCATGGCAACCTCTGCCTTATAGGTGTCTATCGAAATCGGAACATCTATTTCATTTGCAAGTTCACGAATAACAGGAGCTGTTCGCTCAATTTCCTCTTCCACGGATACAGGCTGGTACCCGGGTCTTGTAGATTCCCCCCCGATATCAATGATATCTGCCCCGTTTTTGATCATTTCCTTTGCGTGAGAAATAGCTTTATCCAAATCTACATACTTTCCTCCATCTGAAAAAGAATCCGGAGTTGTATTTAAAATCCCCATGATTTGTGTCTTTTCGCCATAATGGAGAGTGTATTTCCCACATTCAATCACTTGTTGCTTCGTCATTAATTTCATTCTTCATCCAACCTTTATATCTCGTCTATACTTAATAATTTCGTCCGATAAGAACAATATAACTCCGTTAATTTTTGCACAACACTTCCATCTTTCCCAAAAAACAAATACTCGTCCACCTTTTTTATTGGAACAACCTCTTGGGAGGAATTTGTTATAAACACTTCATTTGCTTCTAGCATATCCTTTTTTGGGTAAAATCCTTCATCGATTTGCATGCCAAGGTTGTTCAAGCATTTCATCACAAATTGCCTTGTAATTCCATTTAAAATTCCTGTCTCAATTGAAGGCGTGTAGACAACCTGATCCTTTACCCAAAAGATATTGGAAACAATGCCTTCTGCAACATATCCTTTTTCCGTTAAGAAAATTCCTTCTACATCTGGAGTTTCTCTTAATTCCCGTCTTCCCAAAATATTATTTAAATAATGGTGTGACTTTAGGCGCTCTGTTCCTTCAGGTGTATTTCTGCGCAATGTTAAAATCGAAGCATGTTTTTCAATATTTCCAATCAGTGGTGCCTTTCTTAAAAAACAAAGAACAGTCGGTTGATCATAAGGTTGTAGCAGTTTGCCGACCTCGCCGATTCCAGCAGAAATATTTAACCGAACCGTCACATCTTCATTTACGAGATGATTTAACTGAAGGAGCTTCTGAAGAATTTCAGACACTTCATCCGCATCAACCTTATAAGAAATCCCTAACTCATTTAAGGCATGCTGCAGTCTTTTTACATGATCATGGAGAAGGAAGGGGAAGCCTTTATAAATACGAAATGTTTCAAAGGCTCCTAGACCATAAAGAAAGCCATGATCAAATGGAGAAATCGTGGCTTCTGTATCTTTTATAAACTGTGATTGGCAATATATATACACGTTTATGAACTCTTTTCGATTAATTTATATTGATTGATAAAATTCTTTAATAAGTCTTTTCCAAAGGATGTCATGATCGATTCAGGGTGAAATTGAACACCTTCGATCGGTAACGTTTTATGGCGGATGGCCATAATTTCATTTTCAGCTGTCCACGCTGTTACCTCTAAGCAATCAGGCAACGTTTCATTTTTTACAATTAACGAATGATAGCGCGTAGCAGTAAATGGATTTTCCATGCCTTTAAAGATCGCTTCTCCATTGTGATGGATTTGTGATGTTTTCCCATGCATTAACCGTTCAGCACGTACAACATCTCCGCCAAAGACCTGTGCAATGGATTGATGACCAAGACAAACGCCAAATATCGGAATTTTCCCCGCAAAATGCTTAATGGCTTCCATGCTTATTCCCGCTTCATTCGGACTGCAAGGCCCAGGAGAAATCATCAGAAATTGGGGGTTTAGCTCCTCAATTTCCGAAATCGTTATTTCATCGTTTCGTTTTACAACAAGTTCTTCTCCAAGCTCTCCTAGGTATTGCACTAAATTGAATGTGAATGAATCATAATTATCAATCATTAAAATCATCTGAACTCACCTCAGTCTCTTATTTTCTCTTCTTTACTCAGCTCAATTGCCTTAATCATTGCTTTAGCCTTTTTCAAAGACTCTTTATATTCAAAATCCGGATTGGAATCAATAACAATTCCTGCTCCAGATTGAACATACCCATAGCCATCTTTTGCAAATAAAGTACGAATCACAATATTAAGTTCCATATTTCCATCATAACCGATCCAGCCTATAGAGCCAGTATATATACCTCGCCTTGTTGGTTCAAGCTCTTCAATAATTTCCATTGTTCTTACTTTCGGTGCACCTGTTATTGTACCACCAGGGAAGGTCGCTTTGATCACATCTGAATAATTTGCTGTTTCTTTTAGTTTCCCCTGCACATTTGAAACGATATGCATTACATGTGAATACTTTTCAATGACCATAAATTCATTAACATGGACTGATCCATATTCACATACACGTCCTAAATCATTTCTTTCGAGGTCAACAAGCATGACATGCTCTGCACGCTCTTTTTCATTTTCAATTAATTCATTTGCAAGCTTTCTATCCTCTTCTTCATTTTTGCCTCTCGACCTTGTCCCGGCAATCGGGCGGGTACTTACAGCTCTCCCTTGTTTTTTAACAAGTAATTCTGGTGATCCGCTCACAATTTGAAACTCTGGAAAATGCAAATAAGCCATGTATGGAGAAGGATTTACTTCCCTCAAGGTTTCATAGATCTCAAGCGGATGATTTTCTAAACGAACATGCTGTCTTAATGAGAGATTTACCTGAAAGACATCTCCCGCTGCGATATATTGCTTGATATCTTCAACAGCCTTCTTGAAGGCTTCCTTTGAAAATGTGATAGGATCACCAGAAGTCGCTTCTTCTTGCCTATTTTTATATTGACATAGATTCGGGATGCATGTCCACTTTTCCTGCATCGAACGCAGCTTCTTCTTGGCACTTTCGACTTCATGCTCTTGATAATAATGTGTAATTAACCAGAGCTTGGATGTATGGTGGTCAAACACAGCAATATCATCAAAAAGCAAAAAATACAGATCAGGAGTTTCTAAATCATCAGCTGCAAGATCCTGCAACTTCTCAAAATACCTTACATAATCATAGCTAACGAAACCTATCGCTCCACCTTGAAAATCAGGCAGTTCCGGGTCAGTTTCCATCTGATATTTTTGAAACCAGGAATGAAAGAGATCAAGCGGATCCCCTTGCAGAACCTCGGTCCCCCGTTCATTTGTTATAAAAAGCAAATGATTTTTACCCTTTACTGAAGCAACCGGCTTTAGCCCGGCAATACTGTACCTGCCGCCCCGCCCACTTTCCAAAAAAGCATGCTGCTTCTCTTCTTGGACCAAGTATTTATATTGTTTAAAAAAATCACGATTATAATCAATATTGATGCTTAGCGATGTCCTTCGTTGCTGCATGACTAATCTCCCCTTTAAAACTCTTACTTTCATTTTACATAAATGTTGCGGAGAAACCATAAGGAATTTAATTTAATTTTTCACAAAAAGGACATCTTTATCACATTCCAAAAAATGATAAAAACCTTTTATAAAGTGAAAAGAGGTCGACATTTACGTCAAACCTCTTTTAAAATATATAATCTTAGTCAGGATCAATCATATTGATATAACGGAGTACTTAAGTAACGCTCACCATTATCTGGAATTACTGCCAATACTTTTTTGCCTTTACCAAGCTCTTTCGCTACTTTTAATGCTGCAAAGATTGCTGCTCCAGCTGAAATTCCACCGAGGATTCCTTCTTCTCTGCCTGCTCTTCTAGCTGTTTCAAATGCCTCTTCATTTTTAACCGTAACAACTTCATCATAAATAGCTGTATTTAATACATCTGGAACAAATCCTGCACCGATACCTTGAATTTTATGAGGACCTGGTTTTCCACCCGATAGAACAGGAGAATCTGTTGGTTCAACTGCATAAATTTTGATGGATGGATAGTTTTCTTTTAATACTGATCCAGCTCCAGTAATTGTACCGCCTGTACCAATACCTGATACGAAAGCATCTAATTGGTTACCCATTTGTTCAACGATTTCCTTACCAGTTGTTAGGCGATGGATTTCAGGGTTTGCTTCATTTTTGAATTGTTGTGGCATAAAGTAACCATGCTCTTCAGCTAGTTCTCCTGCCTTGCGGATTGCTCCGTTCATTCCTTCAGAACCAGGAGTAAGAACAAGCTCTGCTCCATACGCACGAAGTAAGTTTCTGCGCTCCAAACTCATTGTATCAGGCATAACTAGAATCGCTTTTAGTCCTTTTGCAGCAGCTACCATAGCTAGTCCAATACCTGTGTTACCACTTGTTGGCTCAATGATTGTATCGCCAGCTTTTAATTTTCCGCTTTTTTCTGCAGCTTCAATCATTGCAAGTCCGATACGGTCCTTTACACTGCTGCCCGGATTAAAATATTCAAGTTTCAAATAAACATCTGCACTGTTTTCATCAACTAGTCTATTTAACTTCACGATTGGTGTTTGACCAATTAATTCATGTATAGAGTTTGCTACGCGTGTCATACTATTCCTCCCCTATCCCGAGTAAATTTATTGGATTTATAAGTAAATATATCAATTAATATCACAATTGTCAAAACTTTTTATGCTATTTGTACTATTTTTCTGATTTTTCACCATAAAACCATGTGACACCCAGTTCTTCCCATAAAGGCTCGACAGATACCGTTCCTTCCATCTGTTCAAGTGCAATTTGCCGGCGGATTTGTCCTTTTACATCTTCAAAGCTGTATGTTTTCCCTTCAAGTTTTTCATGAAGGAACAGTACTGCATAGCCTGTATCAACTTGAATTGGCTCGCTCCACTCACCTTTGCCAAGCTTTGGTGCTGCTTCAAGATAGGCAGCAGGAACATATTCATTATCTTTAGAGACAAATCCAATATCACCGCCTGAATTCGCAGTAAACTCATCTATCGATTGTTCTAAAGCGAGTGCTTCAAAGCTGGATCCGCCATTAAGCTCTCTGATGATCTGGTTTGCCTCATTTTCCGTCTTCACGATAATATGTGATAAATGATAGGACTCATCTATATTGTATAAATCTTTATTATTTTCATAGAAATCCTTCATTTCTTTTTCAGAAACCGAAACATCCCTAGTCAGGATCTCTTCGAGCAAGATACTGTAACGAATCTGGTCTCTCCAGTTTTCTTCATTGCCAAATTGTTCTTCGTCCAACGAGTTATACATTGACTTATATGTAGCTAATTCCCTTTCAATAACTTCATCTGAAACGGAAATATCGTATTTCTTAGCCAACTCCTCAACAACCTGGACATTTATTAACTCCTTAAGCGTATCCTTCCCGTAACGCGTTTCAAGCTCAGCCATCCATTGTTCCCTGGTAATAGATGTATCACCAATAGTTGCAATTGTTTCACTTGTTTGAGGATCATTCGATACAGGAATGACCCCCTGATTCTTTGAAAGGAAAAAGCCAAGCGTAAAGCAATTAATGATTACTAAACCAAAAATAATACTCCATAATGTTTTCCCGCTCACTTTACCCAACTCCTACTACCCTGCTCAAACAAATTATTTTGCTGCTGTTTTTAATTCTTCTAAATCCTCTCTCGTCAGCAAATAAACTTCATTACAGAAATGACATTGAGCCTCAGCCTTTCCATCCTCATCAATCATGGCCTGTATCTCTTCTTCACCAAGGCTGATAATCGCATTTTCAATTCGTTCTTTTGAACATTGACATTTAAATGCAACAGGATGCTTTTCCAGTATTTTCACGTTTCCTTTGCCAAGTACTTCTTCTAAAATTTCCTCAGGAGTTAAACCACGTTGTATTAATTTTGAAATTGGTTCAATTTTATTTAATCTCTCTTCAATCTTTGTAATGGTTTCATCATCTGTTCCCGGCAATAACTGAATAATGAATCCGCCAGAAGCTAAGATGGTATTATCAGGGTTAACCAATACTCCAACTCCAACTGAAGATGGTATTTGTTCAGATGTTACCAAGTAATAAGTAAAATCCTCACCAAGCTCTCCAGAGACGATTGGTACTTGTCCAGAGAAGTTTTCTTTTAGACCAAGATCCTTCACAACTGTCAAGTTTCCCTCAGTACCTACTGCTCTTCTGACATCAAGCTTACCATGTTCATTTAAGTCAAAATGCGTTTGAGGATTTGTCACATAGCCGCGCACATCTCCCTTTGAGTTGCTGTCAACTAAGATGATACCGATTGGTCCGCCTCCCTCAATTTTAATTGTGAGCTTAGCATTTCCCTTTAGCATCGAACTCATCATGACTCCTGCAGTCATTGCTCTTCCAAGGGCAGCTGAAGCCGTTGGCCATGTGTGATGTCTTCTTTGTGCTTCAGAGATCGTCTCTGTTGTTCTTGCAGCATATGCTCTCACTTGATCATTATAAGCTAATGCCTTTATTAGATAGTCCATTTGTTAAACTCCCTTGTCTGTATAATCAATGATCTAGTTTATGTAAGCTAACGGTGCTCTGTACCTAATTCCTTTACTGTATTTCGTTCATAAATAAGCTGGAGACCTCTTAAAGTCAAGAATGGGTCTACTATATCAATACAATCTGATTCCTTGGCGATTAATGCAGCTAGACCACCCGTTGCAATAACCTTTGGTACTTCCTTTGCTTGTTCTTTTATCCTTTTTACAATTCCCTCTACTTGTCCTACATATCCATATAAAATACCAGATTGCATCGCACTTACAGTATTTTTACCGATGATGTTATCAGGTCGTGTTATTTCGATCCTCGGCAGCTTTGCAGCTCTTGAGTAAAGAGCTTCTGTTGAAATATTAATTCCAGGTGCAATGGCCCCTCCCATATATTGACGTTGTTCATTAATAAAACAATAGGTAGTTGCCGTTCCAAAATCAACAATGATAAGCGGGCTGCCATAATCCTGAATACCCGCTACAGCATTTACAATTCGATCCGCTCCTACTTCACGAGGGTTTTCGTATTTTATATTTAATCCTGTTTTCATTCCAGGTCCGACAACCAATGGTTTCAGATTAAAATACTTCATACACATTCTTTCTAACGCAAACATGATTGGCGGTACAACAGATGAAATGATAATTCCCTCTATTTCTTTAAAAGAAAGTCCCTCATGTTCAAAAAGGTTTTTTATAATCATGCCAAACTCGTCTTCCGTTTTATTACGGCTTGTTTCTATTCTCCAATGATGCTTTAACACATCCTCTTTATATACCCCTAAAACTGTATTCGTATTTCCTACATCCAATACAAGAATCATTTGTATCACCACTTTATATTTAATCTATTATTAGTTTACATATTCGAGATTATTTTATCATAAGAAAAGCGTAAGCGCCTTGATCAGCCCTGACATAATATCAATTAGCGTTTTTCCATTAAAAAAAGATCGATGACAAATTTAAGTTAGCCATCGATCTAAATTTTCACTATTATTGTTTAGAAGAATCCTCTTCATCTTTTTTTGGTTGGATATTTACTTTAACGTCCTCTGCTTTAGCATCCTGACTTTTTTCAGTCGCCGCAACTGGACGATCCGGTAATTTACCATGTTCAACAAGACTTTGAATTTGCGCTGCATCAAGTGTTTCAACCTCTAATAAGGTTTGTGCAACCAATTCAAGCTTTTCTCGATTTTCTGTTAAGATTTGACGAGCACGCTCATAGCTATCTTTAATAAAGCGTTGGATTTCTAAGTCAATCTCATGTGCAATGGCATCACTGTAGTTTTGTTCATTATGAAGATCGCGACCTAAGAAAACTTGACCGCCTTGTGATTGCCCGAATTGCAATGGTCCAAGCTTGTCACTCATACCATATTCAGTAACCATTTTTCTTGCGATGCTGGTTGCTCTTTGGAAATCATTATGAGCTCCGGTACTTACTTCACCAAAGATAATTTCTTCGGCAACCCGACCGCCAAGCAAACCAGTAATTTTATCTAAAAGTTCCGGTTTTGTCATAAAATATCTATCTTCTTTTGGAAGCATAACGGCATATCCGCCTGCTTGACCACGAGGCACAATGGTTACTTTATGTACCATATCAGCTTCATCAAGCACAACACCGATAATCGTATGTCCTGCTTCGTGATAGGCAACGATATTACGCTCTTTCTTAGAAATAACACGGCTCTTTTTAGCAGGACCTGCAATAACGCGGTCTGTAGCTTCATCAAGATCGGTGTTATCAATCTTCTTTTTATCCTGTCTCGCAGCAACTAATGCAGCTTCGTTTAAAAGGTTTTCTAAATCTGCTCCAGAGAATCCAGGAGTACGGGCCGCAATGGCCTTTAAATCTACAGATTCATCTAGAGGCTTATTACGAGCATGTACTTTTAAGACAGCTTCACGGCCTGTAACATCCGGACGGTCAACCGTAATTTGACGGTCAAAACGACCTGGACGTAATAACGCTGGATCCAGAATATCAGGTCTGTTAGTAGCCGCAATGATAATGATTCCTTCATTGGCACCAAAGCCATCCATTTCAACAAGCAATTGGTTAAGAGTTTGCTCACGCTCATCGTGGCCTCCACCCAATCCTGCACCACGTTGGCGCCCAACTGCGTCAATCTCATCGATGAAAATGATACATGGGGCATTCTTTTTAGCATTTTCGAATAAATCACGAACACGTGATGCACCGACACCAACGAACATTTCTACGAAATCAGAACCACTAATAGAGAAGAACGGCACGCCGGCTTCACCCGCAACTGCTCTTGCTAGTAAGGTTTTACCTGTTCCTGGAGGTCCCACAAGCAAGACACCTTTAGGAATTCTTGCCCCTAGTTCAGCAAATTTACGAGGATCTTTTAGGAATTCAACAACCTCAACCAGCTCTTGCTTTTCTTCATCTGCACCAGCGACATCCTTAAATTTAACCTTCTTCTTTTCTTCGCTATACAGCTTAGCTTTACTTTTACCAAAATTCATCACTCGGCTGCCGCCGCCCTGAGCTTGGTTTAGCAGGAAGAAGAATAAAATAAAGATAATAACAAATGGGATAATGGATGTGAAAAATGTAACCCAACCACTTGTTTCTTCAGCTGGAGCAACATTTAATTTTTCAACATTATTCGCCTCAGCAGCTTTATCAACCCGATTTAACCCTTGTTCGGTTGGTATATATGTCAAGAAGGTTTCATCTTCTTTATAACCTTCCATCTTACCTCTTACTTCAAATACACCACGAACCGGCTGTACAGTCATTTCTGTAACATTCCCATTGTTTAATTCAGAAATGAAATCATTGTACGTTATTTGTTCCGTTTTAGGATTGCCACCTGTAAAGAAACTAACAACCCCAATTATGACTAAAAAGATGAGTAAATAAAATATGGTATTACGGAAGATCCGATTCATTCCTTACCTCCTCCCACAGTAAACACGCTATATTAAATAGTATCATAGAAAATCATGGTAACACAACAAATTAGACTATGCTAAATCCCTGGATTTGCTGAAAAGTTTATTCATAAATTTCAGGCTTTAAAATTCCGATATAAGGAAGATTTCGATATTTTTCGCTGTAATCAAGGCCGTAGCCCACTACAAAAGCATCTGGAACAACAAAACCTACATAATCAGCTTCAATATCAGCTTTTCTGCCAGTTGGTTTATCAAGCAGTGTAACGATCTTTATTGATTTTGCTTTGCGGTAACGGAATAGTTTCACTAAATAACTTAAAGTTAAACCGCTGTCGATAATATCCTCAATGATTAAGATATCTCTTCCTTCAACAGAAGTATCCAAATCCTTGATGATTTTTACTTCTCCTGAAGAGACAGTTGATGAACCATAGCTTGAAACATCCATAAAATCCATTTCCAAATATGTATCAATATTCTTTAAAAGATCACCCATAAACGGCATGGCACCTTTTAGAACGCCAATCGCAAGCGGAAACCGATCTTTATACTCTTCCGTTAGGATCTTTCCTAACTCCTTCACTTTTTCCTGAATTTGTTCTTCAGTTACTAGTATTTCTTCGATATCTTGTCTCATTAAATGTGTGCCCCCTAGAAGTTCATAGCTCTTTATAATGTAATAATACAAAGTCATCCCCATTTGCCGGATCGGCTTCATAAATTGACTTTTTTAAGCCGGGCAGCCACAGGATGTCCCCATTCCCATCTTCTACAATAGGCCATGAGTTTCGGCTATGTAACGGAATCTTTGCATCAATAAATATATCTTTAACCTTTTTCCTGCCATTCATGCCTTTTAACTTGATTTTATCTCCCTGCTTTCTTGTGCGAATAATGAGCGGTTTCACTAACGTTTTCTCATTTAATAAAAACGATTCATTCCCATTAAATGATTCGCTGTTACCTTTGACCGATTCACACGAGATCTGAAACCCGTTTGGGAGATGAACAACGGAAGGGATATCAAGTTGAAAACAATAATCTTTACCTTCCTCTTGCTCAAAAGTAAACATACATGTTTGATATGATTTAATCACTTTTAATCTGCCTGGGTAGTCAAGTGAACCTGATGGGTGATCTTGTGAGAGTAACCTCAGTAAACTCTCAATATGTATTGAAGATAGAGAAGCTGGAATATTTACGTATAGATAGTTTAATATTAGTTGAATCCCTCTTCTTTGTAAAGGCAAAGGTAGGCTTTTAAACCTGTCGATATCCATTTCTACCAATGACTTTTCTTTTCTTTTCAATACTTTATTCATTTGTTGCTTTGTTAATTCCTTTAAATACGTTTCATCCTCTAATAAGGTTTCACTAAAATATTGAAATCTTTCGTGAACTAATGGATTTTCTCTTTTTAAATATGGCAATATATGCTTTCTGAAACGGTTTCTAGTATAATCCGTCTTTTCATTACTTGGATCAAATCTAGGCATTAAGTGTTGTTCCCGGCAATAAGAAAGAATTTGTTCTTTTGTTTGTCCAAGCAAAGGCCGTATGATGTATCCATTGTGAAACGCTCGTTTTAAGCGAATACCTGCAAGGGACTCTCCCGTACTTCCTCGAACCAACCTCATTAAGATCGTTTCTATTTGGTCATCCCCATGATGACCAAGTGCCAAACACCTTGACTGATACTTATCTAAAACTTCCTTGTAGAACTTATATCGGCACTCTCTTGCAGCAACTTGTGAACTTAAATGGTGAAGCGCAGCATATGCAGCTACATCAATTTGCTTTGCTTCACATATTATATGATGCTGCTTACAAAAATCCTGGACAAAGAGCATATCCTCTTTTGATTGTTCTCCTCTGAACATGTGATCGACATGCACAGCGACTAAATTAATCTTCCAGTGATCCTTTTGTTTATAAAGCAAGTGCAGCAACGCCAGGGAATCAGGTCCTCCCGATACACCAACGACAATGGTTGAACCCTTTTCAATCAATTGATGTTTTTGAATAAGGGCATAAAAGTTTTCCACGTTTCTTCCCTCTTTTTTTAATATTCCCTTTGAAGTCTTTTCTTTCTTATCTCTATCCTACCATTATTTCTTAGGCAATAACAAAGAAGAAAAATGCGTTCACATATTCACCATATTTTTTGAACAATTTTACAGTACGTTTTACATTAAATAATGATAAACATATAGGGAATAGATTAAAAACACGCCTATCAGAATCACAATTGTTTCAAGAACGCCGCTCATTTTTTTCCGTTTTTTAGTTTGCTTTGCCTGTTTTCTCGTTTGCTTCACTTGGGAAGGACTCATTCTTGCAGCCTGACTCTTAGTATGACCTTGTGTCTTTACCTGAGTACGATAAGTTTTCGTTTTCTGCTTCTCTTTGCTCGTTTCTATTGAGAGTAAATGAACTAAATCTCTCTTCATTTCAGCTGCATTCATGTATTTTCCCAATAGAGCCTTTTGTAAAACCTGCCTATGTTTTTGCAAGAATGGATGGTGATCAATGATGTCAAATAGCTGTGCTCTTCCGTCACTTTCACTCTTTCTAGTAAATCGCTTTGGATAAGCAGCATTAATCATGATCATTGCAACCGAAAAGAGGTCATATGAAGGCTCTGCTTTACGGGTGCCGAATCCCCAATACCCGCGGTCAAAAAACTCTGTAAACTCTTTGATTGCTCTTCCTTGCTGTGTCGTTCCGCCAACATCGATACATCTTATTCTTGGCGGAGGACCTGATATAAGCAGATTTTCAGGTTTTAGGTCCCCGAAAATCCAGCCTTGCTGATGAAGCCTTTCTAAGTTTGATAGAAGCTGAAGAACCAATACATCAATCCATTCAATTCCTCGATCTTTTATAAATTCCAGGAAATTTTTCCCTCGAACATATTCCATCACATAAAAAGGAAGGATTTTCCCATGATCGATTCTCCAATCATCCACATCAAGCAAAGAAGGCCCAAGAGAAGTACCTTGGACCTTAGAAAACCGCTTTAGCACGTTTACCTCTGAAGTAATCGCCATACTATTTTCACTCAGTTTAAGAGCGACTTTTCCTTTTCTACTATCAGCTAAGTACACATTGCCTGTTGCACCTTGTCCAAGCAGCCTTATAATCGTATATCGCTCCCCGTTCCACTTCCCATTAATAACCGTTCCTGAAGAAAGGTTACATGCCTGATTCATCATAGTATTCTTCTTCATTTTGTAATAAACCCCTTAAGGAACGTTTCTGTTTAAACTGTTGAATCGCATCCCGTATCGCTGGGCCTGTCGGTGTAATACCTCCTGTTGACAGTTTAGGGAATATAGAAGAAAGTGATTGTAGATTTGGTGTCCAATCAAGTACCTGTTCAACCTCATCCTTTTTCCCAGGAAATACTGAGACAGAAAATTGATTATCTCCCATTCTTGAATTCAAACTAATAGAGAGATCAAGCAATGCTTCCTTAACCGTAGGGAGCTTTGGCTTCATACTTGCACTTGTATCAACTAAAATGAGGATTTCCAAGCTTATGGTTTCACCTAGTTCATCAACAACCTCCATTACCTCGCCCCGTTTTTCAGGTGGAAGTTCTTCCATTGACGTATGTTTGCCAAGGATTTGCTGCAACTCTTTATTTACAACTCCTTGAAGCGTTTGCGTCATAGCTTTTCTCGTTACCATTTGCACTGTTTGCGATAGTTGGTGCGCATAGACAATTTGGTGTACGCCACCTCCTGACATTGCGATTCCTTCTATTTCTTGCATGGCCTCATGATCAATCACATTTTCTTCAACAACACCAATAACATTTACCGTTATCCCTTGCTCATGAGCTAATGCTGCTATTGCAATGGGATCTTCCCCATGATTAGAACATCCGTCCGTAATTAATAAGATTTGCTTTAAATGACCCTTTGCCATAATTACCCTCCTAGAGAGATGTAAATTTTTCATATATCGCTTATATCGCTTGGACGTATATGAAAACTTGTTACCATACTCGCCAGAAGAGCAGGTTTTTATACTCTAGCTCCTTCTTAACCTATTTTTTTCTTTGCTTCATATTTTGAAACAGGAATGCTTGCCCATTTCGGCGTATTGTGCTCAATCGCTGAAACAACAACCGTCATATCATCCTCGATTTTACCGGATCTCGTTCTTATCACCTCTTCCATTATTAGGTCTGCAACCTCTTGAGGATCTTCCGTTTTTATTTCACTAATTTTCCGCTTCATCCATAAATCATAATTCTCAACATGTTTTGGTCCTTCAAAGATACCATCACTCATCATAATCAAAAGGTCTCCTGCCTTCAGCTTTTCCCCAACAACATCGACATCGAAATCATCGATAATGCCCATTGGTAGATTGCTAGCTTGAATTTTAATGATTTTATCTCCTCGTTTCACAAAGCTTGGCGTTGAGCCAATTTTTAAGAATTTACTGGTTCCATCTTGAAGATCGACAATCGCTAAATCGAGCGTTGAGAAAATTTCATCTGTCGTTCTAAGCGATAAAATTGAATTGATTGTTTTAATTGCAACCTTTTCTTCTATGCCTGATTGCAAGATTTTTTGCAATAGCTTGATCGTTTCATTGCTTTCAAAGTGAGCTCTTTCACCATTTCCCATTCCATCACTAATGGCAACAGCAAACTTGCCCACTCCTAAATCAATCATTGAATAGCTATCACCTGATACTAAACCGCCGCCTTTCGCTGCATGAGCAACACCTGTTTCAATCCGGAATTTCTTCGCTGAACCAAATGAAACATGGCAATAACCATTTGGATAGTTTGCACACTCCTCATGTTTAACGATAATTGATTCATCTAAAATATCAGATAGCATTGGTGCAATGATTTTTTCGCACTCACCATGTCCATTACAAAAAGGAATACTCATTTCAATATCGACATTCCCTTGCTCAAGGCTGTAAATATCTACATTGACAATTTCTATCCCGAAATTTTGCAGGGCATCTAAAATTTGCTCCTCCTGGACAAAATGATTCTCGCGTTCTCTTTTAATTTCCTTGGAAAGGTCCTCCATAACATGTGATACACCTAATAGTTGTTCAGCAACTAACCTCCTGCTTTCCTGAACCTCCTTCTTTAGCTTTTGATTTGCTTGAAAATAATTGATTTCTTCTTCGATCGCCTCTTCCACTTTCGTTGATTTTGAACAGTGTTTCGCAAACTCCTTTTTTAACTTGATATTGTTTTGATACGTTTTTTGTTTCGTTTCTTGCATAATTGCCTGCATATATTCATAAGTTGTATCAAAGTTCTGTACCCAGCACCTTTCTTTCTTAAAACAATGCTGGCATGTACTTTCAGTAATACTGCTTAAAAATAAATCGGTTTCTCGTTGTTCATCTTCTGTCACATCCTTATTATAAAAGGTTCCAAAGCTTTCCGATAGCGCTTGGAATACTTGTGAAAATTGATCAACGCGATGTGCGGTTACATCACGGATTTTCCGTACATATTGTTGTTGTTCCTGAGCATGCTCACTTGTCCCTGGGATGTGCCGTGCCAGTCTTGCTGTAATGGCTTTCGGTGTAATCAGGAATAACAAGATGGCAATCATTGATTCAGTCAGTGTTGTCATTAAATCAGATGACCCTTGTCCATATAAAGAAATCAACACAGACCCTAGCAGAAGGCCAATTGCCGTTCCTAATTTTTGCCCTTCTCTTAATAGACCTCCTAATAGTCCAGAAAAGGCAAGGAGGCTCATATGATATAAGTTTCCGACGTTTGCCAAGCTTAAAATCAATCCCGTGACAACTCCAACTGTACAGCCAATGCTGGATCCGCCTATAAAGGCAAAAAGGAGAACAATATAACGGGAAAAGATATGTTCTGCCTGCAAATTTTGATAGGACACTCCAACAAGACCTGTCATTACAGAAGCTAAGAGAATCATAATGCAGATAATTTCCTCAATCTTTAGTGATTGTTTATATTTTCGGGCAGATATGAGTGGAATACTTTGAAGAAATATTAAAGTTAGGATAAAGGATAACCCTGATTCAACCCCTGCCATCATATAATCATATAATGTTAAAGTGGATTTGGTTGCGAGTGAAAAGACAATCCTTGTTAATGCAACCGTCCCAAAAACGACAAAGGGGAGAATCTTTAATTGATCCTTAAAGATATAGGCAGATAGGCGATTGATCACAAGGAAACCAATAATTGATGCTAAAATGATGAAGGATATTTCAAAAGAAACAGTCATACCTCCGGCTATTAAGGAGAAACCGGCTAATAATGCCTTATCTTTTTTCATGAGAAAAACCGCGCCAAAGAATGGCAATGCGAAAGGTAATACCTCCGATAAAATAATTGCTCGTCCTAATAAAAAACCAATTAATACATACACAAGACCTTTATGCAAGAGGAACACTTGTAATTTAGAAGAGAATCGATGAAAGAATCGATTAACTACTTGCTGGGTTTTAACCATTCCCAAATCCGAAATCGGCTCCATTAACCTTCTTTCTACTTTTTCCATCGTTCATTCCCCCACTAATTGATTGTTGCTGTAATTATATCGAACGCTTGGACAAGATTTTGTCAAAAGAAGGAATGATATTCCAAAAACAGTTCGACTGTTTTTGAAGAATGCGACAAATATCTAAGTGATGTGAAAATTTTTCCAATGTCTTTCGTCAAAAAGGTAGAAAACGATGAGAAAACGGCTAGGAATATGTAAGTAAAAGGAGAAAGAAAGATAGAATAGCCTATGAAAAACGGGTCCTTGTCGGCAAAATATTTCACCTTACCAGGTTTCGAATCCCATTTCCTTAGTGCGGAGAAGCTTTTTTAGTAAAACGACAAAAAAACTAGTTGCTCAAAACAACTAGTTTTTCCATATGACCCGTACGGGATTCGAACCCGTGTTACCGCCGTGAAAGGGCGGTGTCTTAACCGCTTGACCAACGGGCCTATTTAAATGTTGGAGACGGATATGAGATGTCAGAGGTTTATGTTTAATTTCGAAGAAAACGTTTATCCGACTTCTTACTTCCAAATTCCAACTTCTAGTATGGTAGCGGCGGAGGGAATCGAACCCACGACCTCACGGGTATGAACCGTACGCTCTAGCCAGCTGAGCTACGCCGCCATATTTCAAAGTTGTCCTTTTCTAAGGCACAAGATATATAATACATTCGAATTAAATTTACGTCAATATAAAATTTATTCACATAATCTTCTGACTATTAATCACTATTTAGAAAAGCGCAAGCGCCTTGATCAGCCTAGGGCAAATAAGACGATTTAGAATAGAAGGCGTTCTTTTGCCTTCAATTCTAAATTGGCTTATGACCTCGAGGGGCTAGGCGCTGGAGCTAGACACTAAAACTAAGTACAAAATTTTATACTTTCTTAAACATTAAAAAAAGGAAAACACCAATAAGATGTCTTCCTTTTACGGCAACATTTATATGAAGGCAGCAAGCTATCCTCTTCTAGCTCCTCGACCACCGCGTTTTGATTCTGTATTGCGTTTTAATGAAGATAGACGATCTTCACTGTCTTTTAAGAAACGACTCATCTTTTGTTCAAAGCTTTCCTTGCTATTATTGCGGAAATCATTTCCTCTTTGTCTCGGGCGATCTGATTGCCTTGGACGATCTGAGTTTCTTGGGCGTTCTGGACGTTCTGGGCGCTCTGGGCGATCTATCGCTTTTTTAATAGATAAACCAATCTTACCATCATTCTCAACATTTATTACTTTAACTGTAACTTCATCTCCGACTTTTAAGTGATCATTAATATCCTTCACATAATTATCGGCAACTTCACTGATGTGAACGAGACCTGTAGAGCCTCCTGGTAGCTCAACAAAAGCTCCAAAATTAGTAATGCCCGTCACTTTACCCTGTAACTTGCTGCCAACTTCAATCGACATAAAAATAATGCTCCTCCTTAAACAGATAAAAAATCATTCGAACCTTTATTATATTATACATAAATAAAAAATCGAGTGTCAACAAGGCTAATCTTTTATGTTAAAGATGATCTCATTCTCATCAGATAAGAAATAATCCCTTCGTGCAATTTTTGCGATATACTCATCATCATTAAGCTTGACAATTTCTTCTCTTAAAAGCTTCTCCTCTTGTTTTAATCCGCTCAATTCTTTTTCAAGTTTTTTTTGTTCAGCCAATTTTTCCTCAATGGTACTTTGCTGATTGTAAATGGTGGTGATTATAACCACTGAAGAAATGACAGCCAGTAATCCTAACAGGGTCAACCTTCTGATCAAGCCTCTTTTCCGTCGTTTCGAAAGTTGCTGTTGTCTCTCCTGTTGCTGCATATATTGTGATTGCAATTCCGTAATTTTCCTGGTTCTTTCGAGACTCATAGTTTTCCTCCTTACTTTTCTTTTCTCCGTAGCCACCACGCTTTTATCTTACTAGCTATATTCTGGAATTTTTTCATAAATCCTGCTAACAACCGAATAATCTTTCCCAGAAAGTTCCTAATTGTAAATGGAGTAAACCGCCATAAAAGGCGCAAAAGAAATCTTACCGGTGCTAATAAAAGTTTAACGAACGAATATAAAAATTGAAAAGCCCATTTTAGTAATCTCCATAAAAAGTTCACCGTTCCAAGTAAGATCACAAAGAGCAGCTGAACCAAGCCGACAATCGGTTTTACGATCATTAGATTGCCTACCTTTAGCATAAAACGATAGATGCTCAGGCTTGTCTGTATTAAACGCTCAAGAATACGCAAATACAAGCGTTTAAATAAACTCTGATAAGCTGCATATCCGCATAGAACAGCTAGGAAGATATAAATCCGCAATTCTCCTTCATTAACCAGCAGCAACAGATAAAAAAGGATAAGTCCTTGTACGACCCAAAATAAAAAATCATTAATAAAAACAACCCATCTAGCTCTCATTGGCCGCTTTAAAAAGCGGCCATAAGTATCGAGAGCCAAACCGAGCCAACCACCCATACCAGCCATTGCCAACATTGTGTAAAATTGCGTTGTCAGACTCATTTAAATAACTTGCTAAAGAGTCCTTTAGCTTTCTCCCCATGCTGTTCGTCCAAATACACCAAGTCAAAAATTCTGCTGCCCTTTATGGAAACAACGCCCTTATCAACATCAAGATTTTTCATCTGAAGGTTTTGCCCGCGGATCGCTAGCGCCCCCATGACGGTATCCAATAGAAATTCCTCACTATCAAAGCTCTCCACCTGCTTAACACCAGTTATCTCTAATAATTTCCTTCCCCGCATGATGACATCATGCTCTTGAATGGCACCTTTATGGACAGATGAATTGTTATCATAATATTGATTCATGTTCAACCTCCGCATTCTAAATAAAGGATTCTTTTACATTTGTATGTAAAAACAATCCGAATTAGAACAAGCTATATAGAAATGCGGAAGCGGCTTGTGACCTCGAGGGCCTAGGCGCTGCAGCTAGACAATATCGAAAAGCGGAAGCGGCTTGATCAGCTCCGACAAGCATAAGACGCTTAGAAATAGAAGACGTTCTTTTGTCTTCAATTCCTAAGTGGCTTATGACTCGAGGAGCTAGGCGCTGCAGCTAGACAATACAGAAATGCGAAAGCGCCTTGCCCTAAAAGCTATTCCTGCTCTACCTTCTCTTCTTTAACAATACGGTACAGATTTGCTGCCTCTTCTTTTCTTGTTGTTTCCTTTAAATCTGTAATCTCAACTGTCATTAACTTTTGGCCAAAACGGATGAGCAATTCATCCCCTATTTTCACATTAGAGCTTGCCTTTCCGGGGATTCCATTAATTGAAATCCGGCCTTGATCGGCAATTTCTTTTGCTAATGTTCTTCGTTTAATGATTCTTGATACTTTTAAAAATTTGTCTAATCTCATCTTCATCCCTCTTTATCTATTTTCTTTGCTTCATTCCATAATTGATCCATTTCTTCTAAGGACATGTCTTGAAGCTTCAGGTTATGTTCCTCTGCCTTCTTCTCTATGTAGCGAAAACGATCATAAAATTTTTTATTTGTTGAAGCCAATGCTTCCTCAGGTTCAATATGATAATGCCTTCCCACATTGACTAACGCAAATAACACATCACCGAACTCCTTCATGATGTAATGATCATTTGTATTCAATTTTAGCTCGTCTTCAAATTCTGTTATTTCCTCTTTTACCTTTTCCCAGGTTTCATCAACCGTTGGCCAGTCAAATCCAACCTTAGCAGCTTTTTTCTGTAAATGAAAGGCTTTGGAAAGGGCGGGAAGTGCTGATGATACCGAATCAAGAATGGATATTCTAATAGGGAGTTCTTTTTCTTTTTGCTTAATCTCTTCCCAGTTTGCCAGCACCTCATTTGTATCTTGAACAACCGTTTCTCCAAACACATGCGGGTGTCTGCGAACCATCTTTTCTGCGACTGCTCTTATAACATCATCAATCGAAAACATTCCATCGTCTTCACCAATTTGGGCATGAAGAACAACCTGCAAAAGAACGTCACCTAGTTCTTCAATCATATGATCTATATCTTCTTCTTCTATTGCTTCCAATAGTTCATAACACTCTTCAATTAAATATCTTTTTAAAGAGTGATGTGTTTGTTCCTTGTCCCAAGGGCAGCCATCTGGACCGCGCAGTTCGGCTACAATTTGCCTAAAGCTAGTAAATTGATGATATAACAGTTCGTTATTTTTTACAGGTGGAACATAGACACTTGTTAAGTTGTTGACACTTGTTTCACGATCAAGCTCATACAATGGCACTTCTTTAATATGCTGCTGACTGCTTCCAGCAGCAGTTACAATCGTGACACGATAATCATCTGGCAGCTGTTCCATTAAGGTGAGCTTTACATCTGATGCTACCATTTGGTCATAAACTTGAGTAATAAGAACATGTCCATTCAATTGAAGCTGTTCGCTTTTTAATGTTAAGGCATCTACTAGCTGAAATCCTTCAATTGGATCAATTTCTAATGCCTGAAAAGTCGAATCGATAAAGCTTTGTCCGCCTTGTACAACAATTGTATAACCCTTTTCCCTTCCGTTATTTAAAAGGAGTTGTACGGTTTTCTCTGCGACAAGCGGATGTCCCGGAACAGCATACACAATATCCTGATCGGCAGCTTTTTCTAATAAGGTTTCGACAATTTTCCGATACACTTCATCAAAGTCATCATTCTCTTCATAAATAGAATCAAACGCTTCATAACGTATTTCGTTATTTAATTCGACAATAATGGGATGCTCCTTTGTCCGCAAAAATAAATGCACAGATTTTGTAATTAATTGGTATACACCAAAAGGCAATTGCTGCAAATCGCCTGCACCTAACCCAACAATTGTGATTTTTTTAGCCATTTATGAACCCCATTTCATTTTACAAGTTTTTTTACAATTGGAATATTTTGAAGCTCATCATGTGTAAATACTTTTAATTTTAAAATTGCCCATCCATAAATACAACCTCCGATTAATACCCCGCTGAGCGATGCAATACTAGCATACAGTCGATGCTCTAAGTCAAAAACCAGGCCTGCAGCTTTTAGGAAGATCGTTAACAAGATAACCATGATGCCAATCGCAAGACCGATTTTAACTAAACTCTTATTCCCTTTAAAAGAATAACCTTTTATCACCATATATAAAATTGTGATCAATACGACAATCCCGTAAGAAACGACTGTTGAGATTGCTGCTCCGATCACCCCGTAAATTGGAATCAGCCACGTATTTAAACCATATTTAATCCCAACTCCAACTATGACCGACAATGCTGGAAAAAAGGCATAACCTAATCCCTGTAATATCGCAAACATAGTTAGACATAACGAGGTAAACAATATGGAAACACTTAAGACCATTAAGACCATTGAGCCTGAAGTATTTGTAAAAAGCATCACATTCGTCGGTTTTATAATCGCTATTAACCCGGATGATGCACCTGCGGCAACAACAATGCATAGCTTCAAAGAAAGATTCAGCTTTTCATGAATAAAGACAAAGTTATTTTGCACCTTTGCGCTTGCAATAACGGGAACAAGTGATAGAGCAAGAGATGTCGCAACAACTGTCCCCAACTGAATAAGCGGTTGTCCACGATCATATATGCCCTTGGTTTCCTTCGCTAAAACCTTTCCCATTCCTCCATCAACTAATAGGGAATATAAATTAAGCGCATCAATTAGCTGTATAAAAATTAGCAAAAGGCTGCTTAACCCAATTGTCCAGCTAGACTTCACTAAAGATAAGAGTATTTTCCGAGTTTGAATAGGTGCAGAAATATTCCACCTAAACATGCCGCGATGCTCTTTTCTCCAAGTGATTGCCAGCATTACCAGCGCAGCGATGCTCCCAATAATAGAACCTGCTAAAGTCCCAAAACCAACTTCATACAAATTATATCCAGCTTTTATCATGAAATAAGAGCTTACCAATATAAAAGAAACTCTAATTCCTTGTTCAACAACCTGAGAAACAGCTGTCGGATTCATATTTTGCTCTGATTGATAATAGCCTCTATAGGTTGAGACTAGGGGAACAATGAGAAACGAGATTGCGGATACCTGAATAAGCTTTGTAAGATGAAGGTCTCCCATAAAGCGTGCGATCTCATCAGAAAATATGTATAAACAAATAGATAGAAAAAAACCAATGACTAATAAATAGAAAAATATTATCGTCATGATCTTTGAGCGAATTTGCATCGATTTCCCATATCCGTATTCCGTCATCACCTTCGAAATCACTACAGGGAACCCCGATGTGGCTAAAATCACACTCATCCCATAAAAAGGATAAACCTGTTGATAAATATAAAACCCGATATCCCCGACAATATTTTGAAAAGGAACACGGTATGCTGCACTTAAAATTTTTGTTACTAACCCGGCAACTGTAAGGATAAGCGCTCCTTGTATGGCCAGATTCATCCTATTCTTCTGGACGTTCATGTCCTACTCCTCTCAAAAATCCTCTAAGCTTGATTATAGTAGAGCTGAAGAGCATTGAAAAGTCTTAGCCTAAGAATGAAACAACATTTAGGATAGATAAAACAAATAATTCAAACATAAAAAAAGCGCAAGGCGCTAAGCATTCGGCGACAAGCATAAGGCGAACAGGAATAGAAGGTGTTCTTTACCTTCAATTCCTTTTGACTAGACCCAAGAGCCGTTGGCGCCTGGAGCTAGATTCAGAAACGCAAGCTATGTTAAGAAAATATATAAATTCTGAAATCATTAAAAAAGAGCAGCATGTACGCTGCCCTTTTTGTCTACATCCTTATTGTTCCATTTGACGCGCTAAAAATCCTGCTGCAGTCTCTACTGCCTTATGCTCAACTTCACCAATTGGCTGTTCTTTAGAAAAAATAATGACAGCTCCAATTGGATCACCATTCGCGACAATTGGTCCAATTGTATATGATTTGATTTCTTCGCTAAGACCTTCAACAAGCTGTGTTTCTCCACCTTCAGCTTGTAAAACAGAGCTTCTTTCTTCCATTGCTTGTTCAACTACGTCACTAATGTTCTTATTTAAGTATTCTTTTTTTGAACCGCCGGCTACGGCAATAAATGTGTCTCGATCACAGATTAAAACTGGATGACCCAAACTATCATACAGGGCATCTGCATATTCCTTAGAAAAGTCGCTTAATTCGCTTATTGGTGAATATTTCTTTAGAATGACCTCACCATCGCGATCCACAAAGATTTCTAATGGATCTCCTTCACGAATTCGAAGTGTTCTGCGAATTTCCTTCGGAATAACGACTCGACCTAAATCATCAATACGACGAACAATACCAGTTGCTTTCATCTTATGCTGCCTCACTTTCATCGGATGATAGGGAAAAGAGTGATTGTTTGAATTGCTGTTACTTTTAAGGTAGGGTGTGTGTAACAACTCTAACCTCCTGAAGCTTTAATGAAAAAACTTTTGACAGGAGCTTTCTCTTTATGTAACAATCACCATTTGTTGAAATTAGTATCCTACACAAGTGATGTAATATACATGATGAAAGTGATTTTTTAACATTTTTCGTAAATTAACAACTAATAAGCTTCGCCTAAATCTTTTGATGTTAAACCTAATTTAAAGGAATTTCTTCTTTTTTTACTGACGCCAGCCCATTTAATAGTTCCTTGATAATATCTAACCATTTTTCTGTATCAAGCCCTTTTGTAGCAACCGTCAACTTTAATCTGCTGCCTTCCATACCTAAACCAACAATTCGATTATACTTATTGCTCAATTCGAATAGGCGGTGGCCGTCAATTTTATTACTTGCTTCCTCTTCAATGAGTAAGGTAATAACATCTTTTTCTTGTTTAATATGTTCAACTCTTTCCTGTATTGCAAACACTTTAATTTTTGCAATTTGGAATAAATAATCTACTTCAACAGGATATTCTCCAAAACGGTCAATCATTTCCTCTTGCAGTTCTTCTAATTCCTGCAAAGAATCAATTGATCTGAAGCGTTTATACATATCGATTTTTTGACGGCCATCTGAGATATACTCCTGTGGTATATAAGCATCCACTTGGAGATCAATTTCAACTTCAATCGCTTTTTCCTTCGGTTTATCTGTTTGCCGTTCTTCGATCGCTTCTTTTAACATTTGTGAATAAAGATCAAATCCGACCGAATCGATAAAGCCGTGCTGCTGGGCTCCCAATAAATTACCTGCTCCTCTAATCGATAGGTCACGCATCGCAATTTTAAATCCAGAGCCAAGTTCGGTAAATTCCTTTATCGCTTGCAACCTTTTTTCAGCTACCTCTGTTAAGACCTTATCTTTTCTATGTGTAAAATAAGCGTATGCCACACGATTAGAACGTCCTACCCTGCCTCGTAGCTGATAGAGCTGGGATAACCCCATCTTATCGGCGTCATTGACAATCAATGTATTAACATTTGGAATATCTACACCCGTCTCAATAATCGTCGTACTTACTAATACATCATATTCCCCTTCAAGGAAATTAAGCATAACGGACTCAAGTTCGTTTTCTGTCATCTTTCCATGTGCATATGTCACCCTGGCATCAGGGACAAGCATGGATATTTCCTCTGCTTTTCTTTCAATATCCTCGACTCGGTTATATAAAAAGAACACTTGACCGCCACGTGCCATTTCCCGTTCAATCGCTTCTCTTACAAGGGCACCATTGTATTCAACAACATAGGTTTGTACAGGAAAGCGGTTCTCGGGAGGTGTTTCAATAACGGATAAATCACGAACACCTAACATGGACATATGTAAGGTCCTTGGGATTGGTGTCGCTGTCAATGTAAGGACATCAACATTTGTTTTCAGCTGTTTAATTTTTTCTTTATGCGTCACACCAAAACGCTGTTCCTCATCGATAATAAGCAACCCTAAATCCTTATACTGAACATCTTTTGATAATAAGCGATGTGTCCCGATCACCATGTCAACGGTTCCGTTTTTTAAGCCTTTTTTCGTTTCAGTGATTTCCTTTCGCGTTCTAAAACGACTTAGAAGCCCAACGTTTATCGGATAATCCTGAAATCGCTCTCTAACCGTTTCAAAGTGCTGCTGAGCCAGAATGGTCGTCGGAACTAATAATGCAACCTGCTTTCCATCAGCAATGGCCTTAAACGCCGCTCTTATCGCAACCTCTGTCTTTCCATAACCAACATCTCCACAAAGTAGTCGGTCCATTGGACGAATACGCTCCATATCCTTTTTGATTTCTTGGATGGATCGTAATTGATCCTCTGTTTCCTGATATGGAAAGGCCAATTCAAATTCCTTCTGCATTTCTCCATCAGGGGAAAAGGCAAACCCTTCACTAGCTTCACGTTCTGCATACAGTTTAATTAAATCATCAGCAATATCTTGGACAGAAGACTCCACTTTCTTTTTTACCCTGCGCCAATCGCTGCCGCCAAGCTTATAAATCTTAGGTTCTTTGCCTTCAGAGCCTACATACTTTTGCACCTGGTCAATTTGTTCAACCGGGACATATAACTGGTCACTGCCTTGATACTTAATGTTTAAGTAATCCTTATGAATTCCATTAATTTCAAGTGTTTCAATCCCAAGATATTTACCAATACCATGGTTCACGTGAACAACATAGTCACCAATTTCTAACTCAGAGTAGCTTTTTATTCTCTCAGCATTTGAAAGCTTTTGTCTTCTGACTTGCTTTTTCACACGCTTTTTAAAAAGCTCCTCTTCTGTGATCACAGCAAGCTTTTGCATTGGAAGCTCAAAGCCTGTTTGAAGATCGCCTTGCATAATATAAATATTCCCGCTCTTAAAGGATTCCATCTCTCCAAGGATGTGGGCATTTATATCATAATCTTCTAAAACCTGCTCTAATTTTTTTGTTCGTTCTTCATTAACACCTAAAAAAACAACTGCATAATTCGACTTCTGCCAGCGTTCAAGCTCATTTTTCAACACATTCATTTGCCCATGGAAGTTTTGCATTTGCTTGCAAGATAAATTCAAAATATTTTGCGGGCTTGTATGTGGTACATGTCTTAAAAACAATGAAAGATAGACGATTGGGTGTTTCTTTTTCGTCATCACATCCACATAGGAATGGGATAATTTCACATCCTGAAAGATTTTCCCGTCTTCCAGCAAGCTTGTAAACCACTCAGCTTCTTCCCTATCCAATTGATCATAGGTTTCGTGAATTCTGCTTATTTCATCAAGAATGACAATAGCATCTGCAGGGAAATAATCTACTAAACTAGCAGCCTTCTCATAGAAGAGGGATGAATATTTAAAGATATCTTGACTAAATTGATTATTCCTTAAGCGCTCTAAGTCATACTGTATATTTTCAAGCAGCAATTCTTTTTGCTGCTCATTCTTCATTTTTTTAAGCGTTTTTGCTAAACCTGCCTCAACCGCTTGAATACCGCGATTTTTAGACTGTTCATCGACAATCATTTCAATTGCAGGTCCAATTGAGATTTCCTTCAGCATATGGAGTGAACGCTGGTCATCTATATTAAACGAACGAATCGAATCAATCTCAGTATCAAATAATTCAATACGAACGGCATGTTCCTCTGTCAACGGATAAATATCAATAATTCCGCCCCTTACACTGAATTCCCCTGGTGTGCTAACCATGTCTGCCCGTTCATATCCTAGGGAAATAAACATCTGAATGACTTGATCAAGGTCAATATCTTGTCCTAACGTCATCTTTAACTGATATTGTTCCCAAATTTCTTTAGGCGGAAGCAAACGCCTTATACCTGCCACAGGGGCAACAATGATCGATTGTTTCCCTTCAGCAAGCCTGTTAAGAACCTCAATTCTTTGTGCTTTCAGCTCCGGACTAGCAATCGCAATCTCAGAAGCAATTAAATCATTAACAGGGTAAAGGTAAACCATTTCATCATTTATAAGATGAACGAGATCTTCATATAATTTTTGAGCTTGATAAAGATTATGAGTAACAATTAAAATTGATTTCTTTAATTCATTATAAAGAGCTGCGGTAAAAACAGTTCTAGCTGAACCAGATAAACCAGCTACAAGCTGTTCATTCAACCCTTCTTCAATCCCAGAAACAATAGTCTTAAAATCATCTGTCTGATTAAAATATTGCTGCAAACTATACAAGCTCAGCCCTCCTCTCAGGTAAATTCATAGATTTATCTTTTTTGGCTTGTTTGTTTTTTAAATAGATTTGGATTGCCAGCTTTATACTATGGTGAAAAGCTAAACAGAAAAATGCTTTGGGGCTGTACCCAAAGCTCTTACTGAATAAAACTTTCATATTGATGAAATTCTGGATATCTATTTAGTGCATCGTGACAATCCTCGCAAATCGTTTTTATTTGTATATCACCATTTTGTTGATAGGTTATCATCTCTTGACGTTCTTCATCAGATAAATGATCAAAGCCCAGCTGTTCACTTGAAACAGCCATTTTATCAATACTTCCTACCTTCACACCACAGTGTCTACAATGATAATGCAGAGCCATAATTGCCTCCTGAAAAGGGTATATTTTACTGATAGTATGTACCTTTTCGAGGCTTGATATACATGATTTGCTCGGCAGATTAACTGATATTATGAATGTTTAATTAAACTCATTCATAATCTGAGTAAATGAAGTAGACAGCCATCTTTCACAGGCATTTGCAGATCGATCAATCGCTTCATTGATCCCTTGTGTTTCCTCATCAGTAAATCGTCCTAATACATAATCGGTAATTTTCATGCCATTAGTTGGACGGTCAATCCCTATGCGAATCCGGTTAAATTCTTGTGTGGCTAAATGTAAAATCATGGATTTAATCCCATTATGGCCACCGGCACTTCCCTTAGTCCTTAAGCGAATTCTTCCAACTGGTAGATCAAGGTCATCGTAAATAACAACAATCTCGTTATGATCAATATCATAATAATCCATCAAAGGCCGAATGCACTCCCCTGATAAATTCATATATGTAAGTGGTTTTAATAATATGATTTTCTCCCCTGAAATATGTCCCATCCCATATAATCCGTTAAACTTGTGGCGATCAAGCGGGATCGACAATTCCTTCGAAAGCTTATCAACAACCATAAAACCTACATTATGCCTTGTTTGCTCATACTGTTTCCCAGGATTACCCAATCCGATTATGAGTTTCATTTCTAGAAACCCTCCAATACAACTCAACTTATACGCATATGATTATATTATATACTTATCGTTATACTTTTACATGTTATTTTATTTACAATTCTTCCTCATATCCTAACAATAACACAAAAGTCTATGAGCAAAAAGGAAAGTGCCAGCCTTCCTAAAGCTACTAGGAAAAAATCTCTTAGTGCTCTAAAGTAGAAGGCTGACACTCGGTTAAATAATTCATCTATGGCTTTCTTATTTTTCGCTTTCTTCTCGACCTTCCTCATTTTCAGGAGTTCCAGGCTCTTGCTCTTCCCCACTGTCAATTTCTTCTTCCTGCTTAGGCGGGAGAATGGATGCAATCGCTGTCTCTTCATCCTGAACAAATGTGTAATCATTGCTCTTTGGAAGATCCTTAATTAAGATTGTTTCATTTACGCCGAGGTTTGTAATATCAACATCAATAGACTGTGGGATATTTCCCGGCTTTGCAGTAATGGTTAGTTCATGGAATGATTGCTGTAAGACACCGCCATCCTTCACCCCTTGTGCTTCACCTGTTAAATGTACAGGTACATCAACTTGCACATCCGACTGCATGTCCACTACATGAAAATCGGCATGGACAATTTCATTTTTTAATGGATCTGTTTGAACATCATAAAGCATAACCGCATGGGAATCACCATCTACATCCAGGTGAAGAATCGCATTTTTTCCTTCTTCCCTTAATGTTTTTATCAGCTCGATACTATCTAAAGCAACTGGCTTACTTTCAATTTTCTTCCCATAAATAATCGCGGGAATTTGACCTGATTCACGAATTTTTCTTTTCGCAGAGTTTGTGAATTCAGTTCGCTTTATCGCTTGTAATGTTGTCATAGTTACACCTTCCTAACGAATTATCATCCATATATATTGTTTACCCATAACTAGGAAGGTATAAACATATTTTTTCTAGCGGAAGCGATCTGGTTATGCCTGGAAAGCAAAAAGAAGCTATATTCTTATACGGGATGCCCGCATTTCAAGAATAAGCTTCCTTTATAAAAAAGTAAGTATAAAGTTATTACCTTGTGTTATTGTATAACACAAGGCGCCTTGCACTTTTCTTAATCAAAAAGTAAACTTACAGATTGTTTTTCATGGACACGAATAATCGCTTCGCCAATTAATGGTGCAACAGATAGCTCAACCAATTTATCAATTCGTTTCTCTTGCGGCAATGCAATTGAGTTTGTCACAACTAATTCTTTAATTTTAGAATTGTTAATCCGTTCAATAGCTGGACCTGATAAAACAGGATGTGTACAGCATGCAAATACTTCCTTAGCACCATTTTCGACAAGCGCGTTTGCTGCAAGCGTAATTGTTCCGGCTGTGTCAATAATATCATCAATTAAAATAGCTGTTTTCCCTTCGATATTCCCAATAATATTCATAACTTCCACAACATTTGGTCTTGGACGTCTTTTGTCAATAATCGCAATTGGAGCTTTTAACTTATCCGCTAATTTACGAGCTCTTGTTACACCGCCATGATCTGGGGAAACGATGACAATATCATCAAGGTTTTTTCCTAGGAAATATTCTCCTAATATCGGCACTCCCATAAGATGATCAATCGGAATATCAAAGAAGCCCTGAATTTGTGGTGCATGCAGATCTAAAGTAATAACACGGGTTGAACCTGCTGTTTCAATAAGATTTGCAACAAGCTTAGCTGTAATAGGCTCCCTTGCTCTTGCTTTTCGATCTTGTCTTGCATATCCATAATAAGGAATTACAATATTAATGGTTTTGGCAGATGCACGTTTTAAGGCATCAATCATGATTAAAAGTTCCATTAAATGTTCGTTAACAGGGCCGCTGGTTGATTGGATGACATAGACATCACAACCACGAATACTTTCCTCAATATTAATTTGGATTTCCCCATCACTAAACCGAGTAACAGAACTCTTCCCTAAATCCACACCAACAATATCTGCAATTTCTTTTGCTAATGCTGGATTAGAGTTGAGCGTAAATATTTTTAAATTTGAATCTCCATAGCGATTAGACATGGTAAAGTGAAAACCTCCATTAGGAATTTTTATTTTTTATTCGATCGACATAATTCTCTTTATTTACTTGTCGTGAACGTGCAACTGTTAATGCTTTCTCTGGTACATCATCTGTAACCGTTGATCCCGCAGCAACATATGCTTCTTTGCCAATTGTTACTGGTGCAATTAAATTTGAGTTACATCCAATAAATGCCCCATCTTCAATCTTTGTTAAAAACTTATTTTTTCCGTCATAATTAACCGTAATTGATCCGCAGCCAAGATTAACATCGGAACCTACCTCAGCATCGCCAATATAGCTTAAGTGTGATGCTTTGCTGCCCTTACCCATTGTCGACTTTTTAACTTCAACGAAATTTCCGATTTTCACTTCATCAGATATCGATGATAAAGGACGAATATGAGCAAAAGGTCCAATGTTAACACTGTTGCCGATTTGACTGTCATGTGCAACAGATTGACGGATTGTCGTTTCGTTTTGCACCGTGCAATTTTTAATTTCTGTATTCGGTCCGATCAGGCAGTTTTCACCTATAACTGTTTCACCTAGAATCATCGTTCCCGGGTAGATAACAGTATCGCGGCCAATAACAGCATCTGCAGAAATATAGGTGTTATCAGGATCAATAAGTGTTACACCGTTTCTCATATGCTCTTTATTGATGCGCTGCTTCATAATTTTTTCCGCCTGTGATAACGCGATTCGATCGTTAACTCCTAATGTTTCATCAAAAGAAGCTGTTTGATAGGCAGAAACAATTTTTCCTTCCTTTTTTAGAATCTCTATCACATCTGGAAGATAGTATTCCCCTTGCACATTATCATTTGATACATGTGATAATGCTTTAAATAATTCTTTATTATCAAAGCAATATGTACCAGTATTAATTTCAGCAATTTCTCTTTCTGCATCTGTTGCATCTTTATGCTCAACTATTTTTTCTACCGTACCGGCTTCATTGCGAACAATACGGCCATAGCCTGTTGGATCATCAGCCTTTGCTGTTAAGATCGTTGCTTTTGCATTTGTTTCTTTATGATGAGTTAATAATGCTGCCATCGTTTCTGAAGTAATAAGAGGTGTATCGCCACAGATGACAATTGTTGTTCCCTCTTCATTCTCTAGGTATGATGCCGCCTGCATAACCGCATGAGCAGTTCCTAACTGTTCACTTTGTAACGCATACTCACTCGCATCGCCAAGCTCTGATTTTACTTTTTCAGCACCATGTCCAACAACTGTCACGATTTTTGTTAACTCTAATTTAGATACTTGGTCTAAAACATGTTGTACCATAGGTTTTCCACATACAGAATGCAGAACTTTATATAATGAAGATTTCATCCGTGTGCCTTGTCCTGCAGCTAAAATAACTGCGTAGCGATTTTCCATTTACTAGGCCTCCATTTTTATATTTAACCTTTTTTAATTAAACTATTAAATGTCTAGTACCTTTTTATCCATAAAAAAATATATCTTAAAATAACTCGTATTTCAAGATAGCAAATAAAAGTACATGATATTTCTAATTTTATCATAATAATATTTTTTCGCACGTTCACTTTAACACAATAAAGGGTCTCATGAAGAACAAAAGCGCAAGCGCCTTGGTCATCGCCGTACAAACTGGAGGAGCATCGACTGAGATAAAGGAAACACGGTAAGCGAAGCGAACCGATGTTGACTTATCGTAGGGAGATGATCTGAAGTTTGATAGGCGATAGGCGCTGGCAGTCAAAAACGCGACGTCCTGTCGCACAGACTGCACTTGCACATCCTGTGCTTCGGAGCTGGATGTAGCAGTGCTTATCCACAGTTCAATGAATTTTCTAAACGATAAAAAAGGACTTTGCATTTATCTGCAAAGTCCCTTTTTATATTTTATGAAGCACCTGCTTCTTCAAATTCTACTTCTAACTCACCTAAACGGTGATATTCTGCTAATACAGCGTCTTGAATTTTTCCGCGTGTATTAGAATTAATAGGGTGTGCAATATCTCTGAACTCTCCATCAGGAGTTCTCTTACTTGGCATCGCAACGAAGAGACCGTTATTTCCATCAATAACACGGATATCATGAACAACAAATTCATGATCTAGCGTGATTGATGCAATTGCTCTCATACGTCCTTCGGTATTTACGCGGCGTAATCTTACGTCTGTAACTTCCATCCTGTTCACCACCTTTTCCCCCATATGAAAAACTTTAGTTACTATTTCAACGTTCTTTTATATATTCCTGCAATATTTGAAAATTTTTTTAAAATTTAGATAAGGGAGGAAAAGAGGTATTAAGCAAAAGATCTTAATAATGTAAAAGGACTGTCTCAAAACAAAGGATTAAACCTCTGAGACAGTCCGTATGCAAAAACGTTATTTAATTAATGCGATGACTTCTATTTCAACTAGAGCATCTTTTGGGAGACGTGCCACCTCAACGCAAGAACGAGCTGGCTTATGCTCTGAAAAATATTGACCATATACTTCATTAAATGCAGCAAATGAATTCATATCTTGAAGGAACACTGTTGCTTTTACCACTGATTCAAGAGATGCGCCTGCCTCCTCAAGAACAGCTTTTAAGTTTTTAAATACTTGATGAGTTTGTTCAGAAATATCTCCTGTTACCATTTCCCCTTCAGCAGTTAACGGGATTTGACCTGAGCTATAAAACAAATTATTCACAATAATCCCTTGCGAGTATGGGCCGATTGCGGCAGGTGCTTGATTAGTGCTGACAATTTTCATATTATTCCTCTCCAATCTTTTTTTCTTTAATAAATTGAAAATAAGTCCCGGGCTTTACTTGGATATGCTTTTCACGCGTATCTACATCAGTGAGTTTTACGAGAGAGATATATTCGTCCACCAGTCTTTCTTCTACTCCCTCAGTTTCTACAAGAACTCCGATCCCTGCAACCTTAGCCTGGAACTCCTCAAGAAGGCTGATCATCCCGTTGATTGTGCCTCCAGCCTTCATGAAGTCATCAATAATTAACACATTAGAGCCTTCCTTTAAGCTACGCTTAGCTAGCAGCATCGTTTGAATACGTTTAGATGAGCCTGAAACATAGTTAATGCTTACTGTAGATCCTTCTGTTACTTTGCTATCTTTCCTTACGATCACGACCGGTACATCAAGTTGAGCTGCAACAGCATACGCCAATGGGATCCCCTTTGTTGCAACAGTCATCACGACATCAATTTTCCGATTACTAAAAACGGTTGCAAATAATCTCCCTAATTTGTTAACAATCGAGGGGTCACCAAGGATATCGGTTAAATATAAATAACCTCCTGGAAGCAGCCTTTCTGGTTTAGCCATTAATTCACAAAGCTCGTCTATAAATTGTTTTGCTTCATTTTCCTCGACCTGCGGAATAAACTTTACTCCGCCCGCAGCACCAGGTACAGTGAGTAATGTTCCAATTCCATGTTGCTCAAAAGTCTCTTTAATAATCGTCAAGTCTTCGCTTATGGATGATTTAGCTGATTGATACTTCTCTGAAAAATAGGTTAATGGCACTAACGAATGTGGATGATGAAGCAAATAGTTTGTCATATCCACAAGACGACCACTACGACGAAATTTCATGAAATGGTAACCTCCAAAATCCGAATATTATTATAGTAAATATAACTTAATATCCGTATTTAATCAAGGCTGTTTCGCTCCCCCAGCATTCGTACTGCAAATACTTGGTCACAAAACCCTCGAAGTCCATTATAAACTCTCGGCAATCGTGATTCATATTGTACAAGACCGAATACAGTCGGTCCGCTCCCGCTCATGAGAACGGCATCAGCACCAAAACGCTTCATTTGATCTTTAATATTTGCTACTTCAGGATACATATGTAAAGTTACACTTTCTAGTACATTTCCCATTAGTTTGCAGATCTGGTCATAGTCTCCTGCTTTAATAGCTTCAACCATTCCTTCAACATCAGGATGCTCGATCGAATTTATGTTTAAATTTTTATAAACATCAGCAGTTGAAACGCCAATTGTCGGCTTTGCAAGAACAACCCAACAATGTGGCGGAGGGTCGATATGATGGATGATTTCCCCTCGTCCTGTAGCTAATGCCGTTCCGCCATAAACACAGAATGAAACATCTGAACCGATTTCTGCTCCCAGCCTTGCTAACTCTTCTATAGATAAACCCAAGTTCCATAAGCGATTTAATCCTCGTAATGTTGCCGCTGCATCACTGCTGCCTCCCGCTAATCCTGCAGCAACTGGAATCGTTTTTGTAATCGATATCGACACACCTTTACGGATCTTATACCTTTCCTTTAACAATTTAGCCGCTTGATAAGCCAAATTACGATGATCATCTGGAACAAAACGATTTTGAGACACAATACAAATCTCATCATATGGCAAAGAAACGAGCTCGACCCGGTCAGCTAAATCGATGGTTGTCATAATCATTTTCACTTCATGAAAGCCATCCTTCCGTTTAAAAAGGACGTCCAATGATAAATTTATCTTCGCTGGTGCTTTTTCTAACACACGCATGTATTCACCTACTTTAACGATCTAAAATTGTATCAACATTGTACCACAAAAGCAGGCATAGTATTTCTTTTTTCGACAAAGAAAAGCGGAAGCACCCGCTTAGACGCTGCAGCTGGACAATTCGAAATACGGAAGCGCCTCGTTCAGCTCCGACAAGCATAAGACGCTTAGGAATAGAATACGTTCTTTGTCTTCAATTCCTAAGTGGCTTATGACTCGAGGAGCTAGGCGCTGCAGCTGGACAATTCGAAATACGGAAGCGCCTCGTTCAGCTCCGACAAGCATAAGACGCTTAGGAATAGAAGATGTTCTTTGTCTTCAATTCCTAAGTGGCTTATGACTCGAGGAGCTAGGCGCTGCAGCTGGACATTCGAAATGCGGAAGAGCCTCGTTCAGCTCCGACAAGCATAAGACGCTTAGGAATAGAAGACGTTCTTTGTCTTCAATTCCTAAGTGGCTTATGACTCGAGGAGCTAGGCGCTGCAGCTGGACACGAAAACTGAGTTCGTTGTATATCTTACAAAGGCTTAAGTGCCAGCGACTCAAGAACATGCTGACTTCATTCTTCCTATAGACAAAGGGCTGACTGTATAAGCTCACTCCTCAAAAAATAAGGCGATAAAGCTTACCAGTCAACCCTGATACTTCACATTACTTTTGACCACGATGATGTTGAGCAAGCTGAGACTCAGCTAATTCAATTGCACGTTTAACCATATTTCCTGCATCACGTGACCGAATTGCTCCCCATCCTTCTTCTTTTACTGTTTCGTAAAAACCTAAGTCCTTTGCTAATTCATATTTAAAGCTTTCAGACATAATTCCACGACGTCTGCCCATAACACTACACATCCTTTCAAAGGATAAATATGGATAAAAGAAGAGATTGAACGGTGGCATTTTCTATTATCTACACTTATTTATCGATTTATGTAGGGAACTGCTTCTAAGAAAAGCGCAAGGCGCTAAGCATAAGGGGACAAGCATAAGGCGAATAGGAATAGAAGGCGTTCTTTGCCTTCAATTCCTGAGTGGTTACACCCTAGAGGGGCTAAGTGCTGGAGCTAGACACAAAAACTAAGTACAAAAAGTTATACCTTTTTAAAAAAAGACAAAAGAAAAAACAGTAAACAATTCTGTCTACTGTCCACTAACTGCAAATGAACCTGTTGTATCTTCAAAAAATGTTAATTGTACTGTTTCCGTTAACACATCAGCATAGCTGTAAGATACACGTTCAAACGAATTTTCATCTTGATCAAGCTCAATAACAAAGACAGATGGATAGGTTTCTGCAAGTACACCACAGCGTTCTATCGTTTTCCTACGACCACCGTTTGCTCTTAAAGTTAGTCGTCTGCCAAGATTTCCATCCAAGGACTTTTTAATATCCGTTAGAGTTTTTCCCATTGCATCCACCTCACTAATGTAATTATACAGCTTTTGCCTATGTAAGTCAAATAAAATTAAAATTATATCAATAACTTTTCCCAACTGTCAATAAATTATTTTCAACAAAATTCTTCATCCTTCACAGATAGTTTGTTCCGACAATATTAATTTTATGTGCAAAAATGAATGTTTTTTTTATTTTTTATTCAAATGTTCATTTATAAGCCGTAAACAGAGGAAAAGATTCATTATTTTTTGGTTTTCGCTAAGAAAAAACAATGAATACCAGATGGTATTTCATGGTTAAAAAAGATGAATTTTATCAAAAAAAGATGATATTTTATCACTGTCCAAGCAGCTCTTTTCTATTAGAAAGAGCCACTTATATCGATAAGCGGCAACATTTACTGATTACTATGTTTTCTGAATGGCATTCCTGTCCTAAGCACTCCCCTTGTTTCAACACCGCCAAGACCCTTTTCCCTTGTTAACGTGTTTCGAAGGACATCCCAAACATTAATCCGTTCAACAAACGGAGTAAAGCTTATTTTAGCGACAATGTAAACAGGGTCTAAGGCATGGATATTTACCCTTGATGGAGAGCTGGCAAAATTAGCGCCTGCCCTAATTAAGGATTCGAAATGGGATTGACATGCTCCTGCAAAAATCACGAGCTGGTCAAGGTGGGAAACTTTTTTACGGGCATTGCGGACAGTTTGCACGAACTCTTTTGAATGGCGGTACGCATTTAAATCATCTATATTTCCTTTATGCTTTGAATAAGCATCATGACCTGTTATCACTAAAATATCAGGACGATAGCTTTCGAGAAGACCCGTAATTTTTTCTGGCATTTCCTTTTCACTAACATGAATACCATTTACGGGGACACCGATCTTTTCATATAAGGCTAAACATTTTTGCAAATAAAGGGGATCTCCATCAACATGAAGGACTCTTCCAGGTATATGAAAAAACTCTTCGTTGTGGCTATAACTGGATGTTGCATAATATTCTTGCTTCTCTCTTAACAGCTGATAATCTTGGCGAAATAAATAATATGACTGCTCAATCAATTCCTTTTCCTTTTGCTTGCGGCTATTTTTCTCCATCTCATCCACAATGACGAGATCACTGCATTGTGCATCAGCTATTAATCTAACTTCATCACCATATAAGGTTGCAATCTGCTCTCCTGAAGCAGTTGTTTTTACATCAATCACTCGAAATAACAGGTCAAGCTGATAAGATTTTCTTGCTACAACATCTCCAATTTTCACCTGCATAATTGATCACTCCAATTTTAAGAAAAGCACAAGCACCTTGCTCGCTCCAATACAAACACGGCCATTGTAGGATTATTATCATCTTCTAAAAAAGTATCCTTTTCTAGCCTATGTTGTTTTTGATAATTGGTGATATGTCGCCTAAAAAAAAAGCAAATGAAGAAGCATTTACGTTAAATAAAAATAAAGCATAGTCTACAACGTAAACCATGCCTTAAAATCCTATCATAAGAAAAGCGCAAGCGCCTTGTTCAGCCTAGGGCAAATAAGACGCTCATGAATAGAAGGCGTTCTTTGCCTTTAATTCATGAGTGGCTAGACCCTAGAGAGGCTAGGTGCTGGAGCTAGACACTAAAACTAAGTACAAAATTTTATACTTTCTTACCTTTTACGCTTTATTTAGCATATAATCTAATGCATCACTTAATTTCGCAAACTCATCAATTGAAAGGGATTCTCCTCTTCGTTTGCCGTCGATCTCAACCTGTGCCAGGGTTTCTTCAATGATCGGTTTTAACTCTTTGCCATTTGGTAAAAAATGAACTAAGTTATTAAGCAGTGTTTTCCTTCTTTGTGCAAAGCTTGCACGAACAATTTCAAAAAAGAATGTCTCGTTCTTTACTTTTACAATGGGCTGATCCCTTACTAATAAACGAATGATCGCCGAATCAACATTAGGTTGCGGAACAAAAACAGTCTTTGGAACCGTCATCACCGTTTTTGCATCCGTATAGTATTGCACAGCAATCGATAACGAACCATATTCCTTTGTTGACGGTTTTGCGGATATTCGCTCTGCTACCTCTTTTTGCAACATGACTACGATTCCTTTAAGCGGCAGCTTGTCTTCTAACAGCTTCATAATGATTGGTGTCGTGACATAATAAGGCAAGTTAGCCACCACCATAATTTCCTCACAGTCACTAAAGTGTTCCTTTACGGCTTCCTGTAAGTTCGCTTCCAACACATCTTGATGGATAATTGAAACATTGGCATAAGGAGCTAATGTTTCATTTAAAATCGGCAACAGCCGGGAATCAATTTCAAAAGCAACAACCTTCTTCGCTCTTCTTGCAAGCTGTTCGGTTAACGCACCGATTCCTGGTCCAATTTCAATGACACCAGTTTTTTCTGATACATTTGCATGATCAACAATTCTTGTTAAAACATTCGGTTCAATCAGAAAGTTTTGTCCTAAGCTTTTTTTAAAGGAAAAACCGTATTTTTCTAATATCTCCCTTGTTCTAACGGGTGTGGCAATGTCCTTCATCATCAATTATTTTCCTCCTGTAGGATTTTGGTTACTGCTTTTATGTAATCATCCCTTGAGATTTGAAACATCTGCAGTCTTTTATGAAGCTGTTTTCCATTGGTATAGCCTATTTTTAATAAAACACCTAACTTTTCACGTCTGGCACGTGCCTTATTTCCGCCAATAAGTCCTGCATCTAATAAATCATCAAAAACGATTTCACTCGTGAATTCTTCCATCTCTTCCTTCACTGACTGCAAAGCATTTCGAATGGATCTGGCAGAGGCATGCTCAACTCCTATCCCTTTTCCGTTTTTAGGTCTCGCTTCCTCTTTTGGTAAGAATGCATGCTTACAGCCAGGAACCTTCGCTGCTATCGTTTTTCTTATTTTCTCTCCAGGGAAATCAGGGTCAGTAAAAATAATGACGCCTCTCGTTTGCTGTGCAAGCTTAACTTGCTCGATAACCGACTCTCCAATAGAAGAACCATTGGTTTCAATTGTGTCCGCATCAACTGCTCTTTTAATGGCAGTTGTATCATCTTTCCCCTCAACCACAATAATTTCTTTTATTTTCATTTTTTCCTCCAAAAAGCTGAAACTTTTCATAAAGTCTTTTCGTCTAATATATTGAATCCAAATGAATCCCTGTAATACCAGTTCTTTCGTTTTTACTTTATCTTATAAGCAAGTATACCCTTCATTATAACGCAAAAAAACAGAGGGATAAAAACCCTCTGTCAGCGTTTAATTTAGAATTTTAATTTTTACTCTTTTCGAACCCCATCGATAGGCAGCTGATTTCGATGAAATGAACACGTCGATTTTATTGCCTTTAATTGCTGAACCTGTGTCAGCAGCAACTGCATATCCATAGCCCTCGACATACACTTTTGTACCTAATGGGATAACACTTGGGTCAACAGCGATTACCTTAGCGTTAGGATTTGCTCGTAAATTAAGCCCTGTAGCAGTGGTACCGGAACAACCATTACAATAGGCAGTATAAGCTGTTGATCTCACATAAAACTCTTTCGCAACAGAATCATTGCCGCGTGAAACGGTAGCAGTACTTACAGGTTGAACAGCCTTCGTTCCTAACGCAACAACTCTAGCTTCACTTTCTTCTACGGTTTCTGTTTTTAATAGCTTCCTAGAAAATTCTTTTCCATTTTTAATAACGATTTCAAAGTGCTTCTTCTGCTTGCCTTCTTTACCAGATTCAATGATTTTTTGTTCCCCTTTTTCAAGGCTGCTATCTTTTTTGGTAACGACATTAAAGGCAATTGGTTCTTCCACTACATCGGTGACTTTTTCTATACGTGTAACCGTTATGGTACTCTTAGCATCAATCTTTTCCGTAAGAGCCGGCTTGACTTCATCTAATTTATTCAATTTTATGTTGTGTTCCTTTAAAAAGTCAGCGACAGTAGTCGAAGTAGTCCAAACTTGTTGTTTTTGATCGCCAACATTTAGTGCAAGTTTGAATGCTTTATCAATTGTTAATGACAAATTCTTTTCAATCTTCGTATCTAATGCTGGTTCGATTTTATCATGCTCTGTTACATCTAAATTTTCCTGTTCAATGAGTTCCTTTACTGTATCAGCTGTCGTCCAAATTGTCCTTCGCTTTTCGCCAATAGCAAGTTTAACGGGCTTAGAAGCTTCATAGACAATCTCCATATTTCCTTCTATCCGTTTACTTGCTGCAGGTGAAATGTGATCTTCTTGTCTGTAATCTATATCTAATTCTTTTAATAATGCACCGACTGTATCTGCATGAGTACGTATTTTTTCTTCTTTCCCGTTCACATTCAATGCGACAGTATCTTTTGATCCCTCATATGTACCGTATGCGACACCAGATCCTAACACTAGTATACTAGCAGTAGAAAGGACAACCTTACTATTTATTACTCTTTCGGAAAACAGCTTTTTCATGTTTTGAATGAAAATGAAAAACGCCTCCTTCTTCCTCGTGGATTATATAGAGTATCTTTCATCTTGTCAACCCTTTCGACGTTGTCTCATTTTTCCAACGTATTCATAATTATGCGTAAAAATGAGGCAAATGTGAAGAAAGAGTTATCGACAAGGATATACTATGAGGGAGATGAGATATGTAGAACTTTTAAGATTTTTTATCTAGTTGGACAAGCTACCCCATAACTCGACATGTTTCGTTATCGAGTTATGCCGAATAATTTTTTGGCATTGTCGGAAGTTTTTGTCGCAACTTCTTCAATACTTATTCCTCTGAGCTCAGCAATTTGTTCAGCAACATATTTTACATAGCTTGGCTCATTTCGTTTGCCTCTAAAAGGATGTGGTGTCAAATAAGGACAATCTGTTTCGATGAGAAGACGCTCCATCGGTATCTCTTTCACAACTTCCTTTGGCTTTTTCGCATTTTTAAACGTTACGGGTCCGCCAAACGAAAGATAAAAGTTCATATCCATACACTGCTTCGCAACCTCAAGACTGCCTGTAAAGCAATGCATGATACCGCCTACTTCACTTGCCTTCTCTTCATTTAAAATTTTTACAACATCCTCTGTAGCATCACGATTATGAATAATAATGGGAAGCTGCACTTCTTTCGCTAATTGAATCTGCTTGCGAAATACTTCCTTTTGCACATCTTTCGGAGATTTGTCCCAATAATAATCTAGTCCCATCTCACCGATAGCAACAACCTTTGGATGTGAGGTCAATTCTTTAATCCAAGCTAAATCCTCATCTGTCATATCAATTGCATCAACAGGATGCCATCCGACTGCTGCATATATCATGTCATACTGATTAGTTAATTCCATTGCTTTCGTTATCGTTTCCTTGTCAAATCCAACAACTACGATATGTGTTACGTTTTCTGCTTTTGCTCGTTGAATGACCTCTACTATATCTTCTTCGTATTGAACTGCATTTAAATGAGCGTGGGTATCAAATAGCATAATTTACCTCTTCCTTTCAATTCGACAAATCAAAGGGGTGTTCTACAAAATGTTACACGTGGAACACCCCTCTTTTTTATAAAAGACTATTTTCCAACTATCACTAAAACTAAGGTTCAAACCCTTATTTTATCGCTATTTAAGGCATCAGCCTTGATTTATTATTTTACTCTTGATCCATTCGGCAAACTTGCATCTACCGTTGCAACTGACAACACATTTTCTTGAGAACCGGCTAAAATCATTCCTTGGGAAAGTTCTCCTCGAAGTTTTACCGGCTTAAGGTTTACAACACAAATGACCTTTTTACCAATTAAATCTTCAGGCTTGTAATATTTTGCGATTCCGGAAACAACTTGTCGTTTTTCATAGCCTAAATCCAACTGGAGTTTTAGAAGGCGGTCTGCCTTTTTAACTGGCTCTGCATGGATGACCTCTGCCACGCGAAGATCAACCTTCATAAAATCATCAATCATGATTTCATCTTCCAATGGCGGTGCTTTTGTTTCTTTTTTCTCTTCTTGTACAGGAGCAGATCCCTTCATTTGCTCTTTAATATATTGGACCTCTTCGTCAACCTCAAGACGAGGGAAAATTGGCGCTTGTTTATTGACTTGAGTTTGATTAATTGCGCCAAAGCTTGTGATACTATCCCAAGCTTGAAGGTCATCATTGTTAATTCCAAGTTGGTGGAAAATTTTATTTGGTGTGTCTGTTAAGAATGGCTTTAATAATACAGCCGTAATACGTAAAGATTCTGCTAGATGAACCATTACGGAAGCTAACTTATCACGATTTGCTTCTTCTTTTGCCAGCACCCATGGTTGTGTTTCATCAATGTATTTATTTGTCCGGCTAATAAATTGCCATAACGATGAAAGTGCAATTGAAAATTCCATTTTTTCCATTGCATCCTCATACTTTTTCACTGTATGTTGCGAAAATGCTGCAAGCTGCTCATCAAATTCTGTTTGTGCACCATTGTATTCAGGCACTTGACCATTAAAATATTTTTCGATCATCGCTACTGTTCTATTTAATAAATTCCCTAAATCATTAGCTAAATCATAATTTACACGATCAATAAAACCTTCTGGAGTAAAGACACCATCCGAACCAAATGGAACCTCTCTTAATAAGTAATAACGAAGAGCATCTAATCCATATCTCTCAATCAAGGTCACAGGGTCAACAACATTTCCTTTCGATTTCGACATTTTGCCATCCTTCATTAAAAGCCAGCCATGAGCAAACACTTTCTTAGGAAGAGGCAAATCTAATGCCATTAACATAATCGGCCAGTAAATTGTGTGGAAGCGGACAATTTCCTTCCCAACAATATGAACATCAGCAGGCCAATACTTTTTATATTTCTCATCATTGTCTGTACCAAAACCAAGGGCTGTAATATAGTTAGATAACGCGTCAATCCACACATAAATCACATGTTTTGGATCTCCCGGAACTTTTATCCCCCAGTCAAACGTTGTACGTGAAACAGCCAAATCTTCAAGACCAGGCTTAATAAAGTTATTAATCATCTCATTTTTTCTAGATTCTGGTTGGATAAACTGCGGATTTTCTTCATAAAAGGCTAATAGTCTGTCAACATATTTCCCCATTCTAAAGAAGTAAGATTCTTCCTTAACCAGTTCAACAGGATGACCGCTATCAGGGCTTTTCCCGCCGACTATTTTTCCATTTTCAATGATTGGATCGACTAGCTGCAGCTCAGTATAATAGGTTTCATCTGGAACAGAATACCATCCTTCGTATTCATCTAAATAAATGTCACCCTGTTCAACAAGCTGTGAAAAGATCTTTTCAACAACAAATTTATGACGGTCTTGAGTGGTTCTAATAAAATCATCGTAGGAAATATCCATCTTACTCCAAAGATCTTTAATCCCTGTTACAATATTATCTACATACTCTTGAGGAGTTACATTACTTTCCTCTGCTTTACGTTGAATTTTTTGGCCATGCTCATCTACACCTGTCAAATACATGACATCATATCCGCGCATCCGTTTATAACGGGCCATCGCATCCCCTGCCACTGTCGTATAAGCATGTCCTATATGTAGCTTTCCACTTGGATAATAAATAGGTGTTGTAATATAAAATGTTTTTTGGTTATTCTCCATTATGTAAACCTCCTCTAAAACGTTAAAAACGGTTTGATTCTCCTAGAATATACTAGCTTTCATTAAGAAAAGCGCAAGGCGCTTAGCATTCGGCAACAAGCATAAAGCGAATCAGAATAGAAGGTGTTCTTTACCTTCAATTCCTATTTGTCTTGACTCTAGAGGCAGTCAAAAACTAGGGCATCCTTATCTCTTGACTGCACTTGCACGTCCTGTGCTTCACCGATGGCGCCTAGAACTAAACACAAAAACAAAGTTCAAAAAGTTATACTCCCTTCTTAAACTATTAAAAAACGCTCTCGCCCCTAAGGACGAGAGCGTTATGGTAGATAATTATGATTATGGACAACTTTCATAATGGCACAGCATTAACTAACCTATCCATTTTTGATTTTTTCATACTCTTTTATGATACCATCTTAGCCCCTAATATCAAGAATATATACCTAAAGTTTTAAGATTTCTGTCATTCGACATGTCTTTTAAGCTGCTGATGGAAATTGTCGAATTTCCGCTGTCTCTTGTCGAATACTTCTCATTCCTTTCCAACAAAAAAATGGATTTAATCCCGTTGTTTATTTCCAATTTAAGGTTTTATTACCATGTTTTGAGGGTAGACATTTATGGAAACATTGTTCTCATAAGGTTTTTCCTATAACATCTATTTTTTTACATGGAAAAATAAATAAAATGATTGACGTTTATTGGAAACACTGATATGCTTAAAAAGCAAATCAGTTTTTGTCGAATATTGACGAAGTATAAATAAAAAACATAGAATATGTCAAAATTGAGAGGAGACTAACAATTATGAAATCTACTGGTATTGTACGTAAAGTTGATGAATTAGGCCGTGTTGTTATTCCTATCGAACTACGCCGTACATTGGGTATTGCAGAGAAAGATGCGTTAGAAATTTATGTTGATGATGAAAAAATCATCCTTAAGAAATACAAACCAAACATGACTTGCCAAATTACTGGTGAAGTTTCCGATGACAACTTAGCTCTTGCAAACGGCAAACTTGTACTTAGCCGCGAAGGTGCAGAACAAATTTTAGCAGAACTTCAACGCCAACTTATTCAAAAATAATAAACATATATGAAAAAGGCTGTCACTGACAGCCTTTTAATCAATGTGATACGCTTGATAAACCTCACGTTTCTGAATATTTCTTTCACTGGAAACTCGTTTTATTGCTTCTTTTGAGGACATATCTTGTTTGATATAATGATCCACATGTTCTTTTAAACTTAAATGACTCCACCATGCATCTTCTTTTTCAGTATGTACGTCTTCATGAGCTCCCTCAATGATGATACAAAACTCACCACGAATTTCATTTTCCTCTGACCACTTCATAACTTCACTTACTGATCCTCTAATAAATTCTTCAAATTTCTTTGTTAATTCCCTTGATATACAAATAGAACGATTGCCTAAATAATCGGCTATTAACTGTAATGTTTCTTTTAAGCGATGGGGCGATTCATATAAAATAATGGTTTCCATTCTTCCGCGCAACTGGTCAAGCTGCTGTTTTTTTTCTTTTTTTTGCCGATCTAAAAAACCAAAAAAGTAAAATGGCTGAGGCGTAATTCCAGAAGCAATCAGGGCTGTTAATGCAGCATTTGCACCAGGGAGTGGAATGACACTTCCCCCAGAAGCAAGGACCTGCTTTACTAATTCACTGCCTGGGTCTGAAATGGTCGGCATACCTGCATCACTTACTAGTGCGATGTTTTTCTTTTGCTGTAATAATTCAAGCACTCGGTTGCCGCTTGTTTCTTTATTATGCTCATGATAACTAAATATTGGCGTATTGATTTCAAAATGATTGCAGAGCTTTTTCGTTTGACGGGTGTCTTCGGCAGCAATTACATCCACCTCTTTAAGCACCTTTATCGCACGAAACGTCATATCCTCTAAATTTCCTATTGGTGTTGGAACAAGATATAAATCTCCTAGTTCTTTTTCTTCATTTTGAAAACTTTTTTGTTGTTGCAGCATGCTCCCTTCACCCTTCTATATTAGATCTAGATTCGTTTAAGTATTTCTCCTTTGCTTTCCTTGGTAGCCTTTTAAAGGAAATTTCCCTTTTTAACGCTTCACTCTTTGTTTCATACATTTCCGAATACAATAGTTTAACAGGTGTTCTTCCTCTTGTATATTTAGCACCTTTACCCTCATTATGTTTTTTTAGCCGTTGCTTCAGATCCACTGTATATCCGGCATAGTAACTACCATCATTACATTCAAGAACATAAAAATAATGATTTGTATTTTCCATATAAACTCCTTATTGTGCTTGCATATCCTCTTGTTTATCTCCATATAATATTGTCTTTATCTCTTTTGTGTATTCGTTGTCATGGTTATAAACAAATACAGGAGGCAACAGCTTTAAATCCGTATTCCCATCTTTAATCCCTTCAATTAATAACGTATTTGCTTCTTTTCCTTGTTTAGGATAAACAAATTGAATTCGTTTCGGTTCAACCCGATACTTCCTCATGAGTTCTATAATATCAGCCAGTCTGCCCGGCCTATGGACCAAAGCTATTTTACCACCTTGTTTCACAAGCTGACTACTTACTCTGATGACATCGTCTAACGTACAAAGAATCTCATGACGTGCAATCGCAAGATATTTATTAGGATTTTGATTCTCTTTCAAAGGTGTCGCAAAGTAAGGAGGATTACAAGTTACAACATCAAATTTTCCAAATCCTAAATGCTTCGGCATATCTTTGAGATCGCCATGAATCATGTGAATCTGATGTTCCAAGTTATTATAGGCAACACTTCTTGTTGCCATATCATAAAGTCGTTCCTGGATCTCGACTCCAGTAATTTTGCCTTTTGTTCTTGTACTAAGGATTAATGGGATAATGCCATTTCCTGTACATAAGTCAATGATATTTCCCCTTTGAATCGGCATGTAAGCAAATCTCGATAGTAAAACCGCATCTAGGGAAAATGAAAAGACCGTTGGACTCTGTATAATTCTAAGATCCTCGGCTAATAAATAATCAAGTCGTTCATCACCTATTAATTTATCCATGAATAAATAACTCCTTTTAAGAAATACACAAGCGCATTTCTATTATCCCTATTAAGCATAAAAAAACTGACACATAATCAAAAGATACCATCCCTCTCTTGTTTTTTTAAAGAGGGACAAATGATCATGAGCCAGCCACTTTTATTTCTTATTAAGGAATGATAAGCAAAATAAACAATCTCCATCCTTACGAAGGCTGCCATAATGCAAATTACAAATATGAAAGCCTTCTTGATACAATCTTGCTAGGTTATCATATCCTTCGCCTATATCAATTTGGTTTTGCCTTGTTTGCTTTTTTTCCTTCGATGTTGGTTTCTTTGTTTTTTCAGCATTTGCATTTGTTAATGTTGAGTCTAGTCTTCGGCGTAGGTTCTCATTTTCGATTTTTAAATGCTGGTTCTCTTCAATAAGATCCCCTAAATGCTGCTTCAATTCACCCAATTGAGTATATAAAGATCCTATCTGTTCCTCCATGCTGCTGACAAACTCAAATATCTCTTTTTTATCCACTTGTTCCACCTCATCAATCTGTGGATTGCATTGGAACTACGCCTTCTTTCTGCAATTCATCCCAAGTGTATTCTACCACGCGTTCTTGTTCAACCAGGTCAACCTGTATAATTTGCTCTAAAATATTTAACCCAACAACTTTTCCAAGCCCCTTAGGTGTACCGATCACTTCGCCAATGTCTGGTAATAATTCCTTTGCAGACTCATAATCATCATTTTCATACTTTAAGCAGCACATTAAGCGGCCGCAAAGACCAGAAATTTTCGTTGGATTTAACGATAAGTTTTGATCCTTTGCCATTTTAATGGAGACAGGCTCAAAATCGCCTAAAAAGGTTGAACAGCATAACATACGGCCACAAGGTCCTATTCCGCCCAGCATTTTGGCTTCATCACGAACACCAATTTGTCGGAGCTCAATTCTCGTTTTAAAAATAGCTGCTAAATCCTTAACCAACTCCCGAAAATCAACGCGTCCATCTGCTGTGAAATAAAAGATCACCTTATTGCGGTCAAATGTATATTCAACATCTACTAATTTCATATCTAAACCATGCTCAGAAACTTTCTTTTGGCATACATGATACGCCTCTTCTGCTGCCTCTTGATTTTCCTGAACCATTAATTTATCTTTCTCATCTGCAAGTCGAATGACCTTTTTTAACGGCAGTACAATATCATTCTCTTCAACTTTTTTATTATTTAGTACGACTTTCCCATATTCAATTCCACGAATGGTTTCGACAATAACAAAGTCGTCTTTCTCTATATAAAGACCGTTTGGGTCGAAATAATAGATTTTGCCCGCTTTTTTAAAACGAACACCTACAACATCATACAAACTTATCCCTCCTGCAATGTTAACACCAATTGCTCCATCATTAATTGTGGATTCACATTGGCATGAAGCCTTTTTTTAGCTTCTAAAATAGAAGTCATCTTCTCAGTCACACTTCTTTGTGTCATTTGAAGGGCATGCTGCTTTAATTTCTGAATTACGTCTTGAAAAATTACTTGTTCGTTCATTCCTAATTGGATCGATAAAACATCTTTATATATATATAATAACAAGTCTAAACCTGTATCCTGCTTTTCCTTATCATTAAAATGGCTCATCCATTCTGTATGAACAAATATCGGTGCCTGTCCATTACGCTCTGATACCATTTCATATAATTTTATCACTTTCAATCTAGCCTGCGCAAACCAATCATCTTGTGCAATCTCTAATGCAGCCTCTTGATCATTTGTAAGCTGTGCAATGAGTGCCGCAAATTGCTTAGGAACCCCGCTTTGTGTAAGTGATTCCTCGATCGATTTAGGCTGTAATGGTTGAAACGATAACAACTGACAACGGGATAAAATCGTATTCAACATTTTATGATACTGTTCAGTTATTAAAATAGCAATTGTATTCGCATTCGGTTCTTCTAAAAACTTTAATAAACTATTTGCTGCATTTACCGTCATTTTATCAGCATGTATTATCATATAAAGCTTTTTATTCGATTCTACACCTGATTTAGAAAACTCCTCTTGCAACGCCTGAATCTGTCCTTTTTTGATTGACAATCCATCAGGCTCAACAAGATGAACATCCGGGTGATTTCCAGATTGGATCCTTTTACAATTTCTGCAGTTCTCGCATGGTTCAAAGCCGTGGAGATTTTCACAAAAGAAACTTTTGGCAAGCAAAAATCCTATCTCCTTTTTACCCGTTCCTTTTTTCCCCTCAAATAAATAGGCATGTGCTAACCGATTCTTTTGTATACTATTTGCTAGTAACTTCATAACACGCGGCTGATACGACGCGAGATCTTGCCAATTTTTCTCCATTTCTCTCCATCACTCTCTACGTATAAAGGTTAATCAGTAATCCTTTTATCTCACCTATTTTTGCAAGGATATCAATCGTTGAGCTTTCCTTGTTAACGACCTCGTCAGCTAATTCAACGAGTGACTGATCTATTTGTTCAATGATTTTTAATGACCGGCTATTCCTATTATAGTCCCAGCTTCTTGACTGTTTCATCGCCATTCCATACTCGACAGCCTCATGAATAAACTTTTTAACCAATATTTTATATTTAGAAAGTTCGCTAAAATTCCTTGATTTTGCTAATCGGCGACCTGCATCTTCAAGGTTAATGAGTAATTTATTCAATTGTTCGAGCTGAAGCTTGTTCCCCTGTTTTGTGACCAAATCCTGAAATTTCTTAGAGGAAATTATTAATGCTTTTTGCTCTATGTCTCGTTTATCTATGACTGTCCGTATGACTTGACTGATTTTCATAAAAACCTCCATGGCGATTGATCACCATATCTGTTATGAAGCATTGTTTATTAGAAGTGATGAAATTGGTCTACAGGAAGGACGAATACAGTTGCCCCGCCTACCTCTACCTCAACTGGATAAGGAATAAATGAATCCGCATTTCCTCCCATTGGTGAAACTGGTGCGACAAGCTGATCTCTCGATTTACAATTGTCCTTAATAATTTGCAAGCATTTATCCACCCTTATATCCTCTGTCCCTATCATAAAGGTCGTATTGCCGGATTTAAGGAATCCACCTGTACTAGACAGCTTTGTTACACGGAAATTATGTTCCATAAGAGCATTTAAAAGCTTATTGCTATCTTGATCCTGTACAACAACAATCACTAATTTCATTATGATATCCCCCTTATATTGTAACATGTTTATCCTACGTGATTCATTGCATGTTTAATGGTAATTTAATATTAGCTCACATTACAGATCAATATGTTTTCTCAATCTCTCTTTAATATCAGCTACAACCTCTTCAACAGGTTGATCAGCGTCAATAATTATGATCCTATCTTGAAATTTCTCGATTACTTGCTGATATCCTTCTTGAACCTTATAGTGAAACGAGAGATCTTCCATATCAAGGCGATTTTTCTCTCGTTCTGCATTATTTGCAATCCTTTGAAGACCTGCTTTTGGATCAATATTAAAATAAAAAGTAACATCCGGTAAAAAGCCATTAATAGCAAATTCATTTATCGAAAAAACTTCATCGATTCCTAAACCTCTGGCATATCCTTGATAAGCTAAGGAACTATCAATAAATCTGTCACAAAATACATGTTTGCCTTTGTTTATTGAAGGTATAACCTTCTCTACTAGATGCTGTCTTCTGGCAGCGGCATAAAGAAGAGCTTCTGTTCTTGAATCCATTTCCGTATGTTCCTTATTCAAAATGACTTCACGTATCTTTTCTGCGATCTGAATCCCACCAGGCTCCCTTGTGAATACAGCCTCAATACCTGATTTCTCCAGATCTTTCATTAATATTTCTAAAACAGTCGTCTTTCCAGCCCCTTCAGGTCCTTCAAATGTAAAAAACTTTCCCTTCAATCTACTCAGCTTCCTTTCATATATACAGCAATCTTCCCTTGTTGGATATGATCATCTCCCTGAATCGTTGCGCCGATTTCTATTAGTTCCTTTACTTGTTCAATAAGATCATTCGTAATTGTTTCACCAATCATGATAAAAGGTATTCCGGGTGGATAAGGAATAATGGCTTCAGCTGCATAATGTCCTATAGCTTCGCCAAAGGCTACCACTCTCTTTTTACATGTTTTTAAGTCTGAATATGATTTTTCTATAGGTTGAATCCTTTTCGATTGACGATTACTCATATGAACCAGTTGTTTTATAGGATGAGAGGGAGTAGGAAACCTTCTTTTGATCGTATCTAGTTCCTTTATTATTAATTTATCATAGGCAAGTGGTAAAATAAAAAGCACGTTTGCAGGATCAGCTAGTTCTGTATAGATTTGTTTTGTTTCTAAAAAATCTTGAAGCTCAAAACCGGTTAATCCATTTGCAGCCCTTATGGTAAGCTTTAATGGATCAGTCTGAACAAGCTGATCTTTGGATGTAACAATTTTGATATTATTAATAGAGTTTATTTCCTCACGAAAGTCCGCGATCACTTGCAAAATATCATGTTGTCTATCTTCTTTCTTTATCATTTCCAGATAAGCTCTAGCTAAGTCCAATGAAGCCATAATCGGGTAGGATGGACTGCTGCTTTGCAAGATTGATAAGTAATAAACAAGCTTATCTTTATCAACCATCTTACTGTTGAAATGCAGATAAGAACCCATTGTCATTGCCGGCAATGTTTTATGAGCAGAATGAACAACGATATCTGCACCTGCATGGACAGCAGATAAAGGAAATTGATCTCCGGTTATAAAATGTGAACCATGCGCCTCATCCACAAGAACCGGTATACTGCGCTCATGTGCATATCGAATGATTTCTGTTAAATCTATTGCCAACCCATAGTAATTTGGATTCGTTAAAACTAATGCCTTTGCTGTTGGATAACAAGCGATTGCCTCTTTTATAGTCTCCATCTCTATATAAGAGGGAACTTGATAAACTTCATCTACCTTTGGTGATAAAAAAACTGGATTAGCTCCAGCTAATTGAATTCCATTTAGAATTGATTTATGAGAATTTCGTTGAACGAGCACGATGTCATTTTCACGGCAACATGCTAAAACCATCGCTAAATTTCCAACTGTTGTCCCATTTACTAAGAAGTATGTATTTTCTACACCATATAAGGATGCTGTCAGCTCCTGTGCATGAGCGATAGCTTCTTTAGGATGATGCAGATCATCTAAGCCAGTAAGCTCAGTCACATCGAACGGTAAAATCCCCTTATAGACTTGCTTAGCTTTGCCCATAAAGACTGTTCCATTTTTATGTCCTGGAACATGAAAGGACATAGGGTTCCTCTTTGAATGCTGCATTAATGCGGTAAAGAGGGGTGTTTCCATATATCTATCAGCGTCCTTTAAATAATATAAAATAATTATAGCAATACTTAAGTTCTTGAGTAACAAAATTATCATTTATCATCTTATTTTTTCATAAAAAAAAGCTGATTCGTGTCAGCTTCTTTTAATTTCATGGTTTATACAATTCTATGAATAAAGTGGCGGGTTTTTTATTCTTCTTAACTTTTCTAAAAAATAGCTGTATTTCGGATCAGATGGTTTAGTCCTTGTCATTTCCTTTTCACAGTCTACACAAATAAAACTCGTATAGAGATGAATTCCTGCATTTTTTTCCATATCGCATATTATACATGTTTCCCCTTTGGAATTTGGTATTCTATTAGAATTCACTTTCTCCACCTCCATACTTTTCAGTTTGCCCAGAATCACCAATTGTATACACAATTTAGAATTTCGTAAATCTTTTATTTAATACCTTATGTTATTCGTGATTGCTTTGTGTTTGTCTTGAAAGTAATAAACCTTACGGTTTTTATTCCTTTAAACAACAAAAAAGACCAGTATCTCTACTGATCTTTTCATCCTCTTACCTGGCAACGTCCTACTCTCACAGGGGGAAACCCCCAACTACCATCGGCGCTGAAGAGCTTAACTTCCGTGTTCGGCATGGGAACGGGTGTGACCTCTTCGCCATCGTCACCAGATAAATGGTTTACGGCTTCCGATGAACTTCACATTTCTGCGTCATCTCAATCGTCAACATCCTCACGTACGGCTGTACGCTCCGGTGTCTCCTCAATCGATTCCTTGAACTGTTTGTTCCTCGAAACCCTCTAACTTTGTATAAAGTTATTAGGAATACTATATTCCTTCAAAACTAGATAACGATGTATAATTCAATTCACTTTGTTTAACGCATTAAATAGGTTAAGTCCTCGATCGATTAGTATCAGTCAGCTCCACACGTCACCGCGCTTCCACCTCTGACCTATCAACCTGATCATCTTTCAGGGATCTTACGTTACAAAGTAACAGGGAAATCTCATCTTGAGGGGGGCTTCATGCTTAGATGCTTTCAGCACTTATCCCTTCCGCACATAGCTACCCAGCTATGCCTTTGGCAAGACAACTGGTACACCAGCGGTGCGTCCATCCCGGTCCTCTCGTACTAAGGACAGCTCCTCTCAAATTTCCTGCGCCCACGACGGATAGGGACCGAACTGTCTCACGACGTTCTGAACCCAGCTCGCGTACCGCTTTAATGGGCGAACAGCCCAACCCTTGGGACCGACTACAGCCCCAGGATGCGATGAGCCGACATCGAGGTGCCAAACCTCCCCGTCGATGTGGACTCTTGGGGGAGATAAGCCTGTTATCCCCGGGGTAGCTTTTATCCGTTGAGCGATGGCCCTTCCATGCGGAACCACCGGATCACTAAGCCCGACTTTCGTCCCTGCTCGACTTGTAGGTCTCGCAGTCAAGCTCCCTTGTGCCTTTACACTCTGCGAATGATTTCCAACCATTCTGAGGGAACCTTTGGGCGCCTCCGTTACATTTTAGGAGGCGACCGCCCCAGTCAAACTGCCCACCTGACACTGTCTCCCGGCCCGATAAGGGCCGCGGGTTAGAATTTCAATACAGCCAGGGTAGTATCCCACCGACGCCTCCACCGAAGCTGGCGCTCCGGCTTCTCAGGCTCCTACCTATCCTGTACAAGCTGTACCAAAATTCAATATCAGGCTACAGTAAAGCTCCACGGGGTCTTTCCGTCCTGTCGCGGGTAACCTGCATCTTCACAGGTACTATAATTTCACCGAGTCTCTCGTTGAGACAGTGCCCAGATCGTTACGCCTTTCGTGCGGGTCGGAACTTACCCGACAAGGAATTTCGCTACCTTAGGACCGTTATAGTTACGGCCGCCGTTTACTGGGGCTTCAGTTCAAAGCTTCGCTTGCGCTAACCTCTCCCCTTAACCTTCCAGCACCGGGCAGGCGTCAGCCCCTATACTTCGCCTTGCGGCTTCGCAGAGACCTGTGTTTTTGCTAAACAGTCGCCTGGGCCTATTCACTGCGGCTTTTCCGGGCTATTCACCCTAAAAAGCACCCCTTCTCCCGAAGTTACGGGGTCATTTTGCCGAGTTCCTTAACGAGAGTTCTCTCGCTCACCTTAGGATTCTCTCCTCGCCTACCTGTGTCGGTTTGCGGTACGGGCACCTCACACCTCGCTAGAGGCTTTTCTTGGCAGTGTGGAATCAGGAACTTCGGTACTATAGTTCCCTCGCCATCACAGCTCAGCTTATGTGACAACGGGATTTGCCTCGTTGTCAGCCTAACTGCTTGGACGCGCTAATCCAACAGCGCGCTTACCCTATCCTTCTGCGTCCCCCCATTGCTCAAACGGTGAGGAGGTGGTACAGGAATTTCAACCTGTTGGCCATCGCCTACGCCTTTCGGCCTCGGCTTAGGTCCCGACTAACCCTGAGCGGACGAGCCTTCCTCAGGAAACCTTAGGCATTCGGTGGAGGGGATTCTCACCCCTCTTTCGCTACTCATACCGGCATTCTCACTTCTAAGCGCTCCACTAGTCCTTACGGTCTAGCTTCACAGCCCTTAGAACGCTCTCCTACCACTGTTCTAAAAGAACAGTCCACAGCTTCGGTGATACGTTTAGCCCCGGTACATTTTCGGCGCAGAGTCACTCGACCAGTGAGCTATTACGCACTCTTTAAATGGTGGCTGCTTCTAAGCCAACATCCTGGTTGTCTAAGCAACTCCACATCCTTTTCCACTTAACGTATACTTTGGGACCTTAGCTGGTGGTCTGGGCTGTTTCCCTCTTGACTACGGATCTTATCACTCGCAGTCTGACTCCTGAACATAAGTCTTTGGCATTCGGAGTTTGACTGAATTCGGTAACCCGATGGGGGCCCCTAGTCCAATCAGTGCTCTACCTCCAAGACTCTTAATTCAAGGCTAGCCCTAAAGCTATTTCGGAGAGAACCAGCTATCTCCAAGTTCGATTGGAATTTCTCCGCTACCCACACCTCATCCCCGCACTTTTCAACGTGCGTGGGTTCGGGCCTCCATTCAGTGTTACCTGAACTTCACCCTGGACATGGGTAGATCACCTGGTTTCGGGTCTACGACCACGTACTCATTCGCCCTATTTAAGACTCGCTTTCGCTGCGGCTCCGTCTCTTCAACTTAACCTTGCACGGGATCGTAACTCGCCGGTTCATTCTACAAAAGGCACGCCATTACCCATTAACGGGCTTTGACTACTTGTAGGCACACGGTTTCAGGATCTCTTTCACTCCCCTTCCGGGGTGCTTTTCACCTTTCCCTCACGGTACTGGTTCACTATCGGTCACTAGGGAGTATTTAGCCTTGGGAGATGGTCCTCCCTGCTTCCGACGGGATTTCACGTGTCCCGCCGTACTCAGGATCCACTCTGGAGGGAACGAAGTTTCAACTACAGGGTTGTTACCTTCTATGACGGGCCTTTCCAGACCGCTTCATTTACCCCGTTCCTTTGTAACTCCTAATAGAGTGTCCTACAACCCCAAGAGGCAAGCCTCTTGGTTTGGGCTTCTTCCGTTTCGCTCGCCGCTACTCAGGAAATCGCGTTTGCTTTCTCTTCCTCCGGGTACTTAGATGTTTCAGTTCCCCGGGTCTGCCTTCATTACCCTATGGATTCAGGTAAAGATACTGTTCCATTACGAACAGTGGGTTTCCCCATTCGGAAATCTCCGGATCAAAGCTTACTTACAGCTCCCCGAAGCATATCGGTGTTAGTACCGTCCTTCATCGGCTCCTAGTGCCAAGGCATCCACCGTGCGCCCTTCATAACTTAACCAAAAATCTTTTTATGAAAGAATCACTAAACTAAGCGTTTAAACTCAGTGAATACTTGAATTGTTATCGTTATCTAGTTTTCAAGGAACATTGGTGGAGCCTAGCGGGATCGAACCGCTGACCTCCTGCGTGCAAAGCAGGCGCTCTCCCAGCTGAGCTAAGGCCCCGTTTATAGTAAATGAGATGGTGGGCCTAAATGGACTTGAACCATCGACCTCACGCTTATCAGGCGTGCGCTCTAACCAGCTGAGCTATAGGCCCATCTCTTACATTTTATTATTAGAGAGTTAAAGTTCTCTCAAAACTAAACAAAAACCAAGCGAGCCTCATTTTCCTTAGAAAGGAGGTGATCCAGCCGCACCTTCCGATACGGCTACCTTGTTACGACTTCACCCCAATCATCTGTCCCACCTTAGGCGGCTGGCTCCTTGCGGTTACCCCACCGACTTCGGGTGTTACAAACTCTCGTGGTGTGACGGGCGGTGTGTACAAGGCCCGGGAACGTATTCACCGCGGCATGCTGATCCGCGATTACTAGCGATTCCGGCTTCATGCAGGCGAGTTGCAGCCTGCAATCCGAACTGAGAATGGTTTTATGGGATTGGCTTGACCTCGCGGTCTTGCAGCCCTTTGTACCATCCATTGTAGCACGTGTGTAGCCCAGGTCATAAGGGGCATGATGATTTGACGTCATCCCCACCTTCCTCCGGTTTGTCACCGGCAGTCACCTTAGAGTGCCCAACTGAATGCTGGCAACTAAGATCAAGGGTTGCGCTCGTTGCGGGACTTAACCCAACATCTCACGACACGAGCTGACGACAACCATGCACCACCTGTCACTTCGTCCCCCGAAGGGGAACCTTCTATCTCTAGAAGTAGCGAAGGATGTCAAGACCTGGTAAGGTTCTTCGCGTTGCTTCGAATTAAACCACATGCTCCACCGCTTGTGCGGGCCCCCGTCAATTCCTTTGAGTTTCAGTCTTGCGACCGTACTCCCCAGGCGGAGTGCTTAATGCGTTTGCTGCAGCACTAAAGGGCGGAAACCCTCTAACACTTAGCACTCATCGTTTACGGCGTGGACTACCAGGGTATCTAATCCTGTTCGCTCCCCACGCTTTCGCGCCTCAGCGTCAGTTACAGACCAGAGAGTCGCCTTCGCCACTGGTGTTCCTCCACATCTCTACGCATTTCACCGCTACACGTGGAATTCCACTCTCCTCTTCTGCACTCAAGTTCCCCAGTTTCCAATGACCCTCCACGGTTGAGCCGTGGGCTTTCACATCAGACTTAAGAAACCGCCTGCGCGCGCTTTACGCCCAATAATTCCGGACAACGCTTGCCACCTACGTATTACCGCGGCTGCTGGCACGTAGTTAGCCGTGGCTTTCTGGTTAGGTACCGTCAAGGTACCGCCCTATTTGAACGGTACTTGTTCTTCCCTAACAACAGAGCTTTACGACCCGAAGGCCTTCTTCGCTCACGCGGCGTTGCTCCGTCAGACTTTCGTCCATTGCGGAAGATTCCCTACTGCTGCCTCCCGTAGGAGTCTGGGCCGTGTCTCAGTCCCAGTGTGGCCGATCACCCTCTCAGGTCGGCTACGCATCGTTGCCTTGGTGAGCCGTTACCTCACCAACTAGCTAATGCGCCGCGGGTCCATCTGTAAGTGGTAGCAAAAGCCACCTTTCAACTTCGAACCATGCGGTTCGAAATGTTATCCGGTATTAGCTCCGGTTTCCCGGAGTTATCCCAATCTTACAGGCAGGTTACCCACGTGTTACTCACCCGTCCGCCGCTAATCATCGGGAGCAAGCTCCCTCAGATTCGCTCGACTTGCATGTATTAGGCACGCCGCCAGCGTTCGTCCTGAGCCAGGATCAAACTCTCCAATAAAGAGTTGATATAGCTCATAAAAAATGTACTATTTTAGTACGTTGTTTGTTAATCGAAATTAACGTTGGCACGCTTGGTTTTGTTTAGTTTTCAAAGAACTTTTATCACTTTCATTAAGAAGCGACTTAAATATATTAACATATATTTTTAATTTAAGTCAACAGCTTTTTTTAAAAAAATATAAAGGGAAAATCCCTCGTCATCAGCGACGTATAATAATATATCACCAATGAATTTACATGTCAACAAAAAATGAAACAAATGAATTGATCCATTTGTTTCAACCAATGATCATTGTTTTAATAACAATTAAAGCGACTAATCCAGGAATACCCAATATTCCAGAAACACTAGAAGTAATTAAATTTATAGGTATATGAAGATCGAAGCTCGTACCAAATGCATTTACAAAAAACAGCAGCAACGCTCCGATGATGATCTTTATACATAGTTGTCCGATAAATCTAAGAGGACTGATGGGAGCCCCAACAAACAAAAGGACTAGAATTAACCCTCCGAGTACTGAAAAAACAACGATTGGATCCATGTAATCACTCTCTTTCATTTCTCTTTAGTAAAAGATATGAAAAGAGTAAAAAAATAGAACAAGCTATTTAAGCGCAATATTAAGATAAGCTTACATACGGCCTATCTTAATATTGCGTTTCTTAGCTTCTTTTAATAAGAAAAAATATTTTGCTTCAGCAACCTTTAATTCGTAGAGAACTTGTGAAGAAGGTTCTACACTTTTTTCAATGAGTTGCTTTTGCCGATTCCACTCTTGTTTTAGATCGAGTAAATTTTGTATTAATTGCTGGTCATATTGATTTCTTAACCAACCTTTTCGGCGAAAAAGCATAGTTGTCCTCCTTTATTCACATAAACTGTTGTATGATCATAATTCGATCAAAAAATGTAAAAAAGCAGTCTAAAGGGATGTCCTATGTCCACTCTTTATAACTCTCTTCTTCCTTCTAATGCCTTCGATAAGGTAACCTCATCCGCATATTCCAAATCGCCGCCTACAGGTAAACCATGTGCAATTCTCGTTATTTTAATACCAGAAGGTTTTAATAATCTTGAAATATACATAGCTGTTGCTTCACCCTCAATATTGGGGTTCGTAGCTAGAATGACTTCTTGGATTACATCATCTTGAAGTCTCTTTAATAGTTCAGGAATTTTAATATCCTCAGGTCCAATTCCATCCATCGGGGATATTGAGCCATGTAAGACATGATATAGACCGTTATATTCTTTCATTTTTTCCATAGCAATGACATCTTTTGGATCTTGCACAACACAAACCACACTTTTATCTCGTCGGTCATCCTCACATATATAGCAAGGGTCTTGATCTGTTATGTGACCACAAACCGAGCAATAGGTTAGGTTCCTTTTCGCATTAACTAATGCTTTTGCAAAATCCAACACGACATCTTCTTTCATATTCAAGACAAAAAAAGCCAGTCGAACGGCCGTTTTTGGTCCGATTCCTGGCAATTTCATAAAGCTATCAATCAGCTTTGATATTGGTTCAGGATAATGCATAATAAATCCTCCTAGAACATCCCCGGTAAGTTCATTCCTTTTGTAAATTGACCCATTGTTTCGTTTGTTAGATCATCAATTTTTTTCAATGCATCGTTTGTTGCTGCCAATACTAAGTCTTGCAGCATTTCAATATCTTCCGGATCTACAACTTCTTCTTTAATATTTACTTCAACTAACTCCTTTTGTCCGTTAACAATAACCGTTACCATACCGCCGCCTGCAGTACCCTCAACTGTTTTTGTCGCAAGCTCTTCTTGCGCTTTCGCCATATCCTTTTGCATTTTTTGCATTTGCTTCATCATTTTTTGCATATTGCCCATACCGCCACGCATCATATCTCATTCCTCCAATTGTTATTCTTTTATTTCGATTAAATCATTACCTACTAATTTTCTTGCTTCAGCGATAAGAGGGTCTTCCTCTTCTTCCTGCTGGTTTACATTTTCATCTTTGTGATCCCTTAGGAATTCTTCTCTTATTTTAACCCAATCATGCTCAGGAACGCCAACCATTTCCAAACTTTTGCCCGTAATTTCTTGTAAAATTAATTCCATATTGGATCGAACATTGTTGTTATTTTCAGCCACCATTTTGCAGTGGATTTCAAATTTAAACTTCAAAACAAATGCAGATTCTGAAGCCGCTACCGGCTCACTATCATTGAGTAATGCCGCATGAGATACTTTATTTTGCCTTTTTAGCAATTCCAAAAGTTCTCCCCAGCGACTTTTCACAATTTCTAAATCTTTTCTAGTTGCAACTTTGAGAATCTCATGAATTCTGCCTTCAGGGGTTTTATAGCCGCTTTTTATTGATCTTTGTTTTGGCTCATTAGCTGCTGATTGTTGTTGAGGTGCAGTTAGACCTTGCTGCTTTAATCTGGTTAATTCTGATTGCAAACTAGTGATCTTTTCCATTAAGGAATTATACCCTTCGTTGTCAAAATGGGAAGCCGCTGCTGGTTGTTGACATAACTTTACAAGGGCAATTTCCAAGAAAATCCTTGGGTGGTTTGTAAATTTCATCTCTTGTTGGCTTTTACTTAACATTTCGATCGTTTCATAAATCTCATTAGATGGTATTTCATTTGATAACTCAATAAACTGTTCATCAACAGTTACCCGTTCCAACACATCCTCAAGTGTTGGGGCTGTTTGGTATAAGAGCATATCTCTATAGTAAAAGATAACATCCTCTATAAACCGCGCTGGATCCTTCCCTTGATACATTAACTGATCAAGAGCTTGTAATGCAGTTGTCACATCCTTTTCGTGTATAGCGGATGCAATTTTTCCGATAAAGTCTTGTGAAACAGACCCGGTAATTAGCAATGCCTCGTCCAGTCTGACAAGATCATCGCTATATGAGATTGCTTGGTCAAGAAGGCTTAAAGCATCCCTCATCCCGCCATCAGCTGCCCTAGCAATAACATCTAACGCCGCTTCTTCAATATTCACCTGTTGTTTATGTACGATTTCTTTCATTCTTCTAACGATATCAGTAGCCGTTATTCGCCTGAAGTCAAAACGTTGACATCGGGAGATAATCGTTAATGGAATTTTGTGCGGTTCTGTTGTAGCTAATATGAAGATAACATGCTTTGGCGGTTCTTCTAATGTTTTTAAGAGAGCATTAAAAGCACCAATCGATAACATATGAACCTCATCCACAATATAGACCTTATATTGGACAGATGATGGGGCATATTTAACTTTGTCGCGTATATCTCTAATTTCATCAACACCATTGTTAGAGGCAGCATCTATTTCAATGACATCAGATATTGTCCCGGTTGTAATTCCTTTGCATGTTGGACACTCATTACATGGTTCTGCTGTTGGAGCCTTTTCACAGTTTACCGCTTTTGCAAATATTTTTGCTGCACTTGTTTTCCCGGTACCTCTAGGCCCCGAGAAAAGATAAGCATGTGAAAATTTATTTTGTAACAGGGCATTTTGTAACGTTTTAGTGATATGTTCTTGTCCGACCACATCATGAAATTGCTGAGGTCGATAAACACGATATAAAGCTTGATATCCCACAAAAATGCCCCCTTTATCTTCTTCTATATTATTATAACAACCAACTTCCGTTTTACAAAGGTTTACCTATTAAGAAAATATAATTGAAAACAAACAAAAACTCACCCTTTAACAGAGTGAGTCGTTATTTTTAAATAAACTGCCGTGCACCTTCCTTCGATTAACACCCATAGGCGTTACTCAAGCAGTTAGCTCGACCCAGGCGACCCTGCGGCACATGAGAGCTTCCACTTAATGCTGCTTCCTTCCGGACCTGACATGGTTCATGGATTCCCATTGCGCAGGACCCAGGCGTCAACACCACTTACTTGAGGCAGCCCTACAGTATGTTAACCTCTAGAAGGAATTCGGCCTCGCTAGAGCGGATTGCGAGTACAGGGCACCGCTACCTCCCCGCTTAGCACGGCAAAATTGATACCATATTTAGTTGCGCCGTTAAGTACGACGCATGTATAAGTATATAACCTTCTTCGTAAAATTGCAATGGCTACTCACTGTAAGTTTTTTCCGTTCGCTTTCGATTGCTTTTTTCGCTGCCTGAGTTCCCGAAAAAAATCGCTTAACAATGTGCTGCATACCTCTTCCTCAACACCCATTGCCACTTCCACTTGATGATTAAATCTTTGCTCTTGCAGCAAATTCATTAAGGTTCCTGCACAACCGCCCTTCGGATCAGCAGCTCCGTATACGACTCGTTTTATTCTTGATAAGACAATGGCTCCTGCACACATTGGACACGGCTCTAAAGTGACATAAAGCGTTGCCTCCTCTAATCTCCATGTCCCCAGGGATTTACACGCTTCATCAATCGCTAAAATTTCTGCATGTGCAATCGAACGCTGATCCTTTTCCCGCAAGTTATAGGCAGAGGCAATAACGTTCCCATCAAGCACAATCACTGCTCCAATTGGAACTTCACCAATTTCTTGCGCCTTTTTTGCTTCTTCTATTGCTAACTTCATAAAATATTGATCGTTAAACATGCAAAAGCCCCTTATATATTTTACTATTCTGTTCACTCTAATTCATAAAGGAGGTTCAGATGGAACACTCAAACCAAGCACTTCTTATTATAGATATGATTAATAATTTTCAGTTCGATCATGGTCCTATTTTAGCAAAACAAGCTGAGGATATCTCCCATAATATTTTCGCCTTAAAAAAGAAACTAAAAACAATTGCCGTTCCAATTATTTATGTGAACGACCATTATGACCTATGGCAGGCGGATTATCAAAAAATTGCTGATAAGTGTAAAAACAACTTAAGTGAAAAGATTATCCATACGATATATCCTGAGGATGATGAATTTTTCTTGATTAAACCTAAACACTCGGCTTTTTTCGGAACAGCTTTAAACACACTGCTTTATAACTTACAGATAAAAGAAGTCATTATAACGGGTATCGCAGGAAACATATGTGTTTTATTTACAGCAAATGATGCTTATATGAGAGGATATCAGATCACCATTCCTGCAGATTGCATCGCCTCTAATGAAGAGGAGGACAATATGTTTGCTTTAAAAATGATGAAACATACGTTAAAAGCCAAAATTGTAAATAGTGAAAATATATAAATTAAACTAACATGTGATCCGTTCTCTCTACATATGATGTACAAAAACGTATGCTAAGGAGGACAAACATGCAAATACATATTGTCCAGCAAGGACAAAATTTGAATGGCATTGCTCAAGCCTACAGTACGACGGTACAAGAGATTGTTCGTGCAAATGAACTGCCTAATCCGAATAATCTTGTCGTAGGTCAAGCGATTGTCATTCCGATTCAAGGAAGATTTTATTGGGTCCGTCAGGGTGATAGTTTATATAGCATTGGTCAAAGATTTGGAATCTCCCCTGCTGAATTAGCAAGAGTCAATAATATTCAAATGAACCAGCCGCTTTCAATCGGATTGCGGTTATACATCCCGGTTAGAAGACAAAGATCAGTTGAATCCAATGCATATGTTGAGCCTAGAGGTACTAGTGTATCTCCAAATCTTGAACAGGCTGCACGTGATGCAGCACCCTATCTAACCTATCTTGGTCCATTTAGTTTTCAAATTCAAAGGGACGGAACGTTAAAAGAACCTTTATTAAATAACTTCCCGCAAATCGCCAGACAAAACGGCGTCACCTTAATGATGGCGATCACCAATCTTGAAAATGATCAATTTAGTGATGAACTCGGCCGAATTGTCTTAACAAATATGGACATACAAAATAAGCTTTTAAGTAATATTGTGACAACTGCCAAAAAATACGGCTTCCGTGATATTCATTTTGACATGGAGTACTTAAGACCGCAGGACCGGGAAGCATACAATCAATTTCTACGAAGGGCTAAAAACAGATTTAGCCAGGAAGGCTGGCTGCTCTCTACAGCATTGGCACCTAAAACAAGTGCCGGTCAAAAGGGTCGTTGGTATGAGGCACATGATTATAAAGCTCATGGACAAATTGTTGATTTTGTTGTCATCATGACCTATGAATGGGGATATAGCGGCGGTCCCCCGATGGCGGTTTCTCCGATCAATCCTGTTAGAGAGGTACTCGAATATGCCATATCAGAAATGCCTAGCCGCAAAATTATGATGGGGCAAAACCTGTACGGTTATGACTGGACGTTACCATTTGTTCAAGGAGGGCCATTCGCAAAAGCGATAAGCCCACAACAGGCGATACAACTAGCAAGCCAACATAATGTACCGATTCAATATGATGTTGAAGCACAAGCTCCCCACTTTAATTACAGAGATAATAATGGGAAAGAGCATGAGGTTTGGTTCGAGGACGCACGATCAATTCAAGCGAAATTTAATCTAATTAAAGAGCTTAATTTGCGAGGCATAAGCTATTGGAAGCTTGGTTTAGCTTTTCCACAGAATTGGCTGCTGCTTGCAGATAATTTTGAAATTGAAAAAAAATAACTAATGGGGATCTGATTTTTCAGATCTCTTTTTTCAATTTTCATTCAATTGTTGGAAATAAATGTATTCTCTTCGATGGTTGCTCTAAAATAGAAATGGCTGTGGTAAAATGAACTTTGTCAATTTTTAAAGGAAAGGTGTTTCAGTTTAAAGGAGGACCATTATGAAGACACCCTTTATTACTGTAGAGGGCCCAATCGGCGTTGGCAAAACGTCATTATCGAAAGCAATAGCTGACCATTATCAATTTCATTTATTAAAAGAAATAGTAGAAGAAAATCCATTTCTAGGGAAATTTTATATGAACATTGAAGAATGGAGTTTCCAAACCGAGATGTTTTTTCTTTGCAACCGATATAAACAATTAGAAGATATTACAAAACAATATCTTCAGAAGAATAAACCTGTGGTAGCGGATTATCATATTTATAAAAATCTTATCTTTGCCAAGCGTACATTAAAAAAAGAACAATACGATAAATATGTAAAAATCTACGAAATATTAACAGCAGATATGCCTACACCTAGCTTAATCATCTATTTACATGCAAGTCTTCCAACATTGCTTACCCGTATTGCAGCAAGAGGACGAGAAATTGAGCGCAATATTGATCCAGAGTATCTTTTGCAGCTTTCAGTAGACTATGAAATAGCAATGATTGAATGGGAAAAGAATCACCCTTCTGTACCTGTTATTAGACTTAATGGTGACTCTTTAGATTTTGTTAAAAACAAACATGATTTAACCAGGATCTTCAAACATTTAGATCAGCATTTTCAAAAAGGAGCCAGCTCAAATGAAACTACTAGATAAATATAACATTCCACACAACTCGGTTATTACAATTGCCGGTACTGTTGGTGTAGGAAAATCAACGATGACAAATGCACTAGCGAACGCGTTGAATTTCAAGACCTCTTTCGAAAAGGTTGATTCAAATCCTTATTTAGATAAGTTTTACGCTGATTTTGAACGCTGGAGCTTTCACTTGCAAATCTATTTCCTTGCTGAACGTTTTAAAGAACAGAAGAAAATATTTGAATATGGCGGAGGATTTATACAGGATCGATCCATTTATGAAGATACGGGCATCTTCGCCAAAATGCATTATGAAAAAGGCACAATGTCTGCAGTTGATTACGAAACGTATACAAATCTTTTTGAAGCAATGGTGATGACGCCTTATTTCCCACACCCGGACCTTCTTATCTATCTTGAGGGAAGCTTAGATGATATTTTAGAAAGAATAAAATTACGAGGCAGACCAATGGAACAGCAAACCCCTGTTGAATATTGGGAGGAAATGCATCGCCGCTATGAAAATTGGATTAATAACTTTAATGCTTGTCCTGTTTTACGAGTGAATATTAACGACTATGATATCATGAAAAATGAACAAACTATCGAACCGATTATTGAGCGAATTGGGTATTTTATCGAGCAATCGAGGTTATTAAAAAAATAAAGCGAGACTTTCAATTACAAGGATTACGTTAAAATTGAAAAATAGCAATCACAAAGGATAGCATGCTCCTCTTTGTGATTGCTATTTTTTTTAAAAAGAACATAAAAAAAATCGTTACTACAAATGTAACGATTGTATCAATCCCCATATTTTATGCGCTAAATATGAGATAATGGTTTAAATTATGGAGGAGGAAGGGGGATTCGAACCCCCGCGGGCTTTGACACCCCTGTCGGTTTTCAAGACCGATCCCTTCAGCCGGACTTGGGTATTCCTCCGTTTCGACAAGATTTAATTTATCATATACTATTATGCTTGTCAACAATTTCGTGAAAAAAATTAAAAACTTTTTCTATTAATTAGCATGCTCGCGATAGAATAGCTTTATACAGATTGAAACAAGGAGTTTTTTAATGAATCAAAACTCCCTGTTTCGATCAATTCGTTTTATTACTGAATGCTGATTCGCTCTTTATTTCCCATATATGGTCTTAAAACTTCTGGAATAATAACTGATCCATCTTCTTGTTGATAGTTTTCTAAAATGGCGGCTACCGTTCTTCCGATCGCTAATCCTGATCCATTTAAGGTATGAACATGTTCAACCTTGGCTTTCGCATCACGTCTGAAGCGTATGTTTGCACGGCGTGCCTGGAATGCTTCAAAATTACTGCAAGAAGAAATTTCCCGGTATGTTCCGTAGCTAGGAATCCAAACTTCAAGGTCATATTTTTTAGCTGCTGTGAAGCCTAGATCGGCCGTACACATGCTTAAAACCCTGTATGGCAATCCTAGTAGCTGAAGAACCTTTTCAGCGTGTCCTGTAAGCTTTTCAAGCTCCTCATAAGAGTCTTCAGGTTTAACAAAGCGGACTAGCTCAACCTTATTGAATTGATGCTGACGAATTAATCCTCTCGTATCCCTACCTGCAGACCCTGCTTCCGAACGGAAATTTGCACTAAACGCCGCATAGCAAATTGGAAGCTGTTCAACATTTAAAATTTCCTCGCGATGCAAATTGGTTACCGGTACCTCAGCAGTAGGAATTAAAAAGTAATCCTCACCTGCAATTTTAAAAGCATCCTCTTCAAACTTTGGTAATTGACCAGTCCCAGTCATACTGTCGCGGTTTACAATAAATGGCGGCAAAATTTCTGTATATCCATGCTCCTCGATATGAAGATCAAGCATAAAGTTAAAAAGCGCTCTTTCCAATCTTGCACCTAATCCGCGATAAAAAACGAAACGACTTCCTGTTACCTTTGCAGCTCGTTCGAAATCCAATATCTTTAGCCCATCTGCAATGTCCCAATGCGGTTTTGGTTCGAAATCAAACTTTGGTAATTCGCCCCATTTGCGAACTTCAATATTATCATCTTCAGTATCACCAATCGGCACACTCTCATGTGGAATATTTGGAATTGATAAAAGCAATTGATCTAATTCCGCTTCAACCTCACGCAATTGGTCATCAAGAACTTTAATCTCTTCTCCTACCTCTTTCATTGCTTTAATTAAATGATCAGCATCTTGCTTTTCTCTTTTTAATTGCGCAATTTGAGATGAAACATCATTTCGTTTGCTTTTGAGTTCTTCAGTAGATGCAATGAGCTCTCTTCTCTTTTTATCCAATTCCTCAAATTTTCCGAAATCTGTTAAATCTTCGCCGCGTTTTGATAACTTTTCTTTTACTTCTTCAAAATTCGCACGCAAATACCTAATATCTAACATGCTTCATTCTCCTTTGTCATTTATTATAAAATAGCTCAAATAATTTTGTGTTGATTAGTTGAAAAATCAACAATGAGCTTTAATATAACTAGAATAAAATAAAAAACTCCCGTCCCCAAAAAGGGACGAGAGTTACCCGCGTTGCCACCCTAGTTAAAAATACATAACGTATTTTTCACTTAATGAATAACGGTCATAGCCGGAATCGCCTAGTTAGTGTTAAAACCCTGTTCAGCCATTCATTCAAGGATGGATTCACAAGCATCTATCACCGATTTCCACCAAGCATCGGCTCTCTGCAGATAGAAGATCCTGCTACTAGTTCCTATCATCACGTTAACATATACATTTTAGTAATCATAAATTTACTACAAGTTTACAGCACCTGCAAGCTTTTTATACATCTATTTTGATTCTTTTACCATATTTATAAATAATTGCGTCATACGATGATCATCCGTTAATTCCGGGTGGAATGAGCATCCGAGGAACTGTCCTTGACGTGCTGCAACAATTCGTCCGTTATGTTTCGCCAGGATTTCAACATCTTCTCCTACCTCAACAATATGCGGTGCCCGGATAAATACACCTACAAAGTCCTCACCGACACCAGTAATCATTAATTCCGCCTCAAAGCTGTCTTTTTGACGGCCAAAGGAATTACGTTCAACGGTTGCATCTAATAGCCCTAAATGAGGCTCGCTGTTTCCAACAATGTTTTTGGCAAGTAAAATTAATCCAGCACATGTGCCAAACATCGGCTTTCCAGCAGCAGCAAAATTCTTTAAAGGCTCCATAAAGTTGTACTTATCAATTAAACGACGCATTGTTGTGCTTTCTCCGCCTGGGATAATTAAACCATCCACTTCATCAAGCTGTTCTACAGTCTTAATGACGATCCCTTCAGCATCACATGCCTCAACAGAGCGAATATGTTCTCTTACAGCCCCTTGCAGGCCTAAAACACCGATTTTTAGCATGTTAAAAACTCCTTTTTATTACCAACCACGCTCTTGCATTCTTTGCTCTGGTAAAAGGCTTGAAATTTCAATTCCTTGCATAGCACTTCCAAGACCTTTTGAAAGCTGAGCAATTAGTTCATAGTCTTGATAATGTGTTGTTGCTTCTACAATTGAACGAGCAAATTTAGCCGGATTTTCAGATTTGAAGATCCCTGAACCAACGAATACGCCATCTGCTCCAAGTTGCATCATTAATGCAGCATCTGCCGGAGTTGCTACACCGCCAGCTGCAAAGTTAACGACTGGCAATTTTCCTTCTTTTTTAATTTGAAGAAGAAGTTCAAATGGTGCACCAAGATTTTTTGCTTCCGTCATTAATTCATCTTCACTCATCGCTGCAACTTTACGAATTTGCGCATTCACTTTACGCATATGACGAACAGCTTCAACAATGTTACCTGTACCAGGTTCACCTTTTGTACGAAGCATCGATGCACCTTCAGCGATACGACGAGTCGCTTCACCTAAGTCGCGGCAGCCGCAAACAAATGGAACAGTGAAGTCACTTTTTAACAGATGGAATTCTTCATCAGCAGGTGTTAATACTTCACTTTCGTCAATGTAGTCTACACCCATTGCTTCTAATACACGTGCTTCAACGATATGACCGATACGTGCTTTTGCCATTACTGGAATGGATACAGCATTCATCACTTCTTCTACGATTGTAGGATCAGCCATTCTTGCTACACCGCCAGCAGCACGAATATCAGCAGGAACACGCTCAAGTGCCATTACTGCTACCGCACCGGCTTCCTCTGCAATTTTCGCTTGTTCTGCGTTGACAACGTCCATAATGACGCCGCCTTTTTGCATCTCTGCCATACCTCGTTTAACGCGGTCAGTACCTGTTGTATTACTCATTATGTTAGTCCCCCTTATGTAATTTCCTTTAATAGGATTTGTTATAGTGTTGTTTAAAATTCATCTACGCTATATTTTATCCTAACTTTTAAAAAAATCCTATCAAAATTAATACAATTAGTAAAACAATTCCTAAATCATACACTATTCAATCATTTTTTTCATATACTTAAGATTTCCAATTCCTTATATATGATAGAGAACACATACAAATTCTATATAAGAAAAGCGCAAGGCGCTTAGCATTCGGCAACAAGCATAAGGCGAACAGGAATAAAAGGTGTTCTTTACCTTCAATTCCTGTTTGACTAGACCCTAGAGGCAGTCAAAAACTAGGGCGGCCTTATCTCTTGACTGCACTTTCACGTCCTGTGCTTCGCCGATGGCGCCTGGAGCTAGATTCAGAAACGCAAGCTATGTTAAGAAAATATATAAATTCTGATATTATAAAAAAGGCTCCATAATAGGAGCCTTTCATTAAAACCAGCCTTTAACTGTATCTGTAATCGTGCCCCATAAACCGCTGAAGAAGCCGCCAACGCCTCTCATTGATAGGACAAACCAGTTTGCTTTTTCAACTGCCTCTTTCGTAACAACATCTACTTGAGGTGATTTATTTTTATCAACAAAACCTAAAGAACTTCCATTACCTTGATAGCTGACAACCATGGTACCAACCTTTTGATCTTTCTTAACAGGAGCAGTCAGCTCTCCTTTTTTTGTTAGCTGTTTTTGATCAAGCTGGAACGTTGGTTTGTACGCATTTTCTTCACCATTTTTCACAACAAGATTAATAGCTTCTTTAGTATGAATTGAAACTTGATCTTCCTTACCCTTTACAACAGGGATAGTAGATTGTGATTTTATTTGATAATTAGCAGGGAAAACTTCTTTTACTGAAAAATTGTTGAAAGCATAATTCAGCATTTTTTCCGTTTCGACAAATCGTGATTCATGCAATGATTTACCTTGTGCGTTCATCACGACTGAAATAACGCGCATTCCATTACGTTCAGCAGTTGCTGTAAAACATGATCCTGCATTGGTAGTAGAACCTGTCTTTAATCCATCTACGCCTTCATACTCATAAACTAAACCTGGAAGCATCCAGTTCCAGTTCGGCATATTAGTAGCATCATCTGTGCCTTCTCTAAATACTTTTTTAGGAGTACTGGCTGTATCTAAAATCTCTGGGAAGTCATTAATTAATTTTTGAGAAAGCAAAGCCATATCACGGGCAGATAAACGGTTTTCTGCATCGGCACTTGTACCTTCTGGATGCATCCCTAGCAGATCTTTATTTTCTAAGCCAGTTGCATTAACAAATTCATAGTTTGTTAGACCTAACGCCTTTGCTTTTTCATTCATTTGTTTTACAAAAGCCGTTTCAGAACCAGCAATGATTTCAGCTAACGCAATAGCTGCACCATTAGCAGAATAAATTGCCATGGCTTCATATAATTCCTGAACAGTATAAGAGCCGTCTTGTCTTAACGGAACATTTGATAAATCGCCATTTTGTGAGATTTTATAGACATACTCACTCGGAGTATAGGTTTGCTCCCACTTAATCTTTCCATCTTTAATTGCTTCAAGTACTAAATACTCTGTCATAACCTTTGCCATACTAGCGACAGGAAGCTTTTCATCAATATTTTTCCCATAAAGGATGGTTCCAGTCGATTCCTCTATGATAATGGCAGAGCTTGCATTAATTGAAATCGGCTCCTCTGCAGCACTAACCGTTGTGAAAGGGGAAAACGCAGAAACAATAAATGTGAACGCAAATAGAACGGCGAACAACCTCTTAAATTTTTTACTGATCAATGTGATACCTCCAAATTTAATATATCTATAGTTAAAAACATCTGTTTATTTTTACTAGAACATTATTTTTTCTTTTCATTTTTAAAACAACAAGATAGATTTTATCATACAAATTCAAAAAAAAATAGACAGAGTACAAGTCTCTGTCAATTGTTAAAGTTCTGTCATAATTCACGAAGTTTTTGTCATACTTGGGAGATTATAGTGAGTAATTTGGTGCTTCTTTTGTAATTTGTACATCATGTGGATGACTTTCCTTTAATCCTGCACCAGTCATACGGATAAATTGTGTGTTTTCTCTTAATTCTTCAAGATTTTTTGTTCCGCAATAACCCATACCAGAACGAATACCGCCTACTAGCTGATAAATGGTTTCTGATAATGGTCCTTTATAAGGCGTTCTGCCTTCAATTCCTTCTGGAACGAATTTTTTATTATCTTCTTGGAAATAACGATCCTTACTGCCCTTTTCCATTGCACCAACTGAACCCATTCCTCGGTATACTTTAAAACGGCGTCCTTGGAAAATTTCTGTTTCCCCTGGGCTTTCAGATGTCCCAGCAAGAAGGCTTCCGAGCATAACAGCGTGTCCGCCAGCTGCAATAGCTTTTACCATATCACCAGAGTACTTAATTCCTCCGTCTGCAATTATGGAAATACCGTGCTTTCTAGCTTCTGTAGCACAGTCATACACAGCTGTGATTTGGGGAACACCAACACCTGCTACAACCCTTGTTGTACATATTGAACCAGGTCCAATTCCGACTTTAACCACATTAGCTCCCGCATCGATTAGTGCCTTTGTCGCTTCTGCAGTTGCCACATTTCCAGCAACAATATTTAAATCAGGGTATTCATTACGGATCATTCTAACCGTCTCTAAAACGCCTTTAGAATGGCCATGCGCTGTGTCTACTACGATTGCATCAACATTCGCTTCTACTAGCTTTTTCACGCGAACCATTGTATCAGCAGTAACCCCTACAGCGGCAGCAACAATCAAACGACCGTGAGCATCTTTTGCTGAATTCGGGAACTCAATGACTTTTTCAATATCTTTGATTGTAATTAAGCCTTTTAAAACACCATTTTCATCTACAAGCGGCAGCTTTTCAATTTTATGTTTTTGTAAAATGCTCTCTGCGTCTTTTAAAGTGGTCCCTACACCCGCTGTCACAAGGTTCTCTTTTGTCATAACATCATTGATTTTAATTGAGTAATCTTGAATAAAACGCATATCACGATTTGTAATGATTCCAACTAGCTTTTGTTCCTCAGGGTTATTTACAACTGGAACACCAGAAATTCTATATTTGCCCATTAAATGCTCAGCATCATAAACTTGATGTTCCGGAGTTAAAAAAAATGGATCCGTAATAACGCCTCTTTCAGATCTTTTTACTTTATCAACCTGCTCTGCTTGCTGTTCAATTGACATATTTTTATGAATAACACCTAATCCACCTTGTCTTGCAATCGCAATAGCAAGTTCTGCCTCTGTTACAGTGTCCATACCAGCACTTATGATTGGAATATTAAGTTTTAAGCTAGGAGTCAGCTGTACACTTAAGTCAACATCCCTTGGCAATACCTCTGATTTAGCTGGTACTAATAATACATCATCAAATGTTAAGCCTTCTTTAGAAAATTTTTGTTCCCACATAGTAAATCCCCCTTTTTTCGGCAAAATATTATTAGTAGATTATCAACAGTCATAACGGCTGTCAAGGAAGGAGAAAAGAGTTTAAATATTTAGAATTCAGTAAATGGAGTGTACAATTTATGACGTCATCATTTTGGGAACGCTTACTATCTTATCATTCAACGGAAACGGTTCAAAAAAAACTGGAAAAATGTTATAAAAAACTTTCTTTTGAAAATGCAAGTGGACTATCATATGAAAATGGCTACAGGTTTGTTTATTTTCTAAAGCATGGAGAAAATTTTTTCTTACAAGCGGGTCAATCGCCATACACAATTCAGCCAATGCTGTTATTTTACGGTATATCACAATTAATTAAAGCATGCCTTATTGTTATCGATCCTGAGTACCCGTCCACATCCTCTGTTCTTGCACATGGTGTCTCTAGTAGGAAGCGCAAAAAGCAACAATATCATTTTTTAAAAGATGAAATTAAAATACAACGAAATGGCCTTTTTTCTCATGTAGCAAATAAATTATTTCAAATTAATCATCTTGATGCTGAAAAATATTCAATGGAGTTATTATTAAAGCAAATTGCGGAAATGAATGAGGTATTTTTCTTTCATCATTCAAAGGAACATTTTATTAAACTTAAAACAAATCAGGGCCGGCTTGTGCTTTCAGAGAACATAGCGCAATGTTTTCATATGTCTTTAACACGATTGGCTGAATATCTTGAAGAAAAGTATAAATTTAACACTGCTGAGTCTGGACATAACGATTGTTTGCTGCTGAACAAGGTTTCAATTGCAAATTTTCATTGTGCACCTTTTTCTTATCACTTGGAGGAAGATTGTTTCTATCTTCCAAACTCACGGGAAACGTTGCTAATTCTCCCTGAGCTCTTAGTCCATTATTTATTGTTATATAATTTAAGCATGATTTCAAGATATGAAACCGAATGGTGGTATGAGCTTCTATTAGGTGCTTCAAGTGATGATTATCCATTCATCTTACGTTATATTGAGATTGCAAAACGGAAGATTCCTTACTTTGTATTAAATTTTTTAGAGCATAATCTTTAGGGTGGGAGTTATTTAGCACAAGATTATTTTACCTCTCTTGGAGTTTAAGTGAAAGTAAAGCAATCGGCTATTTGCCGATTGTCCCTTTACTTATGGCTTCTCTTTCTAGAAAAATTCCCTATATTTCTTTTCAGAATAAACCTTACGGTTTTTATTACTCTAAATATCGAAAAAGACCAGTATCTCTACTGGTCTTTTCACTCTCTTACCTGGCAACGTCCTACTCTCACAGGGGGAAACCCCCAACTACCATCGGCGCTGAAGAGCTTAACTTCCGTGTTCGGCATGGGAACGGGTGTGACCTCTTCGCCATCGTCACCAGATAAATATGAAGTTTGAAGGCATGTTCCTTCAAAACTAGATAACGATTATACAATTCATTTACTGAGTTTACGCTTTTCTAAATAGGTTAAGTCCTCGATCGATTAGTATCAGTCAGCTCCACACGTCACCGCGCTTCCACCTCTGACCTATCAACCTGATCATCTTTCAGGGATCTTACGTTACAAAGTAACAGGGAAATCTCATCTTGAGGGGGGCTTCATGCTTAGATGCTTTCAGCACTTATCCCTTCCGCACATAGCTACCCAGCTATGCCTTTGGCAAGACAACTGGTACACCAGCGGTGCGTCCATCCCGGTCCTCTCGTACTAAGGACAGCTCCTCTCAAATTTCCTGCGCCCACGACGGATAGGGACCGAACTGTCTCACGACGTTCTGAACCCAGCTCGCGTACCGCTTTAATGGGCGAACAGCCCAACCCTTGGGACCGACTACAGCCCCAGGATGCGATGAGCCGACATCGAGGTGCCAAACCTCCCCGTCGATGTGGACTCTTGGGGGAGATAAGCCTGTTATCCCCGGGGTAGCTTTTATCCGTTGAGCGATGGCCCTTCCATGCGGAACCACCGGATCACTAAGCCCGACTTTCGTCCCTGCTCGACTTGTAGGTCTCGCAGTCAAGCTCCCTTGTGCCTTTACACTCTGCGAATGATTTCCAACCATTCTGAGGGAACCTTTGGGCGCCTCCGTTACATTTTAGGAGGCGACCGCCCCAGTCAAACTGCCCACCTGACACTGTCTCCCGGCCCGATAAGGGCCGCGGGTTAGAATTTCAATACAGCCAGGGTAGTATCCCACCGACGCCTCCACCGAAGCTGGCGCTCCGGCTTCTCAGGCTCCTACCTATCCTGTACAAGCTGTACCAAAATTCAATATCAGGCTACAGTAAAGCTCCACGGGGTCTTTCCGTCCTGTCGCGGGTAACCTGCATCTTCACAGGTACTATAATTTCACCGAGTCTCTCGTTGAGACAGTGCCCAGATCGTTACGCCTTTCGTGCGGGTCGGAACTTACCCGACAAGGAATTTCGCTACCTTAGGACCGTTATAGTTACGGCCGCCGTTTACTGGGGCTTCAGTTCAAAGCTTCGCTTGCGCTAACCTCTCCCCTTAACCTTCCAGCACCGGGCAGGCGTCAGCCCCTATACTTCGCCTTGCGGCTTCGCAGAGACCTGTGTTTTTGCTAAACAGTCGCCTGGGCCTATTCACTGCGGCTTTTCCGGGCTATTCACCCTAAAAAGCACCCCTTCTCCCGAAGTTACGGGGTCATTTTGCCGAGTTCCTTAACGAGAGTTCTCTCGCTCACCTTAGGATTCTCTCCTCGCCTACCTGTGTCGGTTTGCGGTACGGGCACCTCACACCTCGCTAGAGGCTTTTCTTGGCAGTGTGGAATCAGGAACTTCGGTACTATAGTTCCCTCGCCATCACAGCTCAGCTTATGTGACAACGGGATTTGCCTCGTTGTCAGCCTAACTGCTTGGACGCGCTAATCCAACAGCGCGCTTACCCTATCCTTCTGCGTCCCCCCATTGCTCAAACGGTGAGGAGGTGGTACAGGAATTTCAACCTGTTGGCCATCGCCTACGCCTTTCGGCCTCGGCTTAGGTCCCGACTAACCCTGAGCGGACGAGCCTTCCTCAGGAAACCTTAGGCATTCGGTGGAGGGGATTCTCACCCCTCTTTCGCTACTCATACCGGCATTCTCACTTCTAAGCGCTCCACTAGTCCTTACGGTCTAGCTTCACAGCCCTTAGAACGCTCTCCTACCACTGTTCTAAAAGAACAGTCCACAGCTTCGGTGATACGTTTAGCCCCGGTACATTTTCGGCGCAGAGTCACTCGACCAGTGAGCTATTACGCACTCTTTAAATGGTGGCTGCTTCTAAGCCAACATCCTGGTTGTCTAAGCAACTCCACATCCTTTTCCACTTAACGTATACTTTGGGACCTTAGCTGGTGGTCTGGGCTGTTTCCCTCTTGACTACGGATCTTATCACTCGCAGTCTGACTCCTGAACATAAGTCTTTGGCATTCGGAGTTTGACTGAATTCGGTAACCCGATGGGGGCCCCTAGTCCAATCAGTGCTCTACCTCCAAGACTCTTAATTCAAGGCTAGCCCTAAAGCTATTTCGGAGAGAACCAGCTATCTCCAAGTTCGATTGGAATTTCTCCGCTACCCACACCTCATCCCCGCACTTTTCAACGTGCGTGGGTTCGGGCCTCCATTCAGTGTTACCTGAACTTCACCCTGGACATGGGTAGATCACCTGGTTTCGGGTCTACGACCACGTACTCATTCGCCCTATTTAAGACTCGCTTTCGCTGCGGCTCCGTCTCTTCAACTTAACCTTGCACGGGATCGTAACTCGCCGGTTCATTCTACAAAAGGCACGCCATTACCCATTAACGGGCTTTGACTACTTGTAGGCACACGGTTTCAGGATCTCTTTCACTCCCCTTCCGGGGTGCTTTTCACCTTTCCCTCACGGTACTGGTTCACTATCGGTCACTAGGGAGTATTTAGCCTTGGGAGATGGTCCTCCCTGCTTCCGACGGGATTTCACGTGTCCCGCCGTACTCAGGATCCACTCTGGAGGGAACGAAGTTTCAACTACAGGGTTGTTACCTTCTATGACGGGCCTTTCCAGACCGCTTCATTTACCCCGTTCCTTTGTAACTCCTAATAGAGTGTCCTACAACCCCAAGAGGCAAGCCTCTTGGTTTGGGCTTCTTCCGTTTCGCTCGCCGCTACTCAGGAAATCGCGTTTGCTTTCTCTTCCTCCGGGTACTTAGATGTTTCAGTTCCCCGGGTCTGCCTTCATTACCCTATGGATTCAGGTAAAGATACTGTTCCATTACGAACAGTGGGTTTCCCCATTCGGAAATCTCCGGATCAAAGCTTACTTACAGCTCCCCGAAGCATATCGGTGTTAGTACCGTCCTTCATCGGCTCCTAGTGCCAAGGCATCCACCGTGCGCCCTTCATAACTTAACCAAAAATCTTTTTATGAAAGAATCACTAAACTAAGCGTTTAAACTCAGTGAATACTTGAATTGTTATCGTTATCTAGTTTTCAAGGAACATTGGTGGAGCCTAGCGGGATCGAACCGCTGACCTCCTGCGTGCAAAGCAGGCGCTCTCCCAGCTGAGCTAAGGCCCCGTTTATAGTAAATG
>NZ_CM200278.1:0-10000 GCF_051842955.2 Metabacillus sp. Hm71 | reverse complement strand
TATTCTCGCCATTCCACAATCACATAATAATCCCGTTATAGCAATCTGGTTGATCTCTCCTTGGTCATAGCCTAATCTTTTCGCTAAAAATGCACTTAACAAAGCAACAGAAACAGAATGATGGGACAGATAGTCTTCTTTTTTACAGTATTGATAAAGCTTTAAAATTTCCCCTTCTTGATGTTTCAGCTCGGAAATTAACGGAAGAATAATTTGTCTAACTTTAGCTATTTCGATCTGTGTGCCGGATTGCCAGCCTGTAAATAATTGCTTCCGTTCCATAACAGCATGATTATAAAGTTGATGAAACGTTTTTACAGGGGTTAATTCTACCTTTTCTTTCTCCTCATTTGAAGCTTCTTTCTGAATACCTGATGGCAGAAACCCCCTTCCATCTTCTAAGAGGTTTTCTACATGTACCTCATTAACTAAAAAAGCTTTTAACGCATGTTTTATATGCTCGGTAACAATTGTTTTTTTGTATGCTAATACTTTATTTGATGCAGATAAAATATCCTTAGCTAAAATACATCCTTCTTCTAACTGATTAATATGAATTTTCAACGGTATCCCCCCTCTTACTATTATATATAAAAATAGGATAAAATGCTTATTTTTCCCTCTGAGATTGAGGGTATTTTTCACTACTATAATCCTTTTTTTGGTATTTACTCATAAAAAAAAGACTAACTCACATAAAATGAGCTAGTCTATAGAAAATTTTTATTCTTCTACTTGAGCTTCTGTTATTTCTCCTTCTTCAACTGTTTCTGTTTCAGATTCCTCTTTTTCAACAAGTGCTACTGTAGATACTACTACATTTTCATCTAATTTAATTAATTTAACACCTTGTGTGTTTCTTCCCATAGTAGAAATGGTTCCGACGTCCATACGAATAATGACACCGCTCGCGGTTATAAGCATTAAATCTTCTTCTCCGGTAGCAGCTTTAACAGAAACCACACGACCATTTTTCTCAGTAATATTACATGTTTTTAAGCCTTTACCGCCACGACTTTGAATTCTGTATTCCTCAGATGGGGTCCGTTTTCCATATCCATTGCTAGTAACAATTAATACGTCAACACCTTCATCAAGGATTTCCATTCCTACTACCTCGTCGTCCTCATCTAATGAGATCCCTTTTACACCAGTGGCAGTACGTCCCATAGAACGAACATCTGACTCTGGGAAACGGATCAGCATTCCATTTTTTGTTCCAATAATAATATCCTTCGAACCATCTGTTAGTTTAACAGAAATAAGCTCATCTGCTTCACGTAAGCTAACAGCAATTAAACCATTATTTCGAATGTTGGCAAATTGTGATAATGGTGAACGTTTAGAGACCCCTTCTTTTGTTGTAAAGAATAGGAACCAATCATCTACAAATTCAGAAACAGGGATAATTGCATTGACCCATTCATCCTTTTCAACACTTAAAAGATTAATAATCGGGAGTCCTTTTGCTGTTCTGCTGAATTCAGGAATTTCGTAGCCTTTTGCGCGATATACTTTTCCCTTATTTGTAAAGAACAGAATCGTATCATGAGTCGAAGTCGTTAATAGTTGTTCAACGAAATCATCTTCATTGGTACCCATTCCTTGGACACCTCTACCACCGCGCTTTTGCGTGCGATAGGTTGATACTGGAAGACGTTTAATATACCCATTATGAGTTAATGTGATAACAATATTCTCTACTGGAATTAAATCCTCATCTTCGATATTTTCAAGCCCTCCAGCGACAATTTCAGTACGGCGTTCATCGTTGAATCGCTCTTTTAATTCAAGAAGCTCTTCACGAATAATGGCTAGTACTTTTTCTTCATCTGCTAGAATTGCTTTTAATTCTGCAATAAGTTTAATAAGTGATTGATATTCTTCTTCAATTTTTTCTCTTTCTAATCCAGTTAATCTTTGAAGCCTCATATCTAGTATCGCTTGCGCTTGTTTTTCACTTAATGAAAATTGCTCCATTAATCCATTCCGGGCAATATCAGTTGTTTGTGAATTACGAATAAGAGTTATCACTTCATCTAAGTGATCCAATGCTATTCTTAAGCCTTCAAGAATATGAGCACGTGCCTCAGCCTTTCTTAATTCAAAAGCTGTTCTGCGCTTAATAACAACCTTTTGATGCTCTAAATAATGATGGAGCATTTGCTTAATGTTTAGTACCTTTGGATGGCCGTTAACTAACGCGAGCATATTAATTCCAAAGCTTGTTTGTAATGCCGTTTGTTTATAAAGGTTGTTTAAGAGAACATTTGCGTTTGCATCCTTACGAACCTCGATCACAACCCGCATACCGGTTCGGTCAGATTCATCGCGTAAATCTGTTATTCCATCAATTTTTTTATCCCGGACAAGCTCGGCTATTTTCTCAACCAGCTTTGCTTTATTAACTTGATAAGGGATTTCTTTTACAATAATGACTTGTTTACCTGACGGCTTTTCCTCAATTTCCACCTTCGCGCGCAGTGTAATCGATCCGCGTCCAGTTTCATAAGCCTTGCGGATTCCGCTTCTTCCGATAATTTGTCCAGCAGTAGGAAAGTCTGGGCCAGGGATAATTTCCATCAATTCGGGAATGGTAATATCAGGATCTTTGCTAATGGCAAGTACACCATCAATGATTTCACCTAACTGATGCGGAGGTATATTTGTAGCCATACCAACAGCAATTCCAGTAGCACCATTGACTAAAAGGTTAGGGAATCTTGCCGGAAGCACAACAGGTTCTCTTTCAGAACCATCATAGTTATCCTGATAGTCAATCGTATCCTTGTTAATATCACGGATGAGTTCCATTGAAATTTTAGACATCCGTGCCTCTGTATAACGCATTGCCGCTGCCGAATCACCATCAACAGAGCCGAAGTTTCCATGTCCGTCTACTAACATGTATCGAAAGTTGAAATCTTGAGCCATACGGACCATTGTTTCATAAACAGCAGAGTCGCCATGAGGGTGGTATTTACCTATTACTTCACCAACGATACGTGCTGATTTTTTAAATGGCTTATCCGAGGTCATCCCTAAATCATTCATCGCATATAAAATACGGCGATGTACAGGTTTCAACCCATCTCGAACATCTGGTAAAGCACGTGAAACAATAACACTCATTGCATAGCCTAAAAAGGACTCACGCATTTCATTACTAATATTTCTTTCAATTACTTGCGAATTTTGATTTTCCGACATCCTAAAATAACCTCCCTTTGTTCTTTTCATATTTTAAATTGGGAGAGCCAAATAAATGTTTTAAAAAAATAATCTATACCGCCCAATTAATTGCCTATTCTCCATTATATCAATGTTAGTGAAAGATTACACATTAATTTCGTAGAATAATATTCGTTTATACAATTCTTGGGGATTTATTATCAAAAAACACCTCACCGAAAATGAGGAGTTTTTTGATTTAAATATCTAAATTCTTAACATATTGTGCATTTTCTTCAATGAAATTACGGCGCGGCTCTACTTTATCACCCATTAACGTATCGAATGTTTCATCCGCATCAATTGCATCCTCAAGCGTTACCTGCAGCAGTGTACGTGTTTCTGGCGCCATTGTTGTTTCCCATAATTGATCAGGATTCATTTCCCCTAAACCTTTGTATCTTTGAATCCCAGGCTTAGGCTGCTGCGGCAGTTCCGCAAGGATTTTATCAAGCTGGCTATCGTTATAAGCATATTCAATTCGCTTTCCCTGTTGAATTTTATATAACGGCGGCTGTGCAATGTAAACAAACCCTTTTTCAATGATTCCCCTCATATAACGGTAGAAGAATGTTAATAGAAGCGTACGAATATGGGCTCCATCCACATCTGCATCCGTCATAATCACAACCTTATGGTAACGTGCCTTGGACGTATCAAAATCCTCTCCAATTCCTGTTCCTAAGGCTGTGATTATGGCTCTGATTTCATTATTTGACAAAATCTTATCCAATCTGGCCTTTTCGACATTGAGAATTTTCCCTCTCAAAGGCAGAATTGCTTGGAAATGGCGGTCTCTTCCTTGTTTTGCAGATCCTCCTGCAGAGTCACCCTCAACGATATAAAGCTCGCTAATGGATGGATCCTTTGAAGAGCAATCCGCTAGTTTCCCTGGAAGGTTTGAAATTTCAAGGGCGCTTTTTCTTCTTGTTAATTCACGAGCCTTTTTGGCTGCAAGTCGTGCTCTAGCTGCCATTAATCCTTTATCAACGATTTTCCTTGCTACAGAAGGATTTTCCAGTAAAAACTTATCAAATGCTTCTGAAAAAATAGAATCTGTTACTGTTCGCACCTCTGAATTTCCCAGCTTCGTTTTTGTTTGTCCTTCGAACTGTGGATCAGGATGTTTTATAGAGATGATTGCAGTAATCCCTTCACGAACATCTTCACCTGAAAGATTATCATCATTCTCTTTAAAGATTTTGTTTTTCCTTGCATAATCATTAATGACACGGGTTAAGGCTGTTTTGAAGCCTGCCTCATGTGTACCACCTTCATAGGTATGAATATTATTCGCAAAAGAATAGATATTACTTGTATAGCTGTCATTATACTGAATGGCAATTTCGGTTGTGATCCCGTCTTTTTCGCCCTCAATATATACAGGCTCATCATGGATTACTTCACGAGTACGATTTAAATGCTCAACATATGATTTAATTCCACCCTCGTAGTGGTATTCATTGCTTCGTTTATTTTCACGCTTATCCTCAATGGTAATTTTCAACCCGCGATTAAGGAACGCTAATTCCCGTATACGATTAGCAAGAATTTCATAATCATAAACCGTTGTTTCTGTGAAGATTTCCGGATCAGGTTTAAAATGTGTTGTCGTTCCTGTCACATCTGTTTCGCCTATTACCTCTAAATCCGCAACCGGAACACCTTTTTGGAATTTTTGGAAATGTATTTTCCCTTCACGATGTACAGTGACGGTTAGTTCTGTTGAAAGAGCATTAACTACTGAAGCCCCTACACCATGGAGTCCGCCGGAAACTTTATAGCCTCCGCCGCCAAATTTCCCCCCTGCATGTAGAACGGTCATAATGACCTCTACGGCTGGACGCCCCATTTTTTCATGGATTCCAACTGGAATACCACGCCCATTATCCTTCACAGTAATACTATTATCTTCCTCAATGGTTACATTGATCTCATCGCAAAATCCGGCTAATGCCTCATCTATACTATTATCAACAATTTCCCATACAAGGTGATGCAGTCCCTTTCCGCTTGTGGAACCAATATACATACCAGGGCGTTTTCGTACCGCTTCTAAGCCTTCTAAAACCTGAATCTGATCTGCGTCGTATGATTGTTGTTGAACTTTATTTTCTTCCATCGTCACACTGATTCACCTACACTTTTCCTAAAGCATTCTTTGAATGAATATCTCTATTAATGATCTATGTCAAAAGCGATTTGCGCTCGTTTTTTTAATGTGCTTGACGACAACGGGGAAAAATAAATATTATCCAGCGTTATAATAATTGATTTTGCTTCACCATTTGCAAGCTGAACCATTTTATCTTTTTGTTTTTCCAAAAATTCAGCAACGATCGTAGAAGCCTTTGATGATTGACGATCTAATATCATAACAACCTCTTTGGAAGGGACAACAAAATTGTCACCTAGATGAATATACATGGTAATCACCTCGTTAATCGTCTGAAAGCTTTCCTGCATGTACATGGAAAGTAGCTGCTTCTTTTAATGTTTGGTGGTCAATGCCTTCAACACTGGTCGTTGTTACAAAAGTTTGCACCTTTCCTTGAATCGTATTTAATAAATGGGATTGCCTATAATCATCAAGCTCAGACAATACGTCATCAAGTAAAAGGATTGGATATTCTCCAATCTCATTATGAATCAAATCTATTTCTGCAAGTTTTAAGGATAGAGCAGTTGTTCGTTGTTGACCTTGAGATCCGTACGTTTGAACATCATGTCCATTCACATTAAAAATCATATCATCGCGATGAGGTCCGGCAAGTGTTGTCCCTCGTTCAATTTCTTTCTCTCTTATTTTAGCAAATTTTTGTTCATACGCATCTATCATTTTCGTCAATTCATTGTCTTCTGATACCTCTACAGACGGTTTATATTTAATATCTAACGTTTCTAAACCTCTGCTAATTCCTGAATGAATCGGCTGTGCCCATTTTTGCAACTCATTGATAAATTGCAATCGCTTATGAATAATCTTCGCAGCTGCTTCACATAATTGAGCAGTTAACACATCCAGCATGGTTTGATCTGTTTGTTTTTTTATTTGCAGCAGCTTTAAATAATGATTTCTTTGTTGCATGATTTTCTGATAACGGCTCAAATCATGAAGATAGACGGCTGACACTTGACCAATTTCCATATCTATAAATCTTCTTCTCACAGCAGGGCTGCCTTTCACTAAATTCAAGTCTTCCGGTGCAAACATTATGACATTCATTGCCCCGACATATTGGCTCAATTTTTCTTGCTCAAGATGATTTAATTTAGCCTTTTTCCCTTTTTTTGAAATGATTAACTGAAGTTCTGTTGAACGATTATATTTTTCTACGCTACCTTCTATTTTAGCATACTCTTTATCCCAACGAATTAATTCTTTATCATTTGACGTTCGATGTGATTTCGCCATGGCAAGAACAAAAATAGATTCCATTACATTTGTTTTCCCTTGAGCATTTTCTCCAAGGATCACATTGACTCTATTTTCAAACTGGATTAGTAAATCTTCGTAATTTCGGTAATCTTTTAGTTTTAACTCTTTTATATACAAATTTTGTACACCAACTTAATTTTTCACAATATATGTGCCAAAATTAGGAATATAAACAACATCGCCATCTCTTAATTTTTTTCCTCGGCGATTTTCCGGTTCATTATTTACAAATATTTCATATTCCCCTAAAAACCATTTTGCCATTCCGCCCGATTGAATGACATCAGCCAGTTTTAAAAATTGTCCTAGTGTAATAAACTCTGTTTCAATATTTACTTGTTTTACCATGTGAACCACCATCCTTCAGGAGTCTCTAACTTTATATTTTACTAAATATATAAAGAAAAATACAACCTCACTAGTACTTTCGTTCCTCGTGTCCATTCCAGATATACAAATCAAAGGATTAAACAAAGAGGTTAGTTCCAAATACCTATACCTCTCCATTTTCAAAAAATAGAAAAGAGGCTGACACTTGAGCCAGTCCCCTTTTATTCGTGAAATTTTCTCTTAATAAGTTCTTACCGGTAGAATTAATTGCAGCATTGAGTCATCATCTGTTGTTTTTATAACAAATGGTCTCATTGCACCAGTAAAATTAACATTTATTTCTGTACCTTCAAGTGCTTTTAAGGCATCCATGACATATTTCGCACTAAATGAAATTTTTAATTCTTCACCTTGAATCTCGGATGTCTGAATTTCTTCACTTACTTTACCGATCTCTGGTGAATTTGAAGAGATTTCAATCATTCCATCTGTCAGTGTTGAAAGCTTAACAACATTATTTCTCGCTTCCTTTGCAAGTAATGATGCACGATCGATAGCTTGTAAAAATTCCTTTGAGTGAATTGTCATGTTTGTTTTGCTATCAGAAGGAATTAAGCGTGATGTGTCTGGGTAGTTTCCATCTAGCAATCTAGAGAAAAATAATAGGTTTTTTGCTTTAAATAAAACTTGGTTTTCTGTAATAACAATTTCGATTAAGTCACTTGTATCATCTAAAATTTTACTAAGCTCACTTAAGCTTTTACCAGGAATAACAACATTGTAGGAGCTTTGGTTTTCATTAGCGATTGCTGCTTTTCTTAAAGCAAGACGATGACTATCTGTTGCAATACAGATAAGTTCTCCATTTTCCAGCTTCCAGTTTACCCCTGTCAAAATAGGTCTGGTTTCAGATGTAGAAACAGCAAATACGGTTTGACGGATCATTGCTTTTAACAAATCAGTAGGAATTTTGAAGATATTTTCTTCTTCAACCTGTGGTAACTGAGGATATTCTTCGGCATCTAAACCATTTAAACTAAATTCTGCTTTTCCTGAACGAATAACTGTTGAATGGTGATTTCCTACTTCAATTTCGACAATATCCATTGGTAGTTTTTTAACAATTTCACTAAAAAATCTGGCTTGTAAAACAATGCTTCCGCTTTGAATAATTTCGACAATTTCCTGTCCATTTTCCTCAACAGGAATAAATGATTCTATTGAGATGTCAGAGTCGCTTCCTGTTAAAGTGACTCCTTCAGAATTTGCGACAATTTTTATACCTGTCAAAATGGGTATGGTTGTTCTTGAAGATACAGCCTTCATGACATCCTGAACACTTTGCACCAAATGGTCTCGTTGGATAATGAATTTCATGAAATAACTCCTCCTTTTTTGGGCGAAATTTAGAATTTAGGTATATATTTATTATTTAAAAATATAGTAGAAGTACTAGTAGGGACTGTGGAAATGTGGATAACTAAGGTGAACGAAAGGAAACACAGCCTATCCACATGTGGAAAGACTGTGTATATATCCGTATTAGTTATTCACAATGTTCAGATTGATTTTTTCTTTTTAATCAAGAATAATCACTTTTTTACTTAGCTTTAAATGCTAGGAATGTAAAAGGCGCTTGCGCTTTTCTTATGAGCCTTTAAGAAGCCCCGTAATTTCCTTCAATTGTTTTTGGAGCTGCTCGTCATTTTGGAGCATTTTTGAAATTTTTTCGTGAGCATGGATGACGGTTGTATGGTCACGCCCTCCGAATTCTTCACCTATTTTAGGAAGAGAAGAATCTGTTAATTCCCTTGATAAATACATCGCAATTTGTCGTGGAAATGCGACAGATTTCGTTCGTTTTTTTGCTTTAAAATCCTCTAATTTAACCTGGAATTCTTGACCTACTATACGTTGAATATCACTGATCGAAATGATTTTCGGCTTGGAATTTGGAATGATATCTTTTAATGCTTCTGCTGCTAAATCAGCATTGATATCTTTATTTATAAGGGATGAATAGGCAACAACTCGAATCAGTGCCCCTTCTAATTCGCGAATGTTTGAGTCAATTTGGTTGGCAATATAAAGCATGACCTCATTCGGAATATCGAGGCCTTCTGCTTTTGCTTTTTTTCGTAAAATAGCTATCCTTGTTTCCAGATCCGGCGGGGTAATATCTGTGATTAAGCCCCATTCAAAACGCGAACGCAGCCTGTCCTCAAGAGTTGGGATCTCCTTAGGCGGACGGTCACTTGAGATAACAATTTGCTTGCTTTCTTCATGCAATGTGTTAAATGTATGGAAAAATTCCTCTTGGGTTTGTTCTTTTCCAGCAAGGAATTGAATATCATCAATTAATAAAACATCAACACTTCTGTATTTATTTCTAAAATCAACAGCTTTGTTGTCACGGATTGAATTGATAAATTCATTAGTAAATTTTTCAGAGGACAAATAAACGACCTTTGCTGAAGGTTTGTGATCAATAACATAATGTCCGATGGCATGCATCAAGTGAGTTTTACCTAATCCTACGCCTCCATAGATAAATAAAGGATTATAGGCTTTGGCGGGTGCTTCAGCAACTGCTAATGATGCGGCATGTGCAAATCGGTTACCAGATCCAATAACAAACGTATCAAAAGTATATTTCGGATTCAGCATATTTTGCGGCAGCTCAGTATGTTCTGCTTCCGCTTTATTTACTTGTTTTATAGGCGAATTAGGTAAAAATTCATCATCCATTTGGTTTTGAGGAATAATAAATTTAATAGCAAATTCTTCACCTGTTAATTGATAGATTGTATCGGCAATTAAATGTAAGTACCTAGACTCCAGCCAATCTCTCGCAAACTCATTCGGAGCGGTTATGGTTAGCGTATCACCCTGAATCGCATGGGCCTTCGTCGATTTTAGCCATGTTTCAAAGCTAGGCTTACTTATCTTCTTTTCGATCTCACCTAAAGCTTTACTCCAAAGTTCGGATATATTCTCCAA